>REEJ01000145.1 GCA_007695125.1 Trueperaceae bacterium | reverse complement strand
TGTCGGCGACGAAGCGCTCGAAGGCGGTGCGGCCCTCGAGCACGCTCTTCGCCACGCGCGCGTCGCCCGTCGCCAGCGCCGTGAAGGCCGCCCGCAGGCGCTCGAGCGAGCGCTCGGCGGTGTCGGCCAGTTCGGCGCGGCCGGCGTGGCTGAACTCGATCCCCGCCGTCACCAGCTTCCCCTCGCGCCGCTGCAGGCGCCGCACCTGGTCGCCCATGTGCTCGAGCTCGCTGGCCGTCAGGAGCAGCCGCTCAGAGACCGGATCCTCGCCGTGGCGGTTCCGGAGGTCGGCGAGGTACTGGACGATCTCACGCGTCGACCGATCGACCTTCGCCTCGCGCACGTCGACCAGTGCGGGGTCCCACTGGCCGCTGCGCAGGGAGCGCGCGGCGATCTCGAGCATCTCGCCCACCAGGTCCGAGACCGCCACCGTCTCGCGCCGCGCCAGGGCCAGCGCCAGCTCCGGATCGGTGCGCTCGAGCGCGTCGGCGCGCAAGTAGCGCGGGCCGATCGCAACGGCCCGTTCGGGCAGCGCAGTCCGGCCGAGCTGCGCCAGCGCGGCGACGAGGAGCGTGGCCGGCAGCGCCACGACGACGTTGAACAGCGTGTGGGCGTTGGCGACCTGACGCGCAGGTTCGCCCCCGAGCGCCGCCACGGCCGCGGCGGCAGGCGTGGCGACGGCGGCCACCGCGAGGGCCGTGACGAGCTTCAGCCCCGTGTGCACCACCGCCACGCGCAGCGCCTCGGTGCCGAGCGAGCGCGCGGCCAGGATCGCGAGCATGGTGCCACCGGCGTTGCCGCCGACCACGAGCGCGAGCGTGGCCGGCAGGGGGAGCGCGCCGCTGGCGAACAGGCCCAGGCCGAGGGCGGCCACGGCGTTGGTGCTGGTCAGCACGGTGCCGAGGGCGAAGCCGACGAGCGCGACCATGATCGGTTGGGCCTCGGCCGACGCCATCACGGTCATGAACGCCGCCGAGCCCTGCAAGCCGCTCACCCCGTCGACCGTGAGGCCCAGACCCAGGAAGAGCAGGCCCGCGCCGAGGACCAGGCGGCCGACCTCGCTCGCGCGCGGCCAGCGCATGAGCAAGAACCCGATCGCCACCATCGGCAGCGCGAACTCGCTGAGGCGGAAGGCGGCGAGCTGGATCGCGAGCGTGGCGCCGATCTGCGCCCCGAACGACATCGCCAAGCCGCCCTGCAGGCTCACCAGCCCGCCCGCCACCAGGCTCAACGTCGTGACCGCGGTGGCGGTGCCGCTCTGCGTCGCGGCCGACACGACCGTGCCGGTGGCGAGCGCGCGCCAGGGGGAGCTGGTGGCGCCGGCCATGGCGCGCCGCATCGAGCCGCCACCCAGCGCTCGCAGCGCGCTGGCGATGCGCTCCATGCCCATCAGGAAGAGCGCGAGCCCGCCCAGCGTGCTCAGCATCGCGGCGTCCAGCCCGGGAGCGGGCGTGCGCTGGGCCCGCGACGCTCGGATCGCCGAGCGAGCGGGCGCGTCACTCCTGCGTCCCCAGGCCGTCCTTCACCCAGCCGGCCACGCGGGTGGTGCTGGCGTCCATCTGCCGCATCAGCGTGAGGACCTCCAGGTGGTGCGACGACGAGGCGCGCGACTCCGGTAGGCGCGCCTCGAGCCGCGCCAGGTGCGCCAGCCGCATGTCGGCGACGAGCCGCTCGAGCGTGGGCCGACCCGCGACCACCTGCTTGGCCAGCGCGACGTCGCCCGTGGCGAGGGCGGTGAACGCCGCGCGCACGCGCGACAGGACCTCCTCGGCGGTGTCGGCGAGCTCGTCGCGGCCGTCCTTGCTGAACTCGATGCCCGACTCGCGCAGGCGCGCCTCGCGGCGCTGCATCCGCCGGACCTGATCGCCCATGTGCTCGAGCTCGGTGACGAGCAACAGCAGCCGTTCGCTGACCGGCTCTTCGCCGTGCGTCCGGCGCAGCGTGGCCAGGTACTCGACCACCGAGCGCGTGAGGCGGTCGATCTTCGACTCGCGCGCCTCGATGGCGTCGTCGTCCCACTCGCCGCTGCGCAGGAAGTCGACGGCCTGCTCCATCGACAACGCCACCTGGTCGCTGATGCGCACCGTCTCGCGCAGCGCCAGCGCAGTTGCGAGCGGCGGGTCGTCCAGGGCTCTGGCGCGCAAGTACTTCGGCCCGGCCACGTCCTCGCGCGTGGGGATCATCGCGCTGACGAGCGCCGCCAGCGGTGCCACCAGCAGCGTGGCGAGCACGGCGACCGCGACGTTGAACAGCGTGTGGGCGTTGGCGATCTGCCGGGCCTCGTCGCCCCCGAGCGCGCCGATGACACCTGCTGCGGGCACCACGGCCAGCGTGAGGGCCACCGCGCCGACGGCTTTGGCGAGCGTGTGGGCGAGCGCCACGCGCCGCGCCTCGACGTCGAGACTGCGAGCGGCCAGCAGCGCCAGCAGCGTGCCGCCGACGTTGCCGCCCAGGACGAGCGCCAGGGCCGTCGTGAGCGACACGGCGCCGCCGGCGAAGAGGCCGAGCGCGATCGCGGCGACGCCGTTCGTGCTCGACAACGCCGCACCGAGCAACCCGCCGACCAGGGCGACGGCGAGCGGCTGGCGCTCGGCGCCGTCGATCACGAGCCCGAACAGCTCGCTCGACTGCAGGCCCGCCACCGAGCCGACGGTGAGGTCGAGGCCGAGGAACAGCAGGCCGACGCCGAGCAGGAGTCCTCCGACGTGCCGCGAGGGCCGCCACAGCGCCACGATGAAGCCGACGCCGATCAGCGGCAGCGCCGCCTCGGTGACCTTGAACGCCGCGAGCTGGATCGCCAGGGTGGCGCCGACCTTGGCGCCGAGCGACAGCGCGATCCCCTCGCGCAGCCGCACGAGACCGCTCGCCACCAGACCGAGCGCGGTGACGGCCGTTGCGGTGCCGCTCTGGGTGGCGGCCGAGACGGCGGTGCCGGTGGCGAGCGCGCGCCAGGGCGAGCGGGTCGCGCCAGCCATGGCCCGGCGCATGCGGGTGCCCGAGAGGGCCTGCAGCGACGCGGCGATGCGTTCGATGCCCAGCAGGAAGAGCGCCAGGCCGCCGAGCGTGCTCAACATCGTGCCGCGCCCCCCTCCCTCATGACGTCATCCTGACATTCGGCGCGTGGGCCAAGCCCGTGGGCGAGGCGCGTGGGCCAAGCCCGTGGGCGAGGCGCGTGGGCGAGGCGCGTGGGCGAGGCCCGTGGGCCACGCTCACGTCTCGGTGAAGACACCGGCCGCGTCGGGCACCGGTCGGTCCAGCGGTCGCTCGACGTGCAGGCGCGGCCCGGCCGATGCGAAGCGCTCACGCCACGGCTCCGGGAGCGGGCCGTCGACGACGACGTCGTCGACCTCGCCGAGGCGTGCCACGCGCGCCGGGTTGGCGCGCCCGAGCTTGCTGCGATCGACCAGCAAGACGGTGCGTTGCGTCACGGCGCGGAAGCTGCGCACGATCGCGGCCTCGGCATGATCGCGGCGCGCGAAGCCGGCCTCGGTCACGCCCGAGCAACTGAAGAAGAACAGGTCGAGGTGGTACGACCTGATGATCGCGTCCGCACCGGCACCGACGAGCTCGTAGGAGTTCGCCTTCAGCGCGCCCCCCGTGAGGATCACCTTCGTCGGCCTGCTGCCGTAGAGTTCCGTGGCCACGTTCACCGCGTTGGTCACGACGTTGATCGGTCGCCCGCGCAGCATGCGCGCGAGGATCGTGCAGGTGGTGCCGCCCGAGAGTCCGACGACCATGTTGGGCTCGACCATCGCCGCGGCGGCCAGCGCAACGGCGTGCTTGGCCCGCGCACCGTTGGCGGCGCGGCGCACGAAGCTCTCGGGATACCGGACCGCGACGTGCGCCCGGGCGCCGCCCCAGGTTCGGTCGACCATGCCCTGCCGCTCGAGCGCGGCGAGGTCACGCCGGACCGTGGCCTCCGAGGCGCCGCCGGCGTCGGCCAGCTCGGCCACGCTGCACTGGCCGCGGGCGTGGATGGTAGCCATGACGGTGGCGCGCCGCACGCGGATACCGCGGACGGCGCCGCCGCTGGGCGATCCCGTCTCGCACGGCACGCCGGCGTCAGACATCGCGTCCGCGCGCGACGTCCTCGCCGCGCGGGGCGGCGCGCCGCTCGTCGCCGGGCGGGGCGTCGCGCCGCTCGTCGCCGGGGGCGTCTGGGCTGCGCGGCATGTCGCGATGACGCGTGTCGACGAAGGGGTGCCCGGTGCGGATGGCGTCGCCGATCGCCTCGGTCAACGCGACGGAGCGGTGTTGGCCGCCCGTGCAGCCGATCGCGATCGTCAGGCGGGGACGGCCGGTCGCCGCGAAGCCGGGCAGCCAGCGCATGACGAAGCGCGCCACGTCGTCGACGAACGCCGCCGCCTCGGGACGCTCGAGCACGTAGTCGCGGACCGGCGAGTCGAGCCCCGTCAGCGGTCGCAGTTCGGCCTCGTAGAACGGGTTGGGGAGGAAGCGCACGTCGAACATGAGGTCGGCGTCGAGCGGCACGCCGTGCTTGAAGCCGAAGCTGACGACGTCGACCTCGAGCCCCTCCTCGAGGCTGCGACCGGTGACGATCCGGGCCAGGCGCACCTTGAGGTCGTGGCCGGTCATGCCGGTCGTGTCGAGCACGAGATCGGCACGATCACGCAGGCCGGCGAGGATGCGGCGCTCGGCCGCGATGTGCTCGAAGAGGCTGCGGCCCTCGTCGACCGGGTGGCGCCGGCGCGTCTCGGAGAAGCGCCGCACCAGGATGTCGTCGCTGCAGTCCAGGAAGAGGATCCTGTGGGGCACGGCGTCGGCTTGCAGCGTGTCGAGCGCATCGAAGAGGTCGGCGAACAGATCGCCGCCGCGAACGTCCATCGCCACCGCGACGCGCCGGCCGCTGTCGGCGGCGAGGTGCTGCAGCCGCGGGACCTGCGGCAGGAAGCTCGGCGGGAGGTTGTCGATGCAGAAGAAGTCGAGGTCTTCGAGCGCCTTCATCGCCAGCGTCTTGCCGGCGCCCGACATGCCGGTCACCACCAGGAGATGCGGGAGGCCGGTCACGCCGTCACACCCGTCGCGCTGCCGTTCGATGCCGGTGCGTGTCCACGCATGCCAACGCCTCCTCTGCCGACGACGCGTGGCGTCGCCGATCGTCGCCGCGTGCGTCCTGATGCTCGTGTCACGATTGTAGGGCGCGCACGTGATCGGAGGCAACGCTCCCGCGCACGAATCGCTGCGAATCGCGCACGCGCCTGACTCGCTTGCGGATGCCGAACGAGATCGTGCGCTTGATCCAGGCCGGTTCGCGCGAACCTGGTGATGGCGCACCATGCCATCTCGTTGCACATGGGCGGCGGTAGAATCGAGGCGCATGTCGGTCGATGCCAACCGCACCCGGATCGAGCGCGCCCGCGACGACGTCGGTCGCGCCGGCGGCGGTCTGATGCGGCGGCTCGCGCGCACCTGGGATCGTTGGCTGTACTGGCTCTACGAGCGCCGTCTGCTGGCCCAAGTGACCACGGGCGGCAAGCTGCCCCGCCACGTCGGCGTCATCATGGACGGCAACCGCCGCTTCGCGCGGGCGTTCGGGATGGACGCCGCCAGCGGCCACGACCACGGCGCCGGCAAGGCGCGCGACGTGCTCGAGTGGGCCCTCGAACTCGGCATCACGCACATGACGCTCTGGGGTTTCTCGAGCGACAACCGCGGCCGCCCGCCCGAGGAGGTGGCGCACCTGCACTCGCTCTTCACGAAGCAGGCGCGCGAGTTCCTGACCGACGAGCGGCTGATCGCGCACCGGGTCCAGGTGCGGGTGATCGGCGACATCGACGACTTCCCCGAACCCACCAAGCAGGCGCTGCGCGAGCTCGAGGCCAGCACGGCCCACTTCGACCGACTGCACCTGAACGTGGCGCTGGGGTACGGCGGCCGGGAAGAGATCGTGGCGGCCGTCAAGCGGCTGCTGCACGAGCACGCCGACGCTGGCGACGATCTTCGCGAGGCGGCCGACAACCTGTCGATCGACGAGATCCAGCGCCACCTCTACACGGCCGGCACGCCCGATCCCGACTTCGTGATCCGCACCTCGGGCGAGGTGCGCCTCTCCGGGTTCCTGTTGTGGCAGACGGCGTACAGCGAGTTCTACTTCTGCGACGCCTTCTGGCCCGAGTTCCGCAAGATCGACTTCCTGCGCGCCATCCGCAGCTTCCAGCAGCGCGAGCGCCGCTTCGGACGCTGAGCACGCCCAACCACGTGGGCGGGCCAACCACGCCTGGGCCGCCCAGCTGCCAGGCTCAGGGGAACGCGGTGTGGAAGAAGATCCCGTCGAGGTTGATGTTGGTGCGCACGACCGCGAGCAGGCGCAGCACGGTGCCGGCGCCGATGCTGGGGCCTTCGACCCCGCCGGAGAGCACCCGCACCCCCGCCAACGCCGGGTCGTCGAAGCGGAACACGTCCATCAGCCGCTCCGCCTCGAACACGGCCGGCAGTCCCGCCTCCGGGGGATCGCTCGCCACGACCCGGAAGATCGACTCGCCCTGCTGGCCGAACAGCCCGATCGCCAGGTCCTCGGGCGCGTAGGCGAAGCGCTCGAAGCGCAACGCACAGCCGCTCATCGCCGCCAACACGGGCTCAGCGCGCTCATCGCCGCGGCCCTCGCCGAGGCGCAGGCCCGGCGCGGGCTCGAACAGGAGCAGCCGCGGCTGCGGCGTCCAGTTCCACATCACCGCGAAGAACGTGACCTCGTCGCCCTGTCCGGTCGCGAACACCACCAACGGCCGCAACGCGCCCGACACGGCGCCGAGCGTGGCGACCATGTCGCTCAGCATCCCCTCGCGATTGCCGCCCTGCACGGTCGCGGGCGTGGCGCGGTACCAGCCGGCGAAGCGCGCGTGCATCGCCTGCCAGGCGTCCAGGTCGTGCGTCTCGAGCGACCAGCCGTCCGGGAGCAGGCCCACCGAGGCGACGAACCGTGCGGCCTCGGCGCCGCGCTCACCCGCCGGGATCGGCGCGCCGGGGTTGCGCCACGGCCGCAGCGCCGGCTCGACCTGGCGCACCGCCGCCGCGAGCAACTCGACGGCCACGACGCCGTCGCTCACCCCCGGCAGCGGCAGCGCGCGGCGCAGCTGCGGCTCGCACACGCCGTCGGCGGCCGCCGCCCAGGGCGCCGCGCCCGCCAGCAGGGCGAGGACGACGACTAGGCCGGCGAGCCGCCGCACGGTCAGAACAGCGCCGCCACGTCGACCTCGTCGCCGGGCTGCACGTAGGCGGTGTCCATCTGCGCCAGCTGCAGCCGCCCGGAGACGTCGTCGTTGACGGCGTGCCAGTACGTGTAGGCCTCGAGCACCCAGATGCCCGACTCGCGCGTGCCGTTGCCGGAGCCCTTCACGCCGCCGAACGGCAGGTGCGCCTCGGCGCCGTTGGTGGTGTTGTTGATCGAACTCATGCCGGCCTGGATGCGGCTCTTGAAGCGGTACGCCCAGTCGCGGTCCATGGTGTAGATCGCGCTCGAGAGGCCGTAGTCGACGGCGTTGGCGGCGTCGATCGCGGCGTCGACCCCGTCGACCTTCACCAGGTTGATGGTCGGCCCGAACACTTCCTCCTGGAACAGCCGCATCCCGGGCTGCACGCCCGTCCACACGGTCGGCCAGCCGTAATACCCGGCATCGGGGTCGCCCCCGACCCAACCGCTCGGGGCGTTGCCCGCGGCGATGCGCCCCTGGCCATAGGCGAGCGTGGCGCCGTCCGCGCCGCCCCACTCGTAGTGGTCCCGCCAGCGCTCGAAGAAGCGCTCGTTGATGAACGGTCCGTAGAAGACGTCGTCGTGTGCGACCGGGTCGCCGATGCGCAACTCGGCGACACGCGCCAGGAAGCGCTCGACGAAGGCGTCGTAGATCGGCGCGTCGACGATCACGTTGCCGGCCGAGGTGCAGCGCTGGCCGCCGGTCGCGAAGGCGCTGAAGAGCGCGCCCTGCACGGCGTTGTCGAGGTCGGCGTCGCGCAACACGATCAGCGGGTTCTTGCCGCCGAGCTCGAGCGTCGGATGCAGCAGGTTGCGCCCGGCCGCCTCGCCCACCATCCGCCCGACGGCGGTGGAGCCGGTGAAGGCGAACTTGTCCAACCGGCCCTCGTCCATCATGTCGATCAGGAACGCGCCCGCGGCGTCCTTGCCGCCGCCGAACACCACGTTCAGCACACCGGGCGGCAGGCCGGCCTCCTCGAACAGCTTCGCGAACGCGTACGACACCGCCGGAGCGTCCTCGGAGGGCTTCCACACGATGGTGTTGCCGGTCACGAGCGCCGGCACGATCTTCCACGACGGCACCGCCACCGGGAAGTTGCCCGCGGTGACGATCCCCACCACGCCCAGCGGCCGGCGGTAGGTGGTGAGCTCCTTGTTCGGCATCTCGGAGGGGACCGTCTGCCCGTACAGCCGCCGCCCCTCGCTCTGGAAGAAGCGGCAGGTGTCGATCGCCTCCTGCACGCTGCCGCGCGCCTCCTTCAGCGTCTTGCCCATCTCGCGCGTCACGAGCTTCGAGAGCGACTCCTTCTCGCGCTCGATGGCGTCGCCGACCTTGCCGAGCAGCTCGCCGCGGATCGGCGCGGGCGTCGTGGACCAGGCCGGGAACGCCTCGCGGGCCTTGACGCAGGCGTCACGCACCTGCTCGCGCGTCGCCTCGGCGAAGACGCCGACGAGGTCGGCACGGTTGCCGCTCGAGCGGCTCTCGAACGTGGTGGGGCTGGCGACGACGGCGCCGCCGATCAGGTGACCGTGGGTGGTGGGCATGGCGACTCCTCCGGAGCGGGTGTAGGGCGGAGCGAACGCGTTCAGGACGCGGTTCGCCTGCTGTCCTCGAGACACGCGCAGGCTACCACGGGCGCGTCGCCGGCGCGGTCGCGGTACGGCTGGGACGACGGCACCAACGGCCGATCCTGGCGGCACGTGCCGCGGTCGCGCATCAGCGCACACAACGACCGTCTACAATGCCGCCATGGACGAGCTTGTGTTCCTGGTGGAAGACGCCCCAGAAGGTGGCTACACGGCGCGGGCCCTCGGACCCGCCATCTTCACCGAGGCAGACGACTGGGACGCACTCCAGGTGAACGTTCGTGACGCCGTCGACGTTCACTTCGAACACGACGCTCGCCCGGCGGTCGTACGACTCCATCATGTTCGTGACACCGTGATCGCGCTCTAGGCGTGTGACGCCTCGACTCCCACGCGACGTCTCGGGGCGGACCGTCATCGCGGCCCTCGAGCGCTTCGAGTATCGCGTCGTTCGGCGCAGCGGTAGCCACGTGCGGCTCGAACACGAGGGCCCTCCTCGGCACGCCATCACGGTGCCGGATCATCCTGCGCTTCGCCTCGGCACGCTCGCAGCGATCGTGGCCGAGGTGGCTCGGGCACGATCCCTCACGCGCGACGAGGTCGTCGCAGCGCTGAGGCGAGGTTGACGAACGCTTGCTCGGCCCGCATCGCGCCGCCGGCCCCGACCGAACCGGGACGCCCGTCCCGTACCGATGCCACGTACGATCACGCGAGACCCACGCGCACGACGCGCGAAGGAGACCGCCGTGACCGAGACGCCTCGCAACGCTCTCACGCCCCGCACCTTCATCCTCGGCGCCCAGATGCTGTTCGTCGCGTTCGGTGCGCTGGTGTTGGTACCGCTCCTCACCGGTCTCGACCCGAACGTCGCGCTGTTCACGGCCGGCGCGGGCACGCTCGCGTTCCAGATCATCACCGGCTTCAGCGTGCCGGTCTTCCTGGCATCGTCGTTCGCGTTCATCGCGCCGATCGCCTTCGGCGTCGCCGAGTACGGCATGTCGGCGACGCTGTCGGGCCTCGTCGCTGCTGGCGCCTTGTACATCGTGCTCGCAGCGCTGGTGCGCGCCCGCGGCGTCGCGATCGTCCACCGGGTGCTGCCGCCGATCGTGACGGGCCCCGTGATCATGGTCATCGGTCTCGCGCTCGCCCCCGTGGCCGTCGACATGGCGACGGGCACGGCGGTGGGCGACTACAGCGGCCGCGCCCTGGCCATCGCGTTCGTGTCGCTGCTGGCGACCGTGATCACGTCGATCTTCGCGCGCGGCCTCCTCAAGCTGGTTCCGATCCTGGTCGGCATCACCGTCGGCTACGTGGCCGCTGCGGTGCTCGGCATGGTCGACCTCACGCCCGTGCACGACGCGGCCTGGTTCGCGATCCCCTCGTTCGTGCTGCCCACCTTCTCGCTCCCCGCGATCCTGTTCATCCTCCCGGTCGCGATCGCGCCGGCGATCGAGCACGTGGGCGACCTCGTCGCGATCCGCGGCGTCACCGGCCAGGACTACCTGAAGAAGCCCGGCCTGCACCGCACGCTCTTCGGTGACGGCATCGCCACGAGCATCGCCGGCTTCCTCGGCGGGCCGCCGAACACCACGTACTCCGAGGTGACCGGTGCCGTCGCGCTCACCAAGGCGTTCAACCCGCTGATCATGACCGTGGCCGCCGTCCTGGCGATGGTGCTGGCGTTCGTCGGCAAGCTCGGCGCGGTGCTCGCCACCATCCCGACGCCGGTGATGGGCGGCATCCTCGTCATCTTGTTCGGTTCGATCGTCGTCATCGGCATCTCGACGCTGGTGCGCGCCCAGGTCGACGTCACCGAGACGCGCAACCTGATCATCGCCGCCGTGGTGCTGGTCTTCGGCGTCGGCGGCATGGCGTTCCACGTGGGCGAGTTCAGCGTCGAGGGCATCGGCCTGGCCGGGATCGCCGGCGTCGTCCTGAACCTGGTGCTGCCCAAGACGCTCGGGACGAAGGTGACGCCGCGGTAGGATGCCCGTGACGCCGGAGCCCCGGCGCCACCGTCCTTTAATCCGGTCCCGTGAGACCGAGAAGGAGCCCGCATGACGCTGACCCCCAAAGCCACCCTCATGGACGAGCAGGAGCTCGGGCGGGCGCTGACGCGCATCGCGCACGAGATCGTCGAGCGCGCCAAGGGCGTCGACGGCCTCGCCCTCGTCGGCATCCACACCCGCGGCGTACCGATCGCGGAGCGCCTCGCCGACCTGATCGAGCGCTTCGAGGGGCGCCGCCCGATGAGCGGCAAGCTCGACATCACCCTCTACCGCGACGACCTCACCGAGATCGCGCTGCAGCCGGTGGTGCGCAAGACCGAGGTGCCCTTCGACGTGAGCGGGACCACCATCGTGCTGTGCGACGACGTCCTCTACACCGGCCGCACCGCGCGCGCCGCGCTCGACGCGCTGGTCGACATGGGCCGGCCGGCGGTGATCCAGTACGCGGTGCTGGTCGACCGCGGGCACCGCGAGCTGCCGATCCGCGCGGACTACGTCGGCAAGAACGTCCCCACCAGCCGCGCCGAGGTCGTCAAGGTCAAGCTGCGCGAGGTCGACGGCGAGGACGGCGTGCAACTCCTCGAGCACGCGGACGCGTGAGGGCGCCACGATGATCCCCGGCAGCACACCGGTCGACCTGGCCGCGACCCCGGCGAAGGCCCGGCGTCGCCACCTGCTCGACCTCGAGGGTTGGAGCCGCGAGGCGCTCCTGGCGCTGTTCGACACGACCGACGTGATGGCCCAGGTGATGCAGCGCACCATCAAGAAGGTGCCGGCCCTGCAAGGCTTCACGGTCGGCACGCTCTTCTTCGAGAACTCGACGCGCACGCGGCTGTCGTTCGAGCGCGCCGCGCGGGCGCAGTCGGCGGACGTGATCAGCTTCGCTGCCGGCGGCAGCAGCGTCAGCAAGGGCGAGTCGCTCAAGGACACGCTGCGCACCATCGACGCGATGCAGGCCGACCTCTACGTGGTGCGCCACCACGCCGCGGGCGCGC
>REEJ01000180.1 GCA_007695125.1 Trueperaceae bacterium | reverse complement strand
GGGTCGAGGTGCTGGCGTTCCGGGAGGCGGCGGCGCAGACGCTCATCGACCTGGCGGATCGCTTCGTTCACCTGAGCGACGTGCCGGCGATCTTCGTGCCGTCGAACCGCGGTTGAGCGCCGGAGCGCCGGCGCTACTCGCCGACGTGGCCCCCCAGGACCGCGCTGAACGGCCAGCCGACGCCCGCCCAGAGGCGTTCCGCCTCGCGCAGGTAGCGCTCCCAGGCGCGCAGGAAGGCGTCGCGCTCGCGCTGGTGACCGAGTTCGGCGCGGCGGTAAGCGGCCTCGAACCGCTCGACCCTGGCCGTCGCTGCCGCCAGGGCGGCCTGGTCGTGGGGCGCGTCGCGCGCCAGCGCCCGGCGCTCGGCGGTCGCCGCAGCGAGTTCGGCGGCCAGGTCGTGCAGGGCGGCGCGGCCGAGCGCGAGCGAGCGCTCCGCGAACGCGACGTCGGACTCGGCCTCCGCCAGCGCTCGGCGCGCCTCGAGCGCCGACCAGGCCGCCTCTGCCTCGGCCAGCGCGAGCGCCGCCGCGGCCTCTGCGTGGGCCCGCTCGGCCCGCTCGAGATCGGCTCGCCAGGTGTCGTCGACGCGCACGCGGGCGCTGATGCCGACCGACCACACGTCGCTGCCCGTGCCGGTCCACGTGACGTCGGCCCAGGCGTGGGGGCGCCCCTGGTCGAGCCCGGCGGCGGCGCGCACGCGGGTGCCCTGCTCGCGCACGCTGGCCTCGATCCGGACGTCGTCGAGGACGCCCCAGCCGCCGCGTCGCTCGAGCCTGGCGGCCGCCAGGTCGCGCTCCAGGCGGTGGCGCAGCAGCGTCTCGTGCGGCAGGTCGTCCGGCGCTGGCGGCAGCCGCCAGCCCTCCAGGGGCTCGGGCACGAGGGGGCGCTGGTGCTGCGCGGCGGCGCCGTCGACGTCGATCCCGAGCTGGGCGGCGGCGCGTCGGGCTGCGGCGAAGTCGCGTGACGCGCGTTCCAGCGAGGCCTCGCTCCGCTCCAGGTCGAGGCGCGCGACGTCGGCCTGGTGGGGCGGCACGCTGCCGGCGAGCAGGCCGGCCTCGGCGCGCTGCAGGGTGGCTCTGCGCGCCGGCAGCGCGGCCTCGGCGAGGTCGACCGCGATGTGCGCTCGGCGCAGCGCGACGTAGGCGCTGGTGACCGTCCGCACTGCCCGCAGCGCCCGCTCGTGGGCGGCGACGTCGCCGCGATGTTGATCGAGCCGGGCGGTGGCGGCCGCGACGGGATCGAGCCGCCAGGCCGCGCCGGCGGCCGCGGTCAGCGCCGGTGCTGGATCGGGGCTGCTCGAGCGCCAGGTGACGCCGGGCCGCAGCTGCGCCCAGCCGCTCAGGCCGTGCGCGGCGCGCAAGGTCGTGCCCGCGGCCGCCGCCCGGGCCGGTGCGTCGGCGGCGAGACTGGCCGCCTCGGCCGCCAGCGCCGGACCCCAGACGGGGTGTGTGGCGACGTCAGGAGCGGTGCTCGGTTCGGCACGGGCGACGCTGGTCGCGACGATGAGCGCCAGCACGACGCACGCGAGAGGTGGCGGTGTTCGTGGCACGCGGGGCTCCGATCGGGTGGAGGTGGTGGTCGTCGGGGGAGTGTAGCGACGCCGCGCGCGGGCACCGAGCCGCCCTGGGCTATTGCCTAGGACGTGGCCGCCAGGCTGCGTTCGGCGAGACCATCGAGCCGCCGTGGCGCCGGGTCGCCCGACGCTGTCAGTCGGGCGAAGCGTGCCCGAGCCGCTCCGCCAACAGCGCCCGGACCGCCTCGGGTTTCGCCTGCCCGCGGCTCGCGGCCATCACCCGCCCCATCAGCGCGTTGAGCGCCTTCGGCTGGGCCCGCGCCGCGGCGACGACGTCCGGGTGCGCCGCCATCACCTCGTCGACGAGGTCGCCCAAAGCGTCCGTGTCGGTGATCTGGGCCAGCCCACGCGCCGCCACCAGGGCCGCGGGATCGGCGCCCGCGAGCACCTCGGGGAGCAGCGCCTTCGCGGTGGGCCCGCTGATGGTGCCGCGCGCGGCCAGCGCCGCCAGCGCCGCCAGGGGCGCCGCCGGCAGGCCGGCGCCCAGGCCGCGACCCTCCGCATGGAGCGCGCCCGTCACCTCGACGGTGAACCAGGTGGCGAGACCCGCGGGCGTGGGGGCGTGCTCGTGATCGGCGCTGGCGGCGAGCAGGGCGTCGAAGGCCGCGACGGCATCGGCGTCGAACGCGATCATGTCGGCCTCGGCTCGGCGCAGGCCGGCCTCGAGGTAGCGCGCCCGGACCTGTGCCGGGGTCGGCGGCGCACTGCGCCGGAGTTCGTCGACCCAGGCCGGATCGAGGCGGAGCACCGGCAGGTCGGGGTCCGGCAGGTAGCGGTAGTCCTCGGCCCCCTCCTTGCCCCGTAGCACGTAGGTGCGTTGACCGCCCTCGTTCCAGCCGCGCGTCTCCTGCTCGATCGGCAGGCCATCCGCAAGGCGGCGTGCCTGGCGCTTCACCTCGGAGGCGAGGGCCGCTTCGACGCTCTTGAACGAGTTGAGGTTCTTGATCTCGACCTTCGTGCCGAGCGGGTCGCCCGGGCGCCGCAGCGAGACGTTCACGTCGGCGCGCATCTTGCCCTGCTCGGGCGTCGCGTCGCTGACGTGGAGCGCCCGCGCCAGCGAGCGCACCTGCTCCAGGAACGCTCGCGCCTCGGCGGGCGAGCGCAGGTCGGGCGCCGTGACGAGTTCGAGCAGCGGCGCCCCGGCCCGGTTCAGGTCGACGAGGCTGTACGGCGCGTAGGGGGGGTGCATCAGCCTGCCGGCGTCCTCCTCGAGGTGGCAGCGCTCGATGCCGATCACACGGCCTGCGAGGGCGTCGCAGCCGGCGCCGTCGCCGAGGTCGACCGCCCCGCGTTCGCCGATCGGGTCGGCGTGTTGGCTGATCTGGTAGTTCTTCGGCGCGTCCGGGTACACGTAGTGCTTGCGGGCGAAGGGGCTCAGCGGCGCGATGGCGCAACCCAGCGCCGTCGCGAGCCGCACGGCCAGCTTCACCGCCTGGGCGTTCGCGACAGGCAGCGCCCCCGGCAGCCCCAGGCAGACCGGGCAGACGTGGTGGTTGGGTTCGGCGCCGAAGGTGTCGGCGACGCAGCCGCAGAACAGCTTGCTGCGCGTGCGCAGTGCCAGGTGGACCTCGAGCCCGATCACCGTCTCGAACGGCACCGTCTCGAACGACCCGGCGCTGGAGGCGGTCGTGGCGCTCATGGCGGCGAGTCTACCGCGGCCCCGTGGGCGGTTCCGCGGCGCGGCCGCGGCGCGTCGGGCGAGCGGTACACTCGAGGCATGATCGAGGTCACGCTCGAGGACATCGCCGTCTCAGGCGATGAGAACCAGTTCCTGGTCTTGCTGAAGGGCCCAGAGGGCGATCTGCTGCCGATCGTGATCGATGCCATGCAGGCGTTGGCGATCGCTGCTGGGCGCGCAGGTGAGGGACCGGGCCGTCCACTGACGCACGACCTGATGCTGTCGATGTTGGAGCTCCTGGGCGCGACCGTGTCGCGCGTGGAGATCACCGACGTGTCCGACGGCACGTACTACGCGATGCTCGTGCTGGAGCGCGCCGGGGTGCACCTCGACCTCGACGCGCGGCCATCGGACGCGCTGGCGTTGGCGGTGCGGACCGGCGCGCCGATCTTCGTGGCGCCCCACGTGCTGGAACAGAACGCGCTCTCCGACGACGTCGGTGGCCAGGGCGGCAGCTTCGAGGCCTGATCGGGCAGCAGCAAGAGGAGCGGCGGCGCGCACGGCGACGCGGCGCTGAGGGCCGCGGCCCCGGTGGTGGGTCGGATCAGGGTGCGCCGGCGTCGAGCCAGTCGCGACTCGCCCGGGCGAGCAGGGTGGTCAGCGCACGCTGATCGCGCCACAACCGGTCCACCGTGGCGAGGTTCGGGGCCGCGCACAGCGTCGGCTCGAGCTGCAGGCGACGCCGTTGCGCGAGGCGAGCGAGTGCCGGCGCGACGCTCGCGATGCGCGTTTCGATACGCACCAACTCGCCGGCAAGGCGGCGACGCTCCGACAGCAGACGGTAGCGCTCGCACAGCCGCTCCGTGGTGATGACCTGGTTCCAGAAGCCCTCGGTGGCCCGCATGCGAGCAGGGTACCCGACACGAACGAGGCGCCTGCAGGGTCAGAAGACCGTGCCGGCGCCTCGCTTCCAACGCTGCCTGTGGGTCAGCCCTGGACGTGGGACTCGAGGAAGTAGAGGTCCTTGTCGACGACGCGCGAGATCTCGGTGAAGAGGTCCTCGGTGGTGGGGTCGCCGAGCTCGCTGGCGCGTTCGATCGCCACGCGGTTGCTCGCGGCGTACGCGGCGTAGCGCTCGATCAGGGCCTGGAGGCAGTCCGGGCCGCTCACGATGCTCGTGTCGAACTCGGGGAGCGTCGAGTACTGCGCCGCCATGCGCGAGGTGCCGAGGGCGACGCCGCCGAGCGCGGTGGCGCGCTCGCCGAGCTCGTCGACGAACTCCTCGATGCTCTCGGCCAGGTCGTCGAAGAACTTGTGGAGGGCGTAGAAGTTCTCACCCTTGACGTTCCAGTGCGCCTGCTTGGTCTGCAGGTGGAGGTCGATCGTGTCAGCCAGCTGCTGGTTGACGATGCCGACGAGCTCGATGCGGGCGTCCTCGGCGATGTCGATGCGGGTGCTGTAGAGAGAGCGTTGCTTGTGATCGACGGCTCGTTCCATGGTTCCTCCTCCACCCGCTCGCGGCGGGTGCGTGCGGTGCCGCGGCGCGTGCTGGTCGACGGCGAGCGCGGGGCACCAACACATCACCGTACGCCCACGTCCTCGACGTCGCCAGGGACGTTCGGCGCCGTGCCACGAGGCTATCATGTGGAATCATAGTCGGAACGATTCCGAGTTACTGGGTTCGTGAACGCTCGCCGCCCTCGTCGAGCAGCGCTCGTGCGGCCGCGATCGCCTCTGCCAGCCCCTCCACGCGCGGGCCGGAGCCCTGCGCACGCTCCGGCCGCCCACCGCCGCGCCCCTCGAGGCGCTCCAACCCCACCCGCAAGGCGGGGCGGACGTCGACGCCCGCGCCCGATGCCAACACCATGAGGGCCTTGTCGCCCTGGGGCGCGCCGATCACCGCCGTCGCCGCCAGTTCCGCGATGGCGTCGGCCAGTTCGGTCGCGAACGACGCATCCGCGCTCGGCAGGGCCAGGGCTACGATCGCGCCGGGACCGCGGACCAGCGCTGCCGCGCGCTCCTGCGCGACCCGCTTGTGGGCCTGCGCGAGCTCGCGCCGCGCGGCGGCCGCCTCGGCCGCCAGCGCCGACATGCGCTCCGGCAGCTCGTCGATGCCGCACGACAGGCCGCGCGCCGCCGCCGCGGCCGCCGCCTGCGTGGCCTGCGCCCGCTCGATCGCCTCGAGCCCGGCACGCACCGTCACCCGCACGAGCCCGCCGCGGATGCGCTCGCGCCCCACCTGCAACAGCGGCAGCGCCTCCGCCGTGCTGCGCACGTGGGTGCCGCCGCAGGCCGACACCTCCCAGTCGCCCATCGTCACCAGGCGCACCCGCCCCGACACCTTCGGCGGCCTGCGCAACGGGTAGGCGGCCAGCTCGCGCTCGTCCACCTCGAACCAGCGCACGGGGAGCGCCTGGCCCGCCACCTCGTTCGCCAGACGAACGGCCGCCGCTACCGCCTGGTCGTCCGGTTCACCCGCCAGGTCCACGGTCACCTCGGGTGAGGTGAGCGCCACGGAACGCGTTGCGAACGCCGGGTCGAGCCGCACGAAGGCCTGCGAGAGCAGGTGCTGCGCCGTGTGGCGCTGCATGTGGCGCCAACGCCGCGGCCAGTCGATCGCGCCGCTCAGCGCGCTGCCGACGGCCGGCGCCTCGGCGTCGCCGTCGACGCGGTGCCACACGCTCCCCTCGTCGTCGCTCTCGACGCCCGTCACGCGCCAGACCGCTGCGTCGTCGACGGACAGCGTGCCCTCGTCGTGCGGCTGACCGCCACCGCTGGCGTAGAAGCAGCTGTCGCGCAGCCGCCACCACGCCCCGTGCTCGTCGAAGCGCACCTCGTCCAGCGTGCTCACGAAGGTGCGCAGGTAGGGATCGTCGCGTTCCAAACGGGTCATGTCACCGAGCCTACCCGGCCGCCGCCCGCCCTGCCCGCAGCCGGGAACCCGCCTTCGCGGGCCCGGATACGGTCGCCGATCGGCGTCGGTCCTACCATCCATTACTCAGCGATCGGCGCCGCCCCCAGCAGGTGTGCCGCGCCAGGAAGGGCCACCTCCATGTCAGACGCTCCGCAGATCATCAGGCGCCCCACGCCTCGCCCCACACGACACGGCCGCAACGGCCACGCCGGCGATGCACACCACGACGACGACCAGCATGCCGCTACACTAGCGGCGGAGGCCAACGTGCGAGACCATGCCCACCTCGTGCACCCCGGCGACCCCGAGTTCGACGAGGTCGGCGAGGTCGAGCTCACGCACCTGATCAGCGATCTCATCACCGGCCTCGGCGAGGACGTCGACCGCGAAGGCCTGGTGAAGACGCCTCACCGCGTCGAGCGCTCGCTGAAGTTCCTGACGTCGGGCTACACCACCAGCGTCGACGAGGTCCTGAACGGCGCGCTGTTCGCGGCCGAGGGCTCGGAGATGGTCGTGGTCAAGGGCATCGAGTTCTACTCGCTGTGCGAGCACCACATGCTGCCCTTCTTCGGCACCGCCCACATCGCCTACATCCCGGGCGACACCATCCTGGGGCTGTCGAAGTTCGCCCGCGTGGTCGACGTGTTCGCGCGCCGGATGCAGGTCCAGGAGCGCATGACCTCGCAGATCGCCGACGCGCTGGAGCGCTCCCTGAAGCCGCGCGGCATCGCCGTGGTCACCGAGGCGAGCCACCTGTGCATGATGATGCGCGGCGTCGAGAAGCAGGGCTCGTCCACCCGCACCAGCGCCATGCGCGGGGCGTTCAAGGACGACGCCCGCACAAGACAGGAGTTCCTGGAAGCGATCCGGTAGTGCTGGGGTTCGCCGGGCGTCGTCCCGACGACGCCCGCACCAGGCAGGAGTTCCTCGAAGCGATCCGGTAGGGGTGTGGCTAGAGGACGTGGGCCTCGAGCCACGCAGCCACGCCGCCCTCTTCCGGGCTCGCGATGTGCTCGCTCGAGGCGTCCAACGCGTCGGGGTGCACGTGCGGCCCCACGGCGATCGAGCGCCCCGCCCACCGCAGCATGGAGACGTCGTTGAGACCGTCGCCGAAGGCAACGACGTCGCCCTGGTCCACGCCGAGGTGCGCGGCGATGTGGCTCAGTGCCGTGCCCTTGTCGGCGCCGGCCGCGATGACCTCGAGGAAGCCGTCGCCCCAGAGGTAGTGTTCGAGGTGCGGCAGGTCGCGCGCCACGCGTGACTGGATCGTGACGCTGGTCTCCGAGGCCGCGAACAGCACCTTGTCGGCGGCGTAGCCGAAGTCGCTGGTGAAGCGCGTGATGACGCGGTTCTGGGCGTGGACCCAGCCCCAGCGGGGGTCGCTCGGGTTCTTGACGAACAGCTGTTCGTCGACCATGCAGCTGAACTCGATCACGTCGTGGTGCAGGTACGGGGTGACGAGTGCGTGCACGTCGGTCGCCGGCAGCGTCACGCGGCGCATCTCGGTGCCCGGGTCGCGCATGACGACCGCGCCGTGGTTGACGCTGAACGGCCCGATCACGTCGAGTCGCTCGAGGAACACGCGGGCGCTCGCATGCGCTCGGCCCGTGAGCACGGTCACCATGTGACCTGCCCGGCGCGATGCCTCGATCGCGTCGGCGATGCGGTCGGGCAAGTGGCCGTCGTCGGTGACGACGGTGCGGTCGAGGTCGAAGGCGAGGAGCATGACGCAGCAGCCTACCGCTCACGCGGAGGGAGAGGCGTCGCGTCACCGGCCAACGGGAGTGGAACCGGCAACCACCACACGCCACCGGCGCGGTCGGCGAGGACCGCCGCCTCGGGCGCGAGGGCAGACGGAGCGAGCGTCACGTTCGTCGCGAGTGGCGCCGGCAGCGTCACCGTCGCCACGGCTTCGCACGACGCCCTGTCGCAGCGCAGCCACACCACCTCGCGTTGGTCGGCGCTGGGGACCAGCAGTAGGTCGGCGCCGTCCTCGAGCCGACCGACGAGCACGGCGCGATCGAGCAGGCGCTCGCCGTCGACGTGGCTTCGCAGCCCCAGCTCGAAGGTCGTGGCCGTGAGCGCCGCCACGGGTCCGTCCAGCGAGCTGTCGGGCGCGGCCGGCTCGTCCCCGGCTGCGACAGCGTAGCGAGCGAGCGGGCCGCCGTCGCGCGGGTCGTGCGTGGCGTACGCGGCGCTGCCGGTGGCGCCGATCAGGTGCAACCAGCGCTGCGACGCGCCCAACGGTGCGCCGCCCGCGACGGCGTGCAGGCCCCCGTCGCGCCACGCCAGGCGCACCAGCCGCGCGCCGGCACTGTCGTCGGACACGGTGACGTACAGGCCCACCTCGGAGCCGTGGCGCCAGGGGGTCGGTCGTCGCGCCTCGATCACCGCCGGCGGCACGGGGGCCCAGCGGGCCAAGGGTTCCAGGTCCGGGAGCCGCAGGACCACCACCGCTCCCGCCTCGACCTCGTCGCCGAGCGTGCCGTGCCGGTAGCGCTGGGTGGGTTCGGTCAACACCGCCACCGCGCTGCCGTCGTCTCCGAGGTCGAGCACCACCAGCTCGGCGTCCGGCAGCGCCGCCAGCGGCGCCACCGCGCGCGGTTCGAGTTCGCGGGTGAGGGACAACAGCGCGCCACCGGGGTCGAGGGCCAACACCCCGCCGTCGGGGCCGCAGGCCGGCTTGTGGAAGCGGCTCACCATCGGGCCGACCGCGCTGACCACGGGCAGGTCCGGCGCGCGCGGCAGGCGCCGCAGGGCGCCGCGCTCGTCGACGATCAGGAGCGCGGGGCCGCAGGCCGTCGCCTGCTCGCCGGCCAGGCCGCGCGCCAGGCGCACCGCGTCGCGGCCGACCGCGGATCCGTCGACGAACCACAGGGTCCCGTCGGCGGCGAGCACCGTGACCGCCGCTCCCCGACCGCCCTCCACCCAGAGTGGCCACGCCGGCACCTGCCCGAGCGCCACGAGCGCCTCCGACGCGCGCGCCACGGCGTCGTCGGGAGGCGCCGCGGCCTCGTCGTCGGCCGTCGCCACGACGCTGAGCGCCAGCACGATCAGGCCCGTCACCGTGCGACGCGCCGCCCGCAGGAGGGGGCGTGGCGTGGGCGGAAGACGTGGGGAGGTTGACCGGGGGCGCATGCGACGCGAGCGTACCAGCGACCGCAGCGGGGGTTCGTCGACGTCGAGCGGTAGGCGTGCGGTCGACGTGTGGTACGCGTGCGGCCGGCGGCGGCCGGCGTGCCTCAGCCGCGCGGACCGCGGCGCCAGCGCCAGCGCAGGTACGTGCCGAACTCGGCGGCGAGCCGCGGCACGCTCGCGAACACGAAGGCGTCCGCGGCCTGCTTGATCGCGGCCGACAGCGCCGGGTACGCGACCTCCAGCCGCGCCAGCTGCCACAGCGACACCCGGCGCCGCTGCGCCCACGACAGCAGCGGCAGCATCTCGCTCGCGTCGGGTGCCACCACCGTGGCTGCCAACAGCCGGCCGGTCAGCCGCATCGCGACCACCTGCACGAAGCCGTCGTCGAGGCCGCTGGTGCGGCCGCGGTCGGTGTCGCTCAACATCACCTTGTGCACCGCCAAGAGCGCGTCGGGCCAACGCCGGCGCAGCTGCGCGAGCGTGGGGCCGATCTGGCCGACCTCGGGCTCGACGAACGCCACCGAGGGGTGATCGCCCTCCGGCAGCAGCGGCAGCGGCACCGTCAGGAAGCGCACCAGACGGCGCCCGTGCGCGTTGGCGACGTGCGTGTGGGCCGCACCGACGACGTCGCCGATGGCGTACACGCCGGCCGCGGTCGTGCGGTAGGCGCCGTCGATGATCACGGCCCCGCGCGCGTCGACCTTGACGCCGGCCTCGGACAGGCCCAGCGCGTCGCTCGCCGCTCGCCGCCCCACCGCGACCAGCAGGCGATCGACAGCGTCGATCGACGCCACCTTCGCCTGGCCGCCCGCGCGCGCGTGCGCGACGCGCAGCCGTCCGGCCGCGCGCTCGAACTCGAGCGCCTTGGTGTCGACCAGCACGCTGACGCCGAGCGCCTCGAGCCGCGCGTGCACCACGCTCGACGCGGCCGCCTCGGCGCCGGGCAGCACCCTGTCGGCCATCTCGACGATCGTGACGCGGGAGCCCAGGCGCGCGAACGCGAACGCCATCTCGCAGCCGATGGCGCCGCCGCCCAGGACCACGAGGTGGGCGGGCGGCGCTTCCAGGTCGAAGAGCGTCGCGTTGGTCAGGGGCGCACGCTCGTCACGAGCGCCTGCCTCGAGTCCCGGGATCGGCGGCACGACGGGTCGCGATCCCGTGGCCAGCACCACGCGCCCGGCCACCAGCCGGCGCACCGAGCCGTCCGGTGCGCTCACCTCGACCTCGCAGGCGCCGCGCGATCCGCGCAGCAGCCGCGCATGACCGCGCACCAGCGTGAGGCGCGGCATCCCGGCGAGCCACGCCTCCTCATGGGCGCGGAGGGCGTCGCGCCGTCGGCGTGTCTCGGCCAGCGCGGCGCGGGCGGCGTCGGCTCTGGCCTCCGGCGCCGCCGCCGCCACGGCTCGCGCCAGCGTGATCAGCGTCTTGGACGGGATGCAACCGACGTTCGTGCAATCGCCGCCGACCTCGCCGGCCTCGACCAGCGCGACGTCGCGGCCGAGCCCGGTGAGGCCCACCGCGACGGTCAGGCCCGCGCTGCCGGCCCCCACCACGATCGTGTGGACACGCGCTGGTTCGTCGCCGCTCATGAGGCCTCCGCGGCGGCGCTCGCTTCGCTGCGGCGCGCCTCGCGCGCGCGCCAGACCCGCGCCAGCAGCAGGCTCGTCACGAACAGCGCTGCGCTCGCGGCGAGCAGCGGCGCGTCGGGCGTCGGCAGCCTGCCCGCCTCGAGCGCTGCGACGTCGCCGAGCCCTGCGCCGAAGAACACGAACACGAGCGTGCCCGGCAGCGAACCGATGGCGGTGGCGACGACGAACGCTCGCAGCGGGAGCCGGATCGCGCCGGCGAGGTAGTTCACCGCGTCGTACGGGGTGAACACGAAGCGCAGGGTGAGCACCGCCTCGAAGGCGTTGGCGCGGAGCCGCTGCGACATGCCGCGCAGCCGAGGGTGCCCGAGCGCGGCGCCGGCGAGCTCGGCGCCATAGGCCCTGCCGAGGCCGAACGCGACGACCGCGCTCGTGTTCGAGCCCAGCACGACCAGCATCACGCCGGCCAGCGGTCCGTAGAGGATGCCCGCGCCCACCGTCAGCAGCGTGGCGGGGAAGAGCAGCAGGGGCCGCAGCGCGTAGACCGCCAGGAACGCCAGCGCCCCCAGCGGGTGGTCGCGCAGGAACCCCACCACCGCGACCAGCACGTCCAGTGGCGTGCTGCCGGTGCGCACGACCGTGAGCACGTAGGCCGCAACCCCCAGCCCCCACGCCAGCAGACCGACCCAGCGCAGGCGCCGCGCCGCGCCGCTGCGCGCGCTCACGCGGCCCGCAGCGTCCGCGCCGCCCACCACACGCGCTGCGCGGCCGTCGCGGCGACGAGCGCCGCGCCGAGGCCCAACCACAGTGGCAGGAGGCTGGGGAAGGCGAGCATCGCCGCCACGAGCAGGACGGTTTCGGTCCCCTCCACGAGGCCCGCCGGGATCACCAGCGAGGTGGCGTCGCCGCGCGCCTCCGCGCCGCGGCCGCGCTTCTCGAGCAGGGCCGCCAGGACGGCGTAGCTGCCGAGGTTGACGTAGTAGGCGGCGAGCAGCAGCGCCGTCAGTGGCCAGACCCAGGGGCTCGCTGCGATCACCTCGCCGCCGAACGCCGCCGTGGCACCGGCCGCGGCGCCGAGCGGCACCGCGGCGTACACCACCAGGTCGCTGAGCAGGTCGAGATAGCCGCCGCGGTCGTC
>REEJ01000304.1 GCA_007695125.1 Trueperaceae bacterium | reverse complement strand
CCGCCGCTTCGGCGGTGCGGGTGGCACCGACGTCGCCGCCGCCGTTCTCGAGGATGGCGAGCTCGATGTTCTTCGGGTCGAGCGGTTGTCCGAACACCCACGTCTCGATGCCGTTGGCGCTGCGGTTGTCGGCGGCGTTGGCGTGCAGCGACACGAACAAGTTCCGGTCGGTGGTCGCGTAGGTGCTGCGCTGCGGGAGCGAGAGGTAGGTGTCGTCGTCGCGCGTCATGATCACGTGCACACCCTGCGCCTCGAGCAGCGCCTTGAGCTTCAGCGAGACGGCCAGGACGATCTCGGCCTCCGTGCCCCAGGCGGCGACGGCGCCGGGGTCGCGGCCACCGTGGCCGGCGTCGAGCACCACCGTGTAGCGGCGCGGGCTGCTCTGAGCGACAGAGCGCGAGGCCGGCGCCCGCGGCGGCGCCTCGGTGGAGACCACGCCGTCGGCCATCGGCGTGGCGGCGTCGCCGTTCAGCGCGGGCGCGAAGTCGATGTAGAGCACGTCGTGCGCGTCGCGCGGGATCTGCCCGACGCGGAAGCCGCTTCCTGCGGCGGCGAGGGGGAAGGTGGTGCGCACCACGAGCGCCACGACGCCGTCGATGAGCTCGAAGGCCACGGAGCGGACGTTCGGATCGTCAACGAGGTCGCGCGCGAACGCGGGCGCCCGAACGCCGGGCAGCAGCACGGCGAGGGTGGAGCCGTTGACGGCCACCTGGTAGGGGTGGCCGGCGGGCACGTCGAGCGCCACGCGGCTGACGCCGTCGGTGAGCCCGGTGCGGGGTGCGGCGAGCTTGACCTGGGCGTCCGGGTCGGGGAGTTCGATCGTGATGACGCGGGCCTGCGCGTGCCAGTCGCTCTCGCCGCCCAGAGCGGCCACGATCGGCGTGATGGGCACGTAGCTGACGCCGTCGACCAGGATCGCCATGGGGCTCTCCATGCTGCCCCCGCCGTAGTTGAGCACGCCGGGGCGCTTCATCAGGCCGGCGCCAACGTCGGCGGTGGATTCGATCGTCACGTTCGCCACGCCGTCCGAGAAGACGAGGCGTTTGCTGGCGTCGTCGAACTCGAGGCGCAACCCGGCCGCCGAGGCGAACGCGGCAGCACGCATGTAGGCGTTGCCGCTGTCGCCGTGGGAGATGAAGTAGTACGGTCCGATGGCGTCGATCAACTCACCGTTGATGGCGATGAAGTTGTGCCGCTCCTGAGCCAGCGCGGAACCGAGCGCTAGGAGGGCGGTCAGCAAGGCCGTCAGGACGAGCGGCCAGCGGCGTGGAGTCAGGGTGGCGCATCGCATCACGTCGTTTTCACTGTAGCACGCGCTTCCCCAGGTGTTGTTGAGAATGTCGCGTCTGGGACGCTGCTCGTTGATTCGCTCGGCAGTGGGGAAGAGGTGGGACGCGCGGTCCTCATGGAGGGCCGAGAGGCGGGTCCGAGGGCCACGTGGCCCCCACCCAGGGGACCTGGATGTCCCCTGCGCCGCGGGTGGCGGGCGGGGTACGCTGCTGGCCCCATGACCGGACCACCGCTGCGCGGCGTGTACCTCCGCCCCCTGCCGGACGCGCTCGTGCCGGCGCGGCACTCGGCCGGCGCGCGCCGCCGCGCAGGCCAGCTGCAGGCCTTCCTGCGGCCCCTGCACGTGCTCGCCGCCGAGCGCCTGCCGCTGCACGGCGAGCTCACGCTCAGCGTCCTCGGGCCCGGCGACTGGCGCCGCGCCTACCGCTACCCGTACGGTTTCGCCTTCACGCGGACGCGTCAGACACCGGCGTCGCTCGCCGGCGCGGGCGGCCCGCACGTCGACGTGATCGTGCCGGCCGACCACCCCGGCCGGCTGGTGCGGCGCTTCGACGAGGTGCTGCTGCGCGCCGCGCAGGCCGGCGTGCGGCCGCCGCCGGGCGACCCGAGCGGCGTAGGCGGTGCCGGCCCGAGCGGGGTAGGTGGCGCCGAGGCTGGCCGCGCCGGTCCGACCGACCCCGGCCTCCCGCCGCGCGGCCCCGGCCTGGCCGAGAGCCCCAACCCGTCCGGCGACGTGCACGAGTTGCTCGACCTGATCGTCGGGCACGAGTGGGGGCACGCGGTGGCGACGTTGGCCGGGCTGCGGCTGCGCGTCACCTGGCTCGACGAGCTGCTCGCGACCGTGATCTACCTGGCGGCGCTGCGCGACGTCGGCGCCGACGCGCTCGCGGCTCGGGTGGTCGCCTGGGCCCACGTCCAGGCGGCCGGCGGCGACGACAGCCGCCGCGACCTCGGGGCCTTCGAGTACCCGCGCGGCCGGCTCCGCTTCGCGCAGTCGACCTTCTTCCAAGGGGTGTTCACCCTGCGGGCGTGGGAGCTCGTGGCCGGGGAGCACGGACCGGGGCAGGCGGGCGGCCAGCCGCGCGAGCCCTGGGCGTTCGTGCAGGCGCTGCACGCTGCGGTCGCGCCCGTGGCGAGCGCTGGCGGGCGTCATCGCGGCGACGTGGCGCGCGCGCTGGTCGAGGTCGAGCCCTCGTTCCGGCCGTGGTTCGCGACCTTCGGTGAGCAGTCCGAGGCCGAGCGCGCCTAGGCGCGGGCCCAACCTCAGGCTTCCGCGGTCGGCAGGCGGCGCGCCGCGTGTAGGTCGTCGCGCAGCCTCGAGAGCGCCTCGCGCAGGCGCGGGGCGACCTCGGGCGGGCAGGCGTCGATGTGGGCCTCGGCGCGCCCGAGCGCGTCCTCGGCGACGTCCGACGCCTGCCACTGCAGCGCCGCCTCGGCGTGCTCCAGCGCCGCCTGCACCGTCGCCTCGGCGTCGACGTCCAACCGGGTGATGGCGTCGTACAGGCGCTCTGAGCGCGGCCGGTCGCCGTCGGCGAGCGCCTCGGCGGCGCCGGCCAGGTAGTGGGCGTAGGCGGCGTCGATGGCGCCACCCTTCTCGAAGTGCTGGGCGATCGACTCGGAGAACGCGAGCGGCGCGTGCTCCTCGAGCCACGTGGCGATGCGCAGGTGCAGCGCGGGGCGCTCGCCGAAGGGGATCATGTGCAGCACGGCGCGCCGCAGCAGCTCCGAGCGGAAGCGGTAGGTGACCTGCCCCGGCAGTGTGGGATCGTCGTCCGACACGAGCACGTCGGCGTCGCGCAGGGCGCTCAGCGACGAGCGGCCCTCGGGCACGGCCTCGAGCAGCAGGTCTTGCCAGCTGCGCTCGCCGGCCAGCGCGGCGACGGCGAGCATGCGCCGGGCGGGCGGCTCGAAGCCGTCGATGCGGGTCTGCAGGAGCGAGACGAGCGAGCTCGAGACGTTGGTGTCTTGCGTGATCGTCAGCGCCCGCGCCAGCTCGAAGATCGCCGCCGGCACGCCGCCGACCTGCTCGACCAGCGCGCGCGCGGCGGTGCGGAAGACCGGATCGACCACCTGATCGAGCAGCGACAGGCTCTCCTCGGTCGACAGCGGCTGCAGGCTCAGTCGCGCGGCGTCTTGCGGCAGGTCGCGCCCGCGGCTCAGCCGCACCACCAGGATGGGACCGTCGCTCTCGGCCAAGAGCGACGCGAACGCGTCGAGGTGGGGAGCGTAGCGCTCGCTGGCCACCGCCAGCACCAGCGCGTGGCCGGGGGTCGACCGGGTCACGGCGCTCAGCACGTCGCGCCACGCCAGCGCGGCGCGATCCACGGTGCGCCGCTCCAGCCGCGTCCAGGCCGGTCGGGCGACCAACCCCAAGCTGCTCAGGACCAGGCGATGCGCGCGCGACTCGTCCGGCAGCAGGCGCTGCAGCTGTTCTTGGGCGCGTTGTGCGCGGGTGCGATCGTCGTCGCTGGCGCGCACGCCCAGCAGCTGCTCGGCCAGCGCTGACCAGTTCGGTCCGCCGTTGGTCGGGTCGGCGAGGCGCTGCGTGGCGAGTCGCACCACGGTGGTGTTCGCCTCGACGCGTTCGGCGAAGGTCTGCATCAGGCGCGTCTTGCCCGAGCCGGCCTCGCCGACGAGCCACAACTCGGACGCGCGGCCCCGTTCGCGCACCTGCGCCAGTGCGGAGTCGAGCGCAGCCAACTCGCGCGTTCGCCCGACGAAGGGGAGGCGTCGGTAGGGGTCGGCCTCGCGCTCGCGGTCGGCGACGAACGCGTAGGCGCTGGTGACGTTCGGGAACCCCGCCAGCACCAAGTCGTCCACGCGGGCGTAGGTCAGCCGATGCCGGGTGGCCTCGTACGTGTCGTAGCCGACCAACACGCTACCGGCGCGGGCGGCCCCCTCGAGGCGGCTGGCCAGGTTCACCACGCTCCCCATCACCGTGTACTCGCGCACCCGCCCCGAGCCCACCGCGCCCGCCACCACCATCCCGGTGGTGACGCCGGCGCGGCCGTGGAGGTCGAGGCCGCGCTCGTGGCCGATGCGCTCGATCGCGCGCAGGCTCGCGCTGGCGGCGACCACGGCGCGATACGGGTCGTCGGGGTGGGAGTGCGGTGCGCCGAACACGGCGCTGAGGCCGTCGCCGCGGAACGCATCGACGTAGCCGTCGTAGTCCTCGACCACGCCGGCCACCACGGTGAGGACCTCGTCGGCGAGGTCGCGCAGCTCCTCGGGGTCGAGGCCGCGCGTCAGCGTGCTGAACCCCATCAGGTCGACGAACACCACGCTGACGCGCCGCCGCTCGCGTTCGCCGCTGACGGGGCGGGTCGCGAGGGCGAGGCCGCACATGCCGCAGTAGCGCATGGCGGTTGGCGCGACGGTGCCGCAGTGCTGACATCGCATCGCGCTGATGGTACCGCCGAAGCGGCCTCGGTCACGTCACAAGCCGAGGACGGAGGCCGGATCCACGAAGACCGCGGTGCCCGCGGCGTTGGTGTTGCGCACGTAGAAGCGCAGCACGTCGGGCGGCACGAAGGTGCTGCCGCCCAGGTAGCCGACCACCTGACCGGCGCTGACGGCGTCACCGACGGCCACCACCGGCGGTTGCAGGTTGGTGTAGACGGTCGTGACGACGTCGTCGTGCCGTACCGCCACCATGTAGCCGACGTTGACGCCGCCCGAGGCGACGCTGATGATCACGCCGCCGCGCACGCTGCGAACCGCGGCGCCCTCGCTGCCGGCTCGCAGCGACACGAAGCTGTTGTTCTGTTCGCCGAAGCGGCTCGTGACGACGGCGTCGTCGAGCGGCGACACGTAGCCTGCCGCCGGCGACGGCGTGGGCGCCGTGAGGTTGTCGATGCGGGCCCTCGCCTCGTCCGCCTGGCGGGTGAGGTCGTCCGAGCGGGCGCGGTCGCTCACGAACTCCTGCGCCTGCTGGCGCAGCCTCCGCTCCTCGGCCTCGAGGCGGGCGATCTCTTGCAGCAGCGCCTGATCGAGCCGGCGCAGCTCGGCCTCGAGCGCGTCTTGTTCCTGGAGCAGCGCGCGCTGCTGGGCCTGCCGACCCGCCTGGGTCGACTCGAGCTCGGCGATCAGCGTGGCGAGCTGCACCTGCGTCCCCTCGAGTTGCCCCACCGTGGCAGCGAGCTCGTCGCGGCGCGCGTTCAGCGACGCGATGCTCGCCTCGAGGTCGGCGCGCTCGCGCGCGACCGCCTGCACGAGGTCGTCGAGGTCGCGCACCACCGCCACGTCCTGTTGCGCCAGCAGGCCGACGTAGTGCTGCTTCACGCGCAGGTCGTGGAACGAATCGGCGCGCGCCAGGACGCCTGCCACCTGGCCGCTGCGGTTGCGATGGAGGTTGACGAGGAGCCCGCGGACGCGCTCCTCCATCAAGGTCAGGTCGGCCTCGAGCGCCGCGAGGCGCTCTTGCGCCAGGTCGCGCTCCTGCTCGAGCCGGGCGACGTCGGCCGTGAGCTCGTCGCGCTGGCGCCGCAGGTCGCGGATGCGGTCGGCGACGCGGTCGCGCTCGCGGATCTGGTCACGAAGGCTGGCGTCGAGCGCGCCGAGCTCGCGGGTGATGGACTCGATCTCCGCCTGGCGCTCGAGCAGCAGGCGTTGACCGTCGTCGATCGCGCCCTGCAGCCGCAGCTGCTCGCTGCGGTCGACCTGCGCCAGGCCGAGCGCCGGCGGAGCGAGCGCCAACAGCACGACGAGGACCAGCGTGACGACCCGGCGCATCCTAGGTGCGCTCCCGCAGGTGCTGCGACACCGAGATCGCGCTCCCCACCAGCCCCACCAGGAGCGCCAGCGCGGTGAGCAGCAGCGCCACCTGGCCGAGCAGCGCCGAGTCACGGACGAACGGGACGAACGGCAACTGCTCGGCCAGGCGCGCGACCACGAACTGGTAGCCCGGGATCGCCAGCGCCAGGGTGATGACGGCGCTGAACAGGCCCAGCAAGAAGCCTTCGATCAGGAACGGAGCGCGGATGAAGCTGCGCGTGGCGCCCACCAGGCGCTGCACCTCGATCTCGTCCTCGCGCGCCGTGATCGCGGCGCGGATCGAGTTGACGATCGCGAACAGGGCAGAGGAGAGCAGCACCACGATCAGGATCGAGCCGAGCACGCGCAGCGCGTCGTTGATGGCCAGGAAGGTCTCCACGGCGTCGCTGCCGTCCTCGACGTCGACCACGCCCGGCAGCTGCTCGAGCCGAACGCGCACCAGCGGCGTCTGGCCGGGGTCGAGCAGCCGCAGCTGCAGCGCGTCGGGCAGCGGGTTGTCGACGAGCTGCGCGGCGGTCGCGAGGCTGGGGATGTCGGCCACCAGGCTGGCCAGGGCGCGGTCGCGCCCGACGAACTCGGCGCGCGCCACCTCGGGCCACCCCCGCACCGTCTCGAGTAGCCGCGGCCCGTCGCTCCCGGGCGCGAGGAAGGCCGATACCTCGAGCTCGCCTTGGAGGCTCGCGAGCACCTGGTTCATGTTGAGCGAGAGCAGGCTGAAGCCGGCCAGGATGGTCAGCGACAGCGTCATGGTGGTGATGGTCGCAACGCTCGCGACCCAGTTGCCGCGGATCGCCCGCATCGCCTGCTGCAGGGCGTACATCACACGTGCCTCACGGGGCCGGGGTCACGAGAACGGGTCACGCCGCTGAGGGTATCGCATCGCGACGTGATGAGGCTGAAAGCGGCGTGACGCTCGGCTCACGCGTCGAGGTAGGCCTCGATCACGACGTCGGTGAACGTGGCCGTATCGGCGTCGCCGCCCAGGTCACGCGTGCGGGGGCCGTGCTCGAGCACGCGGTCGACCGCTGCCTCGAGCCGCGCCGCTTCGTCGCGCATGCCCAGGTGATCGAGCATCATGCAGGCCGTCAAGATGGTGGCGGTCGGGTTGGCGACGCCGCGCCCGGCGATGTCGGGGGCGGACCCGTGCACCGGTTCGAAGATCGCGTGGCGATCGCCGAGGTTGGCCGAGGGCGCGATGCCCAGGCCGCCGACCAGGCCGGCCATGAGGTCGGAGAGGATGTCGCCGAACAGGTTGGTGGTGACCAGCACGTCGAACGTCTCGGGCTCGCGCACCAGCTTCATCGCACATGCGTCGACGATGACGTCGACGGCTTGGACGTCGGGGTACTCGCGCCGGATCACGTCCATGGCCGTGTCGAGGAACAGGCCCGAGGTGATGGGCAGGACGTTCGCCTTGTGCACCACGTGCACGAGGCCGCGCCGCTGGCGCGCGAGCTGCGCCGCCACGCGGGCGATGCGGGCCGACGCCGCGCGGCTGATCTTGACGTCGGCGATGGCGATGTCGTGGTAGCGCCGCTCGAACTCGACGTACAGCCCCTCGGTGTTCTCGCGCACCATCAGCATGTCGACGCCCGTGAAACAGCCGGGCACGGGCCGCGTCCGGGCGGGCCGAACGTTGGCGTAGAGGTCGAGCGTGCGGCGCAGGTAACGGATGGCGCCTTGGAAGCCCTTGATCGTCGCGCTCGGCGCCGTGAACGCGCCGGCGAGCGTGGCGTCGGCGTCCTGTACGGCCTTCACGGTCGCTTCAGGCACCGACGTACCGAGCCGCTCGAAGGTGCCCCAACCGGCCTCGGCGTCCACGAAGCGCAACGGCAGCTCGGCCGCCTCGAGCACGCGCCGTGCCGCGGGCACGACCTCGTGACCGATGCCGTCGCCTGGGATGCAACAGATGGTGTGCATACGCACTCCCTTCCGGGCCGAGAGGCTACCACGACCCCGCCCAGCGCCCAGGTGCCATGGGCCGGCGCGAGCGCGCGCGGCGGGCACCGCTGTGGCAGACTAAGGTGTGCGCGCTCCCGCGTGTGCGTCCGGGGTCGGGAACCCCCGGTGTGCGCGCGGTGTCGGGAGGGAGCGTCCGCGAGTGGGTCGCGGGCGCCCGGCAGGAGCGTTGGGAGGCACGATTGAACGCGCTGCAGGGGCGCCTCGGCGACGGGGTGCTCGCCAACCTCGTCCAGTACCTCGCCTTGAACCAGGCCAGCGGCTGCCTGCAGGTGGTCGGCGACGCCGACGTGGCGGAGCGCGGCAGCGGGTACGTCTACTTGCAGCGTGGACGCGTCGAGCACGTGGCGTTGGCGGACGTCGAGGGCGTGGCCGCGTTGAGCCGCCTGCTCGGTTGGCGCTCCGGGCGGTTCGCGTTCCGCGTCGGGGTGGCGGCGCCGCAGCGCACGCTCGACCTCTCGGTCGACGCGCTGTTGTTGCACGCCAGTTACGGACAGGACCTCGAAGTGCTGCGCGCCTCGGCTCGGCCGGGCGGCAACGGCGGCGTGCTCACCGGAGCGGGCACGAACGGCGTGTTCGAGCCGACCCCCCTGGCCGACCCCGCCATCGCGCCGGGGCTCGTGTGGGCCGCCGTCGCGGTCGCCGGTCCGATCGGCGAGATCTTCGTCGACGAGGCGTTCCACACGATCGGCCACAGCCCCCGGCTGCTCCCCGAGACCGCTCTCGGCCCGCTGCTCCAGGTCTTGGCTGGACACTTCAAGTCGAACGACGGTCGCGCCCAGTTCCTGGCGCGGGCCGAGGCCGTCCTCGCCCACCACGGCTACGGACGGGTGGAGGACGGAACATGACCAACCGGAGCGCGTTCGTGGTCGAAGTGACGAGCGCCCCCCGCGAGCCACGTGAGCTCGTGGCGGGGCGCGTCGCGGAGCAGTTGAAGCTCAGTCCGGCGAAGGCTGCCAGCCTGATGGCGCGCGTACCGGGCGTGATCACGAAGCCGCTCCCGGAGGAGCGCGCGCTGCGCGTGGTGTTGCGCCTGCAGGCGGCCGGACTGGCCGCGATGCATCGCCGCGCGACCCCCGCGGACGCGTTGCCCCCGGAGGCTGAACCGGAGTCCCAGGCCGAGCCCACGGTGGCGTCCACGTCGGAGCCCGCGCCGGAGCCCACGGTCGAGCCCGCGCCGGAGCCCACGGTGGCGTCCGCGCCCGAGTCCGCGCCCGAGTCCGCGCCTGCGTCGGTCGCCGGCCGTGACGGAGGGCGCCCCTCGGCCCCGACCCTCGTCGACGAGGACGTCGTGGCCGACGCCGGCGTGCGCAATCCCACCGGCTACGACCGCATTCCGTCGCTCGACGCCACGCATGTCGACGATCCGATCGAGCCCGACCCCAAGCTCACTCCCATGCGCCAGGCGGGGTTCGGCGCGGCCGACGTCGTCATCCCGACCGCGGGCTCGTCCCGGACGCCGACGATCGTCGACTTCGGCGGTGTGTCGGGGTTCTCCGACCCCCGCTTCGGCGGCGCGAGCGCGGACCGTGGTGTGGACGGTGGCGCGGACCAGGCCGACGCCCAGGACGCCGACCCGACGGGCGGCCATGGCGATGAACGGTCCGGGAGCCAGGCGTCGAGCGGTGCAGACGCTCCCGACCAGCGCAGCCACGCGACCCAGGACGCCGACCCGACCATGGTCATGCCGCCGGACGCCGCGCCGTTCGAGTACGTGCGCACGACGCCGCCGCCGGCCAAGAACGGCGCGGCGCGGCGGAAGACACCCGTCCCCGGCCCCGCGCCGGCCTCGCGGTTGCGCGACGCGATCGCGCGCGACCGCGACGGCGGCGAGCGGCCGCGCCGGCCGACGCTGACCGACGACGACCTGCGCCTGACGCCGCAACCCGACGTCGCCTACCGCAACACGCGCTCGTCGTCGGACCCGCCGCATACGCTGACGCCGCCGCCCGACGCGGTGCTGAAGCGATCGGGGGTCCACGAGGACGAACTGCCGTCGAGCCTCGAGCGGCGCCGCGGCCGCTTCGGCCGGCGCATTTCGGGGCTGGTGGTCTTGCCGGTGACGCTGTCGTGGCTGCTGTCCGCCGGCTTCATCTACGTGTTGCTTCCGGACGGTGTGCGCGGCGACCTGTGGGTACCGCTGGCGGCGGCCACGGCGATCGCCGCCCTCACCGGTGCTTTGGCCGCCGGCCTCGCCACGACGCGCATCGCCGGCGACGTGGTGCGCTTGCGCGACGACGCCCAGCGCATCGCCATGGGCGACCTCGCGTCACCCGTGCGGGTGCGGCGCGACGACGAGCTCGGCGACACGGCGGCCTCCGTCGACCGCCTGCGCGTCAGTCTGCAAGAGGCGCTCGAGCGCTTGCGCAAACGGCACTGAGCGCCGCGGCGCCACGGCCGCCGTGGTCGTGCCGCGCGAGCGAGGTCAGGGCAGCGGGCGGCTGTGCGCCAGCGCCAGGACGTCGGGGCGCAGGGTCGCGGCGTCCTCGCCTTGCAACGCCCGATCGATCAACGCCGCGACCGTGGTCATGTCGGCGGGCGTGAAGCCGCGGGTGGTCAGGGCGGGGCTGCCGAGGCGAACGCCGCTGGTGATCCAGGGCTTCGTCTCGTCGAACGGGACCATCGACTTCGAGACCGTGATGCCGACCGGGTCGAGGAGGTCGACCGCCTGCTTGCCGGTCATGCCGGCGGGGCGGAGGTCGACGAGGACGACGTGGTTGTCGGTGCCGCCCGAGACGATGCGGTAACCGTGGGCGCTGAGCGCCTCGGCGAGCGCCGCGGCGTTGGCCAGCGTCGCCTCCTGGTAGGCGCGAAAGCTCGGCTGCAGGGCTTCGAAGAAGGCCACCGCCTTGCCGGCGATCACGTGCTGCAGGGGGCCGCCCTGCGTACCGGGGAAGATCATGCGATCGCAGCGCTTGCCGAGTTCGAGGTCGTTCGAGAGGATGATGCCGGAGCGCGGGCCCCGCAGCGTCTTGTGGGTCGTGCTCGTCACCACGTGGGCGTGCGGCAGCGGGTCGGGGTGCAGCTTGGCCGCCACCAGGCCGGCGATGTGCGCGATGTCGGCGAGCAGGTACGCGCCGACCTCGTCGGCGATGGCGCGGAACGCCGCGAAGTCGAGCAGGCGCGGGTACGCCGAGGCGCCGGCGATGATCAGCTTGGGCCGGTGCTCGTGCGCGAGCTCGCGCACGTGGTCCATGTCGATGCGTTCGTCCTCGCGCCGCACCGGGTAGCCGATCACGCGGTAGTGCATGCCCGAGAAGTTGACGGGCGAGCCGTGCGTCAGGTGGCCACCGTGCGCCAGGTCCATGCCGAGCACCGTGTCGCCCTGCTCGAGCAGCGCGTAGTAGACGGCCAGGTTGGCGCCGCTGCCGGAGTGCGGCTGCACGTTCGCCCAGGCGGCGCCGAAGAGCTCCTTGGCGCGCGCGATCGCGAGCCGCTCGACCTCGTCGACCACCTCGCAACCGCCGTAGTAGCGCTTGCCGGGGTAGCCCTCGGCGTACTTGTTGGTGAGCGAGCTGCCGACGGCCTCCATGACGGCGCGGGAGGTGAAGTTCTCGGAGGCGATCAACTCGAGGCCGCCGTACTGACGGGCCTCCTCGCGCTCGATCAGGTCGAACAGGACGGTGTCGCGCGGGGCGGCGGGGAGCCGCTCGCGGGCGGCGCTGGCGCTCGTGGTCATGCGGCGCAGGGTAGCACCCGCGTCGCGGAACGGTTCACTCGCGGCCGTCCACCTCGGCGTCGAGCGGCACCTGCGCGTCGCGCGACTCCACGTCGACCTTGATGTTCTCCCAGGCGAGCTCGCGGTAGGCGCGCTCCTCGTCGGGGCTGGCGCCCTCGGGAGCCGGGAGGCCGGTCAGCTTCTCGATCTGCTCGACGGTGAGGGTGTTCATGATGTCGTGTCGGGTGTGCTCCGGCATGCGGTCGTCTCCGTTCGGTTGCGCTCGGGCGCGCCGCGTGGTTCGGCG
>REEJ01000236.1 GCA_007695125.1 Trueperaceae bacterium | reverse complement strand
CCGACCAGCGCGATCGCGCACAACGCGGTGTCGATGGTCACCGCCAACGCGCGTTGCGCCAGCGTGTGCACCGGGTTGAGCGGGTCGAGCTCGTCGCTCCACTGCGCCTCGACCGAGGCGGCGGCTGCTCCGCCCTTGGCGAAGGCGGCGGCGTCGTACGCCGAGAGCGCCACGCTGTCGCGCGCCTCGATCTCGCCGCCCAGGCGCATCACCGCGTGCATGCGCGCCGCGGCGTCGCGCATGAACGCCTCGCCCGCGGCGCCGCGCCGGAACGACCACCAGGGGTGCACGCTGCGGCCGTCCGCGAGGTCGATCGCCACGCGGTAGCCGTCGCGGGATCCGTCACCGGACGACCGCGCTGGCACTCGCTCGAGCACCACGTTCCGCACGTCGCGTGGGGCGAGCTCGAGCGTGCGGACACCGGTCGTGCCGTACGTCGGGCCGCTGCTCGAGCGGCCGCGTGCCAACACCGGCTCCTCGACGTCGATCGCCAGGTCACCCGTCGTGCGCCGCTCCACGCGCCGGCGGGCGGCGGCGGTGCCGAGTCCCACGGTCGCGAACGAGCCGGCGGCGAAGCCGAGGAACCCGAGCCCGGTCAGCGCCGCCAACGGCCCGGGGAGGCGGTTCAGGTCCCCTCCGACGCTGATCGCGAGCGGGGCGAAGATGGCCAGGCTCACGAGCAGCAGCGCGATGCGCCAGGTCGCGCGCAGGCGGTACGTCACCAGTGCGTCGCTCGCCTCGGCCAGCCGCATCGGCGTGCGGCCGCGCGGCGCTGCGCTCACGACCCGCACCGCAGCGCCACGGCGGTCTCGAGCGGCCAATCCAGGTCGTTGCCGTGCGCCAGCCGCGCGTCGCGGCCGGTCGCGCCGCAGCGCGGCTCCGCCCGCGCCAGGTCGAGGAGCGCGTACGCCGCGACGCTCGGGGCGGCGAACGAGGTGCCCGCGTACGCCATGAAGGGGGCGGTGGCCACCTCCTCGAGGACCAGGTCGAACCAGGCGCCGACGTCGGTCACCTCGGCCGCGTTGGCGAAGTCCGCGCGCGGCGTCGCGTCCGGATGGTTGGACGCGCCGACGCCGATCACGCCCTGCCACGAGGCCGGTGCCATGGCGTAGGGCAGGCCGAAGTTGCCGCTGGCGGCGACGAACACGACGGTGCGGTCGCCGACGGTGCCGCGCGTCTCCTCGACCAGCAGCCGGAGGGGATCGCCGCTGGGCACCTCCCAGCTCGTGACCGCGCCGAGCACGTCGGCGGCGAGAACGCCGTTGACGCTCGCCACGGCGGCCGCGTACGCCTCCAGCGTGGGGTAGGCGTCGCGGTGCGCCTGGAAGTCCTCGACCGTGCTGCACGGCAGGAGCACGAAGCTGAGGTTGACAACCACGCGGTCGACGCGGTCGCTGCCGGCGAGCTGGCCGAGCGCCGTCGCGATGGCGGACGCGACGACGGTGCTGTCGAGTCCCTCGGTGTCGACCGCCCGCACCAGCAGCTCGGCGTCGCTGGTGTCGGGCGTCTGGAAGCGCCACGTCCAGGGGTCGTCGCCCAGGTCCTCGCGGACGGCCTCGCTGCCGTTCAAGACGGCGCGAGCGTGGTGCGCGACCAGCGCTCCGTGCGACAGCAGGCCGGCCTCGAGCCAAGAGGCGACGCTGACGCCCGACACCCCGCCAGCGACGGCCTCGATCAGGGCCGGATCGAGGCGCAGCACTGGGGAGCCGCTGGCGCTGGAGAAGTCGTCGACCACGAGCAGGGCCGCGGAGCGGCCGTGTGGCGGATCGGTCTCGAAGTCCGTGCGCCAACGCGCGCCGGCGGCGCCGGGCGGCAGGCTCGGTCCCGGCGCGCTCGAGGCCAGGCCGTCGGTGGAGCCCGACAGGCGCATCTTCTGCCCAGGCAGACTGAACGCGTCGAGCGTGCACGCGCCGGATGCGTCGTCGAGCAGGGGCGCGCCGGCCACGCCGGTCCACGTCTCGGGGCGGTCGCGGAGCGCGTCGTCGAGCAAGCCCAGCAGCGTGTCGCAGCCACTCAGGAGGAGGGCCACGGCGACGGCGGCGGCGGCGAGCGTGGCGGTGAAGGACGGGCGTCGTGTCGGCATGCGTGGCCTCCTTTGGATCGGCGCGGCGCTGCGCCGCGATGAGCGTCAACCTAGGACGACGGGTGTCAACGACGCGTCAAAGCGATCGCCGCACGATCTCGCGCCGACAACACGTGGAGACGCGTGTGGGCTGTCACGCGGGCGCGTACCCGTGCTCGGCGACGAACTCCGCTACCTCCGCCGCTTCGGCGCTGACGTCGTGCAGCCGGTAGAGGTCCAGCGCACGCGCGAGGGCCCGCCGCGCCTCCTCCCGGCGTCCTGCGCGGTGGTGCAGCCCACCGAGCTCGTGCAGCGCAATCGCTTCCCAGAGTTCGTTGTCGTGGTCACAGGCCAACGCGAGCGCGCTCTCGCGTGAGGCCTGCGAGGCAGCGGCGTCACCGAGTTGCAGTTCGACCTCGCCCAGGTTCATCAGGCCGAAGAAGCGACGCTTGAGGGCCTCGGGTTCGCGTGCGTGCTCCGGACCCGCGCGGGGGTCGGCCTCCACGGAGGTCAACGTCGCCAGCGAGGCGAGGATCCACGTCCGTGCCTCCTCCCAGGCGTCCGCCTCGGCGGCCGCGAAGCCCCGCTGCTCCTGGATCGTGCTCAGGCACAAGGGATCGAGACTGGCCTCCGCGTGGCGCAAGGCGGCGTCGAGGTGCTGCGTCGCGTCGTCGTGCCCGAGCCGCAGCTTGGTGATGCCGACGAGGCTGCTCGTGACCGCCATGCGTTCGGCGTCGAGCGCCACGGACGCCGCCTCGAGCGCCGACAGGTACGCGCGCAGGGCACCCTCGGTGTCGCCACGTGCGGAGAAGCGATGGTCGCCGAGGCGCCCCAGCAGGCGTGCGCGCGCCCCGTGGTCGCCCAACGTCTCCGCTGCGTCGGCGGCCTCGCTCACGAGCGCCTCGCCCTCGGCCCCGAGGCCGTGCGCGGTGTACAACGCTCCTTCGCGGGTCAGCGCGGCCATGAGCCGTACCGCGGCCGCGTGATCCCCGGCTCGCGCGGCGATGCGCACGGCGCCCACCAGGTTGGCCCGCTCCGCCGCCTGGGCGGCGGCGTCGACGGGGCGATCGGCCAGGTACGCCAGCGCTGCCCGGACGACGCTCGTCGGGCGCAGCGGCGTCGCGGCACGAGCGTGGCTGTGGGCCAGGTCGTGCATCCGGTAGCGCACCAGGTCCACGCCGGGTTCGGCCTCACGCCACGCCAGGCCGCGATGCGCCAGACCGATCAGGGCCTCGTCGACCTCCGAGGCGTGGCGCCGGACCAGGTGCGCGAGCAACTCGGGCGTCGTGCTCGCGGCGGGCAGCGCACCGATCGCGAGGTACGCCTCGTGCGCGTCGTCCGGCAAGCTCTCGAGGCTCGACTCGATCAGGCTCGCGACGCTGGTGAGCCCGCCGTCGCCGTCGGGGGCCTCGAGCGTGTGGGGAACGGCCGCGATGCGAGCGCGCAGCATGCCGGGGCTCGAGCCCTCTGCCGCCATGGTCGCCGCCGCCAGACGGATCGCGAACGGGTGGTCCCCGAGGAGGTCGCACAGCGCTCCGGCCTCGGTGTCGTCCAGGGTCGGCTCACGGCTCGGTGCCGCGCCGCGTTCGTCCGCCGGGCGCTGGACCGCTCCCCAGGTCTGGTGGAGCAGCTCGAGCGACGCGGAGCGGTCGAGGGGCGGGACGTGGACGCGGGCCAGGCCCGGGTAGCGCGAGCGCGAGGTGACGACCAAGGCGGTCGTCGGCGGCAGCGCGTCGCGGACGCGGGCCACGGCGTATGCGTTGTGGGCATCGTCCACCACGAGGAGCCGCAGCTCCGCCGAGGCCATCGCACGAGAAGCGTGGGCGTCGGGGTTCGAGCGCGCGGGCGCGTCGTCCTCCTGCAGGGCCCGCACGATCGCGTCGAACGCGCTGTCGGGCGTGAGGTCGCCGAGCGCGAGCCAGACGCACGGCATGCGGCTCGCGAGTCGGCTCGCGACGGTGGCTGCGAGGGCCGTCTTGCCCACGCCGCCGAGCCCGTGCAGCAGCACGCGTTCGCCCGCGTCCACGCGAGCCTCCAGCTCGGAGACCAGAGCGTCGCGGCCGACGAGCGCGGCGGGCGCGTCGGAGAGGTGCTCGTCGCCGCGAAGGAGCCGAGCCACGGGTGCGCGGGCGGCGGCGCCCCGCTCGATCTCGGCGAGCAGGGCGAGGGTCTCGGGCAAGGGTTCGACGCCGAGCTCGTCGCGCAGCAGGTTGCGACAGGCCTCGAACTGCTGCAACGCGTCGTCGTGGCGCCCGAGCGCTGCCGCGGCGCCGATCGCGGCCCGGTGGAGCGACTCGTCGAACGGATCGACCGCCAGTTCGGCGCGCGCGAGGTCGAACGCAGCGGCGTGCTCGTCGCGGCTGCGCAGCGCCCGCAGGTGTGCGTGCAGCGCCCATGATCGGCGTTGTTCGAGCCGAGCGCGCTCCAGCTCGAGCCACTCGCCGAAGGGCGCCGGCGCGGTGTCGAGGTCGTCGTCGGCGAGCAGCGGTCCATGCCAGGCGGCGAGCGCGTCGCCGTAGCGGTCATCGTCGCAAGCCTGCTCGAAGGCCTGGAGGTCGGTCCACGCGCGGACGCGGACGGGATCGCCTGCGTCCAGCCACGCGTCCGCACCCGGCAACGTGCGGAGCACGTGCAAGGCCTGCCGCACGCTGCCGAGCCGACCCGGCGACCAGAGCAGCTCGGCGAGCTCGGTGCGACGGACACCGTCGCGCCGCGTCGCCACCAGGGCGAGCAACCACGCGGACTTGCGCGACGCCGGCATCACCGGTTCGTCACGCCATACGAACGAGAGCGCACCGAGCAGGCGCGCATGCAACGCATCGGGTGGACCACCCATGGTTTCGCGAGTATAGCGACTCCGGGCCAGAACGCGCTTTGACGCCCCGTTGACGGGTCGCCCCCTACCGTCGGCCGCATGCGGGAAGACGTCCGGTTCGTCCTCAGGCTCTGGCGCGACGGTCGCGAGGCGAGCGCCTGGCGCGCCAGCCTGCGCGACCTGCGCGGTGATCGCACCCACGTCTTCCGCAGCATCGGCGCGTGCTTCGCCTACCTACAGGCGCGCGCCGTCGACCTCGACGTCGGGTTCGACCCCGATCCGGAGAAGGAGGCACCATGACCCGTTCCGTCCCGACCCCCCGCTCGCTCCCCCTCGCACTCCTCGTCGTCCTGCTCGCCCTCACGGCGGCCGCATGCCGCACCACACCGCAGGCTCCGGTGGTCGGCAGCGTGCAGGCGGTCGCGGGAACCGACCGCACGGTCACGGCCGATCCCGTCGCGACCGTGACGCTGGACGGCAGCGCGAGCGTCGCCCCTGCGGGCGCCACGCTGGCGTACGACTGGCTCCTCTCGTCCCGCCCAGAGGGCAGCGAGGCGACGCTCGCCGCGGCCGCCACCGCGACGCCGGCCTTCGTGGCCGACCGGCCAGGAACCTACGTCGCCACGCTCACCGTGACGGCGGCCGGCGAGTCCGACAGCGACATCGTCACCGTGCAAGCGATCTGTCCAGAGCCGACCGTCATCGACGGCGACGTCACCGAGGACGCCACCTGGGTCGTGTTCGTCCCGACGTGCCCCGACGTCCTCGTGACGAGCCGCGGCTTCGTCCTCGCCGACCTGGTCATCGGACCAGGCACGACGGTCGTGTTCGGCCCCGGTGCTGGGCTGGAGAACCGCAGCGGCTCGATCCAGGCCGTCGGAACCGCCGACGCACCGATCACCTTCCGCGGTAGCGATCCGACGCCGGGCTTCTGGAAGGGCATCGCCTTCACCGAGAACGACGTGCGCAACGAGCTGACGCACGCCATCGTCGACGGCGCGGGGCTGGGCCGCATCGGTACCGGCTTGGACGACAACGCCGTCGGCGTCGACGGCAACGCCCGCTTGACGATGACCCACACCGTGGTGCGCAACAGCGCCGGCGTCGGTCTGCGCGTCGGCGGCGGCGTCGGCGGCAGCCTGGCGGGCTTCGTGGCGAACCGCTTCGAGTCCAACGCGGGGGTGCCTGTCGATCTTCGCCTCGGCGACTACGTGCACTTCCTCGACGACGCCAGCGTGTTCGACCCGGCGGAGGCGCCGAACGGAGCCGGACACGTGTTGGTGCGCTTCGCCGGTGCGGTGGCCACGCCGCGCACCTGGCAGGCCCTCGACGTCCCCGTACGCTTCGGCCCGAGCAGTCCGTCGGGCTTGGTCGCGGTGCAGGCCGCGCTGACGTTGGCGCCAGGCGCCACGTTCGAGTTCACCGACGGTTTCGGTCTGTCGGTCGCGACGGGCGCCGCGATCATCGCCGACGGCTCCGACGGCCGCATCACGCTCCGCGGCGTCCCGGAGGGCGCTGGGCAGTGGGTCGGCGTGTCGATCGCGTCCGCCTCGGCCGAGAACCTCTTCGACGACGTGCTGCTCCAGGGTGCGGGCCAGAGCGCCCTGGGTCTGGCCGGGGCGCCCGCTGCGATCCGCGTGCAGCTCGGCGCTGCGGCCGCCGTGCTGAACAGCGAGATCCGTGACAGCGCCGGCTGCGGCATCTACGAGCATCCCACCGCCGAGCTCTCGATCGGCGCCAATACGTTCGTGAACGTCGCCGGCGACGACATCTGCGACGGGAGCTGACGCTCCGTTCCGAGGCTGCTCCGGGCGCGCCGCGTGTGCGCCCGGAGCGAGGAGGTCGACCATGACACGCCCGAACCGACGCTCGCTCTTCACCATGCTGGCGCTGCTGCTGGCGCTGCTGCTCGCGGCCTGCGGCACGGCGCCCCCCGGCACGCCCCCGCCCGACGACGTCCCCGTCGTCCTCGCCGACGCCACGGTCGTGCTCGACGCGTCCGAACGCGCGGCGCTCGTGAGCGCCGATCTCGGCGGCGGCGAGCTCCGCTTCGCTGGCCTCACGGCTGACGCCTTCGAGGCCGGTCAGGTGCTCGCGAGCGAGCCCACCGACGCCGCCCCGATGGGACTCCTCCGGCGCGTCGTCAGCGTGCGCGAGGAGGGCGACGCGCTCGTGCTCGAGACCGTCGTCGCCGCCCTCGACGAAGCGTTGGTGAGCGGTCGTGTCCACCTCGAGACCGAGTTGCGGGCCGAGGACGTGGTCCAGGTGGAGAACCTCGCCGTCGCGGGCAGCATTCGGCTCGCCGAGGCGGGTGCGGCGCGCGCGAGCGACGACGACGCGTTCATCGACCTCGAGTTCGACCGCGTCCTGCTCGGCGATCGCTTCGACCCGGACAACCAGCTCCGCATCGATGGCCGCGTGCGCATCGACCCCGTGCTCACCTTCGACGCCACGGTGAGCCTCTTCAGGCCCAACGAGGTGCTGGCTCGTATCGATGTCGACGAGCGCATCGAGCTGCGTCTGACCGGCACGTTCACGCGCGAGATCGAGGAAGAGCTCGAACTCGCCCGCGTCACCTTCGGCAGCTACGTGATCCCGGTCGGACCGCTGCCCGTCGTCCTGACGCCCGAGCTGCGCTTCGTGATCGGCGTCGACGGCGAGGTGCGCTTGCGCTTCAGCGCCGGCGTCGCTCGCGACGCCACCATGGCGCTCGGCGCGCGGTACCGCGCCGGAAGTGGTTGGTCGTACATCGACCAGCGCAGCGCGAGCTTCGAGGCGCTCCCGGTCGAGCTCGACGCCAGCATGCGGGTGCGCGCCTACGCCCGCGCCGACTTCGCGATCTACCTCTACGGCATGCTCGGTGCCGGCATCTACGCCACGGGCCAGCTCGAGGCCGATGCCGAGTTCGGACGCAGCCCGTTCTTCACGCTCACCGCCGGGCTCGATGCCGGCATCGCGATCGAGGGCCGCTACCTCCTCTCCTTCCTCGACCGGGTGGAACGACCGCTGTTCCAGGTTCGACGTGAACTGACCCGCTCCAGCAACGCGCCACCCTCCGTTTCGATCACCGCACCCGCTGCGGGCAACGTCGACGTCGGTCGACCCACCGTCCTCAGTTCCAGCGTGAGCGACCGGGAGGACGGCGCCGCCTGTTGCGACGTCCGCTGGCATGTCGCAAATGGGACGAGCATCACACCGTCGGCTGCCAACCGCGTCGGAACCGGACGCACCGCCGAGCACACCTTCGCGGCCGTGGGGACCTACACGATCGCCGTCGTCGCGATCGACTCGGACGGCGCGTCCGCGAGCGAGACGCGAACGGTCTCCGTCGTGGCGACGCCGCCGCAGCCGTACCTCACGACCCCGCCGGTGACGCTGCGGGCGACGCTCGGCTACGAGTTCCGCTACGGCGCCCGCGACGACAACGTGGCGGATGGCTTCCTCGACTGCTCGGGCCTTGCGCTCGCCGTCACCGGGGCCACGGTCGGCCCGGCCCAGGCGCGCGGGACCGACTGCGTCAGCAGCGTCACCTTCCCGAGCGCGGGCAGCTTCACGGCCACCGTCGATGCGACCGATCCGTTCGGCACGGTCGGCAGCGTGAGCACCACCCTCGCCGTCGCGCCTCCACCCGTCAACCCCCCGCCCGTGATCGCGTCGTTCGCCGTCACCACGGCGCTCGGTGCCGGCTGGTTCGATGGCGGCGACTTCGTGTACCTCGTGGACCCCACACCCGGGAACTCGGACTTCCCGCTCGGCGTGAGCGTCAGCGCGTCGAGCCCGGGCGGCGCCCCGCTCACCTTCAGCTTCGTGTACCGCGTCGAACCGACGAGCGGCCCCGTGTCGGAGGGCAGCTTCGCGAGCGCTGTCGCCACACCGACGATCGCGGTGCCGCGCACGGTGTTCGAGAGCGCCACCGGGAGCACGGGGAGCGGCCGCTTCACGCTCACCGTGATCGTCGATGACGGCGAGACGCAGGTGCCGGCCTCCATCAGCGTCGACTACGTGCGGGTGTTCAACTGATGCGCGGTGACCTCGCACGCGGCATCGGAACCGCCCTCGTGGTCGCCCTCCTCACCGCGGCCTCGTGTGAAGGCGGCGCGCTCCCCGCGCAGCTCGGCCTCGGCGTGACGCCGAGCGAGCTCGAACTCGAGCGCGGGGCTGCGCGAACCGTCGAGGTGCGCGTGGCACGAGCCGAGGCGCCGGGTCCGGTCCAGGTGGAGCCCGTGACGCAGCCCGCCGGTCTGCGCTTCGATCCCGTCGTGATCGCGGTTGGCGAGAGCGCGACGTCCGCGGTCATCGAGGTCGCCGCCGACGCGCCGCTGGGCGCGGTCGGCCTGGTCTTGGAGGCGAGCGCGGGCGGCGCCCGGGCCACGGCCACGGTGCAGGTGCGCGTCGTCGCTCCGCTCCCGAGCGTCGCCACGGTGACGCTGCTGGGCGGCGACGCGACGCGCAGCGTGCGCCAGGGCGCTGGCAGCGTGACGCTGCGGCTCGAAGGGTCGAATCTGGAGCAGGTCGACGCGGCGTCCGTTCTCGGCGCGCCGGCCGCGGTCGGCGTGGCCGGCGACGGCCGCCTGGACGTCGCCTGGTCCGTGCCCCACGGGGCGCCACTGGGCCCGGCCGAGCTGCGGCTGCTTGCGATCGACGGTCGTGAGACCGTCGTTGCGGACGCGCTGACCGTCACGCCGATCACCGCCGGCCCGCTGGGTGACGACGACACCGGGCGCGGCACGCCCGCGGCACCCGTCCGTTCGATGACCAGGGCGCTGTCGCTCGCCGGCGCCGGCGACGAGGTGTTGCTCTTGGAGGGCAGCTACTCGGCGGCGGAGGGCGAGGTGTGGCCGAGCTACACGGGGGATGCCGAGCCGGAGCTCCTCACGGGTCCCAACATCCCTGTCGGCGTGACGGTGCGTGGGGTCGGACGCGACGCCGTGACGCTGCTCGGCCCGGGGAACGACGGAGTCGCGGCCAACAGCGTCGCGCTCGCACCGGCGGCGGGCGCCGACCTGCGTGACCTGACCGTCAGCGGCTTCGCCATCGGCGTCGTCGCGCTCGAGGGATCGGTCACCATCGCCGATGCGCGCGTATCAGACGTCTCCGGGAGCGGCGTGGCTGCCGGCGACCGCGCCGATGTGACGTTGGAGGGCGTCATGATCGGCCCAGGTGGCTCGTTCGGCCTGTTCTCGTACGGCGGCGCCCGGATCACCCTCGTCGACAGCACCGTGGCGAACGTGACGTACGGTGCCACGGCCACGCAGAGCGCAGCGTTGAACGTCGTCCGGTCCTCCGTGGGCGGCCTGGTCGGGATCATGGTGCTGGAGGATGCCTCGCTCGTCCTCGAGGACGCTGTGGTCGAGGGGGTGTCGTTGATGGCCATCGCGGCGCGCGACCGCACCACGGTCGAGCTGCGTGGCGGCACCGTCCGAACCGCGCAGATCGGTGTCGACTTCGGTGGACGCGTGTTGCGTGTGCGCGACAGCGCCATCGTGGATCACCGTGAGATCGGACTCCTGATCAGTGGCGACCCGGCGGTGGTCGACCTGGGCACCGGCGCCGATCCTGGCGGCAACGTGTTGCAGGGCAGCAGTGCCTACCAGCTCCACGACGCCCGCGATCCGGAGCGGACCGTCGTGATCACGCTCAGCGCCACGGTGTTCGGCGACGAAGTGCCGGCGCCGCGGCTCGCCAACGGCCCCGTGGACGAGGCTCCGCTCCTGCTGATCGAGGGCGCCGGCAACAAGGTCGCGTTCGACTAGCGGTTCGTCGCCATCCGAACGCCTCGAACCTGGCCGCCGCGGCGACATGACGCGGCGGCCGTCGTGCGATGTGCCTCCGGTCGCATGCGCGCAGTGTTCGGACGCTACACTCGGTAGCCACGGATGGAAGCGCACGCGAACACGCTCCGGGCGGACCTCCTCGGCGAGGTTCGCTTCTCGTGGGGCGGCGCCTTGGTGGCGCCGCGCTCGCGCAAGGCCACCGCACTGCTGTTGACGCTCGCCCTCAAGCGAACGCCGATGGACCGCGGCGAGCTCGCCGAACTGCTGTGGGCGCCGGGTCGCGTCCAGAGCGTGCGTCAGGCACTCTATGCGTTGCGCTCGCTGCCGGGCGCCGCGCAGTGGTTGGAGGCCGGACCCGAGGTCGCACTTCGGGTCGACGCCGACGTCGCGCGCTTCGAGGGTGCCGTGGAGGTGCGCGCGTACGCGGACGCCCTCGACCTGTGGAGCGTACGCAGCGGTGCGATGGCGTGGCGCGACGACCTCTGGCGCGAGGCGGAGCGTACGGCGCCCAGCGCCTTCGCGGATTGGCTCGAGGTCGAGCGTGAGCGCCTTCGCGCCTTGCACCAGGTCTGCCTCCATGGCAGGGCAGCGGAGCTCGAGCGCATGGGCGAGGTCGTCGAGGCCTCACGCTTGATCGAGGCACTCCTCGCGAGCGATCCCTTGCATGAGACGGCGTACCGGAGCGCGATGCGGCTCGCTGTCGCGCGCGGCGATCCGCACGCGGCCCTGGCTGTGTTCGAGCGCTGCCGACAGGTCCTCGAGCGAGAGCTCGGTGTCGCACCGCTCGACGAGACGATCACGATGGCGCGCGAGGTCGAGGCGACGCTCCCGCAGATCCTCCGGGCACCGAGGCGCCGCTCACCGCTGCCGGCGCATGCGACGCCGTTCGTGGGCCGTGACCGGGAACTGAGCGAGGTGCAGCGCCTGGTGCGGCACGACGCGACGCGGCTCGTGACGCTGGTCGGTCCCGGGGGCGTCGGCAAGACCAGCGTGGCCCTCGAGGCCGCGCTGCGCTGCGCACCGGCCTTCCCGGACGGCGCGACCTTCGTGCCGCTCGCCGGCGTCGAGCGCCCCGAGGACGTCCCGAGCAGCCTCGCGCAGGCGCTCGACCTTCCGCTCGCCGATGGGGCGCACCCGGAGCACGTCGTGGTGGCGGCGTTGCGCGAGGCGCGGGCCCTCCTGCTCGTCGACAACCTCGAGCACGTCCTGGCCGGCGCGGGGGTGCTGGGTGCGATCGCCGCCTCGTGCCCGGACGTGCGCGTCCTCGCGACGTCGCGCGAGGCGCTCGACGTGCCGGGGGAGACGATCGTGCCGGTCGCAGGCCTCGCGCTGCCGCCCCCGA
>REEJ01000232.1 GCA_007695125.1 Trueperaceae bacterium | reverse complement strand
GGGGTTGGGGTCGGCCGGGCGGCCGGTGGGCGCGCTGGGGGCTATTTAGGGTGGGGCGCGTGCGACAAGCGCACGAGCCCCACGCGTCCACATGGTTCCTGGACCTTACTGGGTGCGGTAGTCGGTGACGACCAGCTGACCCGACACGATCATGTCGCGGATCACCTCGAGCTCGACCAGCAGGTCGCTCGGGATGAGCGCCTCGTTGTACTCGTCGAGCGCGAAGCCGACGCCTTCCTCGGCCAGGCCGAGCACCTGCGTACCCGGCTCGAAGGTGCCGTTCACGACGTCGTAGACGGCGTTGTACGAGGCGACGTCGACGCGCTTGAGCATCGAGGTCAGGCCGTGGTTCAAGGTGGCGGGGTTGCCGTCGGTGTCGCCGAACGGGTTCTGGTTGCTGTCGACGCCGATGAAGAACAGCGGCTGGGCGCCGTCACAGGCCTGGGCGTACGCGGCGTGCGGCTCGATCTGCGCCACCTGGGCGGCGAGCGGGGTCGAGCGCAGCGTGCCGGTGGGGCGGTAGCACATCGTCTCCTTGACGAAGTCGATGACGCCGTTGCCCGACGCGCCGGCGGCGGCGTAGATGATGTCCGCGCCCTGCGCCTGCTGCGAGGTCGCGAGCTCCTTGGCGCGCGCCGGATCGTTCCACGCCGTCGGCGTGACACCGACGTAGTTGCTGATCACGGTGCAGTCCGGGCAGGCGTACAGGACGCCTTCCTCGTAGCCGAGGTTGAAGGCGCGGATCAACGGGATGTCCATGCCGCCCACGAAGCCGACGACGCCGGTCTGCGACATGGTGCCGGCGATGTAGCCGACCAGGAACGAGCCCTCGTGCTCCTTGAAGACCACGGAGCGGATGTTCGGACCTTCGCGCACGTCGTCGATGAGGACGAACGCCGTGTCGGGGAACTCGGCCGACACCGAAGCGATCGCGTCGGCTTGCAAGAACCCGGGGGCGACGATCAGCTCGGCGCCTGCTGCAGCGATGGTGCGCATGCCGCCGGCCGAGGTGTCGGGCGTGCCCTCGAACTCGAGCAGGTCGATCTCGAGGCCGAACTCGGCGTCGAGCTCGGCGATGGCGGTCTCCATGCCGCGCCAGGTGCCTTCGTTGAACGAGCCGTCGAACTTGCCGCCGGCATCGAAGGTGATGCCGAACACGTAGTCCTGGGCGCCGGCGAGCGAGATGATCGCGGCGGCCAGCAGGGTGGTGACGATGCGCATGGGGCCTCCTCTGGGGTGTCGTGCGGTCCTGTAGACCATTGACCCTATGAAGAATACCATCGGCGTGCCCCGTCGCCGAGCGTGTGGATGCCCCACATGGCCGGACGATGAAGACGCCGCTCTCACGTCTGGACGCGTCGAGCGTGCAGCCAGCACGAATCGCCGGGCAGCGCCGGCCCCGCACGCCGGCGATGACGTTCAGAACAGGATCTTGGTCCAGTCGAGCTCGTCGAGCGGACGGAACACGTCGGCGTGCTCGAGCAGCACGCCGGCGGACTGGTTCTTGAACATGGCGCACTCGACGTGTTGCCCATGGCGCTTGATCGCCTCGACCAGCTCGACGTAATCGCCGTCGCCCGACACCAACAAGCAGCAGTCGTAGGCGTCGCGATGCGCGAGCGACAGCGCCTCGACGGCGATCGCCACGTCGATGCCCTTCTCGACGAGCGAGCCGTCGTGGCGGCGGTGCAGGCGCCCGAGGCGAACGGTGACGTAGGGGATGCGCCGCAGCGACTCGAAGAAGCGGTGCTGGCCGTCGCGCAGGTCTTCGTCGTAGTCGTCGGTCAGGGGGGCGTTGAAGTAGTAGCAGCGCACCAAGCGGCGCCCGTTCGACAGCTGCCGCATGAGCTCCTGGAGGTTGACACGGGTGCTCTGGAGGTTCTCGCGCATCCCGTTGTAGAGGTTGCTGCCGTCGATGAAGATAGCCACGCGTTCGCGCACGGTTCCGACCGCCTTCGCACAGGTGAGATAGCGCGGGTCGCCGACCGAGGTCGTGACCCGGCGGCCGTAGTGTACCGGACGCGCGGCAGCGGTGGGCGTGCGCCCGCCGCTGCCGCGTCACGAACGCGTGCGCGTCGGCGCCGCACGCGCGCCTCGGGTACACTCCCCGGCATGGGACCGAGAACGCGCGTTGCATCGTTCGACCTCGACCACACCGCCGTTCGTGCCCCGTACGTGCGAGCGGCGGGCCGCTACGCAGGGCCGCACGGTGACGTCGTCACGAAGTTCGACCTGCGCCTGGTGCAGCCCAACGTGCAGGAGATCGCGACCGCCCCCCTGCACACCATCGAGCACTTGCTGGCCGGCTACCTGCGCGACCACCTCGGGGACGCCGTGTTGGTCGACGCCTCGCCGATGGGCTGCCGGACGGGCTTCTACCTGACGCTGCTGGGCGACCCCGGCGAGGAGCGCATGCTCCGGGCGGCGAACGCCGCGCTCGCTGCGGTCCGCGACCACGAGGGTCCGATCCCCGGCTGTGAACCGCGCCGCTGCGGCAACTGGCGCGACCACTCCTTGCCCGGGGCCCGCGCCTGGGCAGGCGAGATCGTGGCGCGCGGCTTGATCGTGCAGCCCACGATCGAGCTGCCCCCGGACGCCTGAGAGAGCGCGCCACGGCGGAACGTGCGCTTCGATGCACGTTCTCATCCATCGTTGTGACAGCATCGAGGGCATGGAACGCAGGCCACTGATCTTGATCGTCGAGGACGAGAAGGAGATCGCGAAGTTCATCGATCTCGAGCTTCAAGCCGAGCAGTACGAGACGGTGGTGACGTTCGATGGCGTCACCGGGCTCTCGAAGTTCCGCGAGCTCAACCCCGACCTGGTCATCCTCGATCTGATGTTGCCCGTGCTGGACGGTCTCGAGGTGGCTCGTCGCATCCGTAAGACCAGCAACACGCCGATCATCATCCTGACCGCGAAGGACTCCGTCGACAACAAGGTGATCGGGCTCGACGCGGGTGCCGACGACTACCTGGTCAAGCCGTTCTCGATCGAGGAGCTGCTCGCCCGTGTCCGGGCGCACCTGCGTCGGGTCAACCCGGCCGTGACCGGAGAGGTGCGCGTTGCCGACCTGGTCATGAACCTCGACGGCCGCGAGGTGTTCCGCGACGGGCGCCGCATCGAGCTCTCGGCCAAGGAGTTCGAGCTGCTCGAGCTCTTCGCGCGCAACCCCGGCAAGGTGTTCAACCGCTTCGAGATCGAGGAGAAGGTCTGGCCCGAGTACACCGGCGGCAGCAACGTGGTCGACGTCTACGTCGGCTACCTGCGGCGCAAGCTGGAGGGCGAGGGCGAGCGCCGCCTGATCCACACCGTGCGCGGCGTGGGCTACGTCCTGCGCGAGGAGTGACCGGTTCCACGGTCTGACGCATGACGCTCCGGCTCCGCCTGACGATCTTCTACAGCGCGTTCATCGCGATCATCCTGTCGGCGATGGCGGTGTCGGTGTACCTGCTCACCGAGCGCTCGCTGTCGACCGCGGTGGAGGAGCGCGCGCGCCAGGCGTTCGCCGACTTGTCCGACGGGGCCATCCTCACCGGCCTGCAGCGGCTGCCGGGCGATGCGTATTATCAAATCATTCTGTTGTCCGATCAGGGCATCACCCCCAACAGCGTGGCCGACATCCGCGACGGCTTCACCTACACCGATCCCACCCGCTTCCGGGAGAACCCCAGCGACGACCTGCCGCTCGACTTCCTGTCGGACCGGACCGTCCAGGCCCTCGTCGACGGCGAGCGGCTCGACGGGCTCGCGACCCTGCCGGGCGGCGAGCGGCTGCGGGTGTTGGGTGAGCTCACCGCGATCACCTTCCCCTCGCAGAACCTGACGTTCACGGCGGCCATCCTCGTGGGCGTGCCGACGTCGGCGGTCGAGGCGACGCTCGAGCAACTCGCCCAGGACCTCGGCCTGGCCGTGATCGGCGCCTTCCTCGTGTTCGGCATCGGCGTCTGGTGGCTCTCGCGCCAGGTGCTCGCCCCCGTCCAGCGCGTCACGCAAGGGGCCGCTCGCGTGTCGTCGCGCGATCTCTCGCAGCGCGTGCCCGTGCCGCGCTCGCAAGACGAGATGCGCGCACTCGCCGTCGCGATCAACCACATGCTCGACCGCCTACAGGAGTCGTTCGAGACGCAGCGCCGGTTCACGGCAGACGCCAGCCACGAGCTGCGCACGCCCGTCACGGCCATCGTCGGCCACGCCAACTACCTGCTGCGCCGCACCCGGCCGAGCCCCGAGCAGGTCGACTCGCTCACCGTCATCCGGCAAGAGGCCGAGCGCATGGCGAAGCTCGTCAACGATCTGCTCGAGCTGGCGCGCGCCGACGCCGGGTTCTCGATCGACAGGCAGCCGATGAACCTCCTCGAGGTCGTCGAGGACGTGCGCAACGAGCTCCAGACCGTCGCCGGCCAGGCGACCATCGAGGTCGCCTGCAGCCGTCCCCTGGTCGAGGTGGAGGGCGACCCCGAGCGCCTGAAGCAGGTCGTGTTGAACCTGGTCCAGAACGCGCTCAACGCGGGCGCTCGCCACATCCGGCTCGACCTTGCGCAGGTGGGGAAGGAGGTGCGGCTCGAGGTCTTCGACGACGGACCAGGCATCCCGACCGAGGCCATCCCGCACCTGTTCGACCGTTTCTACCGCGTGGACGGCGCACGCTCGACGCGCGGCAACGGCAGCGGGCTCGGCCTCGCCATCGTGCGCTGGATCGTCCAGCAGCACGGCGGCAGCGTCGACGTCGCCTCGCGCTCGGGCGAGGGCTCGGTGTTCACGGTCGTGCTCCCGGCGCTCGATGCCAAGGCGACGGGCTCCGCCGAGGCGGCCCGGGCGGCGCTCGTGAGTGCCATCTCCGTGCGCTCCTGAGCGACCGCCGCTATCGGCGTCAGCCGCCGCCGCGGCGCTAGGCGGCCTCAGGGCAGGAAGCGGACGCCGTTCCCCTCGACCACCCGCCCGATCGTCCACAGCGGCTCGGGACAGAGCGCCCGCGCCTGGGCCTCGTCGCTCGCTCGGACCACCGCGATCATCCCGATGCCGAGGTTGAACACCGCGCGCATCTCGCTCTCGTCGATCTCGCCCGCGCGCTGCAGCAAGTCGAAGATCGGCGGCCGGGTCCACGAGGCCGGGTCGATCTCGGCACCGAGTCCAGGCGGCAACACCCGCGGCAGGTTGCCAGGTATGCCGCCACCCGTCACGTGCGCGGCCGCGCGCACCACGCCGGCCTCGAGCAGTGGTTCAAGCGCGCGCTGGAACGACCGGTGCGGCGCCATCAGGGCGTCGCCGATCGTCTCGCCCAGGCGACCGCCAGGGTGCATGGGTGCGCTCAGTCGCCCAGCCAGGACCTGGCGCGCCAGGCTGAAGCCGTTCGTCTGCAGCCCTTCGGATGCCAACCCCAGCAGCAGGTCGCCGGCGGCCACGTCGGCGCCCGTCACGATCCTCGGGCGCGAGACGATGCCCACGATCGTTCCGACCAAGTCGAGTTCGCCCTGCGCGTACACGCCCGGCATCTCGGCGGTCTCGCCCCCGAGCAGCGCCATCCCGGCCTCGCGACACGCCGCCGCGACGCCCTGCACGACGGCCGCGACGTCGCTCGGTTCCAGGCGGCTGCTGGCCACGTAATCGAGGAAGAACAGCGGCCTGGCGCCCTGGACGAGGATGTCGTTCACGCAGTGGTTGACGATGTCGCGGCCGATCGTGTCGAGCCGCCCCAGCGCCGTCGCGAGCATCGTCTTCGTGCCGACGCCGTCGGTCGACGCGACCAGCACGGGCTCATGCACGTCGTCGGGCAGCGCGAACAGCCCGCCGAACGCGCCGATGCCGGCCAACACGGCCGGGGTGTACGTCGATCTGACGGCGGCACCGATGCGCCGCATCGTCTCGTCGGAGGCGTCGAGGTCGACGCCCGCTGCGGCGTAGCGACGCGCGCCCGGGGCCAGGTGATCGCTGGGATCCGACACCCGCCCAGCCTACCAGAGCGCCCCGCCCGGACGGCGGTAGACTGCCGCGTGCCACGCGCGCTCGAGGTCTGGTTGCCGCTCCCGGTGCCCGCCTTCACCTTCCTCGCCCCGCATGGACGATCCGAAGCGCCGCCCGGCGCCCGCGTGGTCGTTCCCTGGCAGGGTGGCGTGCGCATCGGCGTGGTGGCCGAGGTGGTCGAGGTCGGTGTCGCGGCCGCGCTCGAGTTGCGCGAGGCCGTCGCCTGCATCGACGAGTCGCCGTGGCTGCTCGCGCCCGCTCGCCGCATGATCAAGGCGCAGGCGGCTCGGACGGCGGCGCCGGTCGGTTTGGCGCTGGCCACGATGCTCACCGTCGGGCTCGACGTGCCCCTCGACCACAGCGTGCGCCTCGTCGACGGCGTCGACGTCGAGGGCCTCGGGGCGGCTGCCGATACCCTGTCCGGCGGAGACTGGCACGACGCCGAGGCGTTCCGGCCCGAGGCGCTGAGCACGTGGCGAGAGCACGGTCTGGTGGAGGAGCGGGTACGCCTCCGACCGGCGCGCGAACGCATGCTGTGCGCGCTCCGCGGTGCCGACGCCGAACTCGGCGGCCGATCGCGGGAGGCGCAGCGCCGAGCGTTGGCGTGGCTCGAGGAGCACGGCCCGCTGCCCAGCGCGGCCGAGCTCGCGCGCGCCGCCGACGTCGGCCCCGGCGCCGCCCGGGCGCTCGTCCACAAGGGCTACGCCGGGTACCGCGACGTGATCACACCGTTGCCGGCGCCGCCGTGGGTGGCCGCCTCGCAGCCGCCGGCCGGGGCGCTGGCGTCGCCCGCGGCGAGCGACGCGCGACGCAGCCTGGTGCACGGTGGCCACCGCGACGAGCGCCTGCGGGCACTCGCACGCGAGGTCGTCGCGGTGGTGCAGGCGCGGCACCAGGCCCTGGTCGTGGTGCCCGAGGCCGCGTCGGTCGACGTGGTCGCCGCAGCGCTCGCCGCCTTCGTTCCGACGCTCGTGTTCCGCGCCGAGCACGCGCCGGACCAGCGCGGCGCGCTCTGGGCCGAGGTGGCCAGCGGCACGCCCGCCGCGCTGGTCGGCACCTACCCGGTGCTCGCCGCGCCGCTCGCGCGCCTCGGCCAGGTCCACGTGTGGGACGCGGCGAGCCGGAGCTACAAGATCGTCTCGGGCACCCGCAGCGTCGCCCGTCGCGACGCCGACGTGCTGGCCGAGGCAGCGCACGTGCCGCTGATCGGGTACGACGTGCTGGCGACGGCCGAACTGCGCGATCAGCGCCTCGACCGGGTCGAGGCGCTGCCGTACCCTGCGCCGCGCCTGGTCACGTCCGACCTGCGCGAGAGCTCCACCTGGCCGCTCGGCGGCGAGCTGATCCGGGTGCTCGCACAGGTGGCCCAGCGCGGCCGCCAGGCCGTGGTGGTGGTACCGCGCCGGGGCTTCGCCTCGGGGCTCGCCTGCCGCGCCTGCGGCACCCCGGTCATGTGTCCCCACTGCGACCTACCGTTGCGCTGGCATGCCCAGCGCGGGCGGCTCCGCTGCCATCAGTGCGGTCATGCGCGCCCGGCGCCGGCCGGCTGCGCGCATTGCGGCGGCGAGCCGCTCGCCCCGCTCCCAGGCGCGGGGACGGAGTGGGTGGCGCGCGAGGTGGAGCGCGTCGTGGCGCCGCTCCCCGTCTGGACGGTCGACGCCGACCACCGGACGGACCTCGCGGCGCTCTACGATGGCGATCCGGGCGTCGTCGTCGGCACGACCGCCGTCCTGAGGCTCGCACCGCCCCCGGTGCTGTCGCTGCTGGCGTTCACCCTGGGCGACTCCCTCTACGGTCACGAGGACTTCCGCGCCGAGGAGCAGGCGTTGCGCACGATGCTGCTCGCCGCCGAACTCGCCGGCGAGCGGCGCCCGCTGCTGCTGGTCCAGACCTTCCAGAGCGATCACACCGTGTGGCGCACCCTCGGGGCACGCGACGTCGACGCGGCGGTCGCGGCCTTCTCGGACGCGACGACGGCCCGCAGGGCGCGCTTCGGGTATCCGCCTGCGACGCAGTGGGCGCGTGTCCAGGTGAGCCATCGCGATCGCGGCCGGGCCGACGCCGCGGCGAGCGCGATCGCGCAGACCCTGCGCACCGCCGGCGTCCCCGACGGCGCGCTCCTCGGCCCCGTCGTGGCGGCCGTCGCTCGCGTCCGCGACCGCTACGCCGTCCACGTCTTCCTGCGCGCCTCGGACGATCTCACGTTGGCGCAGTGGATCGAGCGCATCGACCGCCGTCCTGGCGACGGTGTCCAGGTGCGCATCGACGTCGACCCGTACGACGTCGACGTGCACCTGACCTGATGCGTGGCGTGAGCGCCGTGGTCGCGGCGTGGCCGACCGCCGGATCGCCGGCCGTTGCGAGCGAGCGCCGGCCAGCGGCCGGCGAGGCCGTATCATGCCCGGGGAGGGGCATGCCATGTTGACCAACCGACGCGCCAGGCACGACTACGAGCTCCTCGAGACCGTCGAGGCGGGCATCGTCTTGACCGGCAGCGAGGTGAAGTCGTTGCGCCGCGGCGGCGGTTCGATCGCCGAGGCGTACGCGCGTTTCCGGCGCGGAGAGGCCTTCCTCGAGGGGGCCACGATCCCGATCTACGAAGAGGCCAGCTACAACAACCACGTGATCGATCGCAGCCGGAAGCTCTTGCTGCATCGTCGCCAGATCGATGAGCTCCGCGCCGCCGTCGAGCGTCGCGGGCTCACCGTCGTACCGCTGCGGCTGTACTTCAAGGACGGTCGCGCGAAGGTCGAGGTCGCGCTCGCGCGCGGCCGCAAGGTCCACGACAAGCGCCGAGCGGCCGCGGAACGCGACGCGAAGCGCGAGATCGAGCGCGCCATGCGGAGGCACTGAGGTGCGCCGCTGCGTGCTCGCGTGCCTGAGCCTGCTCCTGGGCGCGTTGGCGCTCGCGCAGGCCGAGCTCGTCGTCAACGGCGTCGTGGTCCCGGGTGCCCGCACCGACCTGGTCGCGGGCACCGCCTACGCGCCGGCGGCCGCACTGGCGGAGGCGCTCGGCGCACGCCTCGACGTCGATCTCGCCACGCGGCGGCTGACGTTCACGCTCGGTGGCCGGGTCGTGCAGGTCCGTGCGGTCGACGACCCCGGTGCTGCGGCCAGCCTGCCGGACGCGATCCGGCGCGACGGTGTCGCCGCGGAGGGCGGCGCCGGCGTGCTCGTGGGTTTCGAGGCGTTCGTGCCCGTCAAGGCCACCGCAGAGGCGCTCGGCGCACGCGTGACCTACCTCGCCGCCTCGAACCAGGTGTTGGTGGTGCTGCCGCGGCCGAGCCTCTCGGCGCGGCTGGAGGGCAGCGGGAGCGCGGAGCGGTTGGTGATCCGCGTGAGCGGGCCGACGCGGGTGAGCAGTTTCGTCAGCGAGGCGGTGCAGACCGTGCACCTCCGCTTCGAGCGCAGCGACCTCGCGAGTCCGACGAGCTTCGTTGGCGACGCGTTCGTGCGGGCCGACGTGACGGCGAACCGCGGTGACGTCGACGTTCGGATCCAGCTCGCGCCAGACGTGCGCGCCAGCTGGACCGAGCTTCCCGACGGCGCGGGTTTCGCCGTCGTGGTCGGTTTCGCTCGGTCCAGCGGGGACGCACCCCTGCCCATCGACGCGTCGACGCCGACGCGCATCGTCCTGGATCCCGCGGGCGGTACCGGTCCGGTGGCCGGTGACGCGGCCGCGGACACGCTCGAGGTCGCTCGCATCGTCGCGCAGCGCCTCGAGCGCGCCGGGTACGAGGTGTCGCTCACGCGCTCAGGCCCGATGCTCCCGGCCGCCAGCGACCGGGCCGCGCAGGGGACGGGTGCGCGGCTGTTCCTCACCCTGCAGGTGGCCGACCTGCCACGCGGTTCGCTGCGGGTGTTCCACCTCGGCGACGCCGCCGAGTTGAGCGCGTTGGAAGACGCCGTCAGGATCAACGCCGAGGCCGTGCTGGAGCGGCCGGAGACGGACGGCGTGAGGCGTCGGATCCTGCTCGACCTGGTCGTCGACCTCGACCGTGGTGCGCGCTACGCCGAGGCGCTGGCCGGCGCCCTTCGCGATGCCGGCGGCTTCGACGTCGCCGGTCCGCGGGCGGCGCCCGTCGCGGTGCTGACCGGAGCCGCTGGGCGCGGTGTGCTCCTCGAGGTCGGTGCGGCCGACCTGCGCGATCCAGCCTTCGCGCCGCTCTTGGCCGCCGCCGTGGCTTCGATCGTCACCAGCGCCGGCGCGCTCCCGTGAGTGCGGTCCGCCGCCGCCGCTGGGGCGACGTCCTGCTGCGACCGCACGTGCTGATCGCCGCGCTGGTGCTGGGGGGTGCGGTGGCGTGGTTCGCGGGTGGGTTCCGGGACGCCCCGGCGCCGCGTGTCCCGGACCTCCTGATCGACGCGGAGGCGCGCTCGGCGCCGATCACCAGCGATGCCCGCATCGTCGTGTTCGATCGTGACGGCCTGAGCCGCACGGTGGACGTCGAGGTGACCTCGCAAGACGCGTTCGAGGACCGGCTCGCAGCCGCGCTCTCGGTGTTGAGGACGACGCTCGTCGAGGACGGCGTGTGGCCGCAGCACGTCGGCGCGCCCACGGTCCTCGGGTACGAGGTCCAGCGGCGGCGCGTGGTCGTGGTCGACGTGCCGCCGCTCGAGGGCCGAGGCCCCGACGTGCTGGCCGAGCTCGCGACGCTGCGCTCGCTCGAGGAGACCGCGTTCGCTCACGGTGCCGACGAGGTCACGGTGGTGGTCGACGGCGCGCCCGCGGCGACGCTGTGGGGGCAGGTGGCGCTGCGCTGACCTGAGAGCTCTGGCCGACCGGGCCCGAGGACCGCTGGTCAGGGGTACATGCGTGTCAGCATGCGCGGGAACGGGATGACCTCGCGCAGGTGGTGCACGCCCGTGATCCAGGCCAGGGTGCGCTCCAGGCCGAGCCCGAAGCCGCTGTGTGGCACGCTGCCGTAGCGCCGCAGGTCGAGGTACCAGTCGAAGGCCTCACGCGGCAAGGCGTGCTCGGCGATGCGCTGCTCGAGCAGCGCGAGGTCGTGGATGCGTTGCGACCCGCCGATGATCTCGCCGTAGCCTTCGGGTGCGATCACGTCGTCGCACAGCACACGCGTCGGATCGCCCGGTACCGTCTCCATGTAGAACGCCTTGACGTGCGTGGGGTAGCGCTCGATCACGAGCGGCCGATCGAAGCGCTCGCCCAGCAACGTCTCGTGCGGCGCGCCGAAGTCGTCGCCCCACTCGAGCTGCTCGCCGGCCTCGGCGAGCAACGCCAGCGCCTCGTCGTAGCTGATGCGCGGGAAGCCGCCCTGGGCGGCCGGCTCGAGTCGCGCCGGGTCGCGACCGAGCGTCTCGAGCTCGACGGCCCGGTGCTCCAAGACGCGGCCGACGAGGTAGGCGACGAGGTCCTCTTGGAGCTGCACGTTGCCGTCGTGCTCGAGGAAGGCGACCTCGGGCTCGACCATCCAGAACTCGAGGAGGTGGCGGCGCGTCTTGCTCTTCTCGGCCCGGAAGGTGGGGCCGAAGGTGTACACCGCGCCGAGCGCCAGCGCGCCCGCCTCGGCGTAGAGCTGCCCGGACTGCGACAGGTAGGCCTTCTCCTCCTCGAAGAGCTCGATCTCGAACAGGTTGGTGGTGCCCTCGACGGCCGTGGGCATGAAGAACGGGGCATCGAAGCGGACGAAGCCGCGCGCCGCGAAGAAGTCGTGGATCGCTCGCTCGACCTCGTCCCGGATGCGCAGGATCGCCCACGGCGCGCGGTGCCTCAGGTGGAGATGGCGGCGCTCCATCAGGAAGTCGACGCCGTGCTCCTTGGGCGTGATCGGGTAGCCGACGGAGGGTGCGATGGCCTCCACGTGCGTCGCCTTGATCTCGACGCCCGAGGGCGAGCGCGGGTCGGCGCGCACCTCCCCGCGCACACGCAGCGCGGACTCCTGCGTCAAGCCGCGCGTGGTCTCGAAGGCCGCGTCGCCGACGTCGGCCCGCGACACCACGGCCTGGACGAAACCGCTGCCGTCGCGGAGCTGCAGGAACGCGATCTTGCCCGAGGAACGAGAGGCCGTGAGCCAGCCGCGGAG
>REEJ01000231.1 GCA_007695125.1 Trueperaceae bacterium | reverse complement strand
CGCCAGGGTGACGAGCGCCGGGCTCGGTCCGTACGCCACGGCGATGATCGCGATGGGCACGATGGCGGACGCCGCGAGCGTGTCGGTCCAGGCGCCCGGTGCCGCGGTCGCGACGGCCTGCACCAGCCAGGCCGCGCCCAGGGCGGCGATGCACCACGCCACCGGAGCGGGCCGCGCCAGCGCCAGCACGTCGCCGCGCAACACACCACTGGCGATGGCCACCGACGCGAGCAGCAACGCCGCGAGCGCTGGATAGCCCGCCAGCGGGTCGGCGGTCAGCGCGGCGAGGAGCCCTTGATCGACGGACACGCGCGGAGTCTAGCAGAGGGGCTCGTCGTCGAGCCGCGCGCCGAGGCACGAGGTCACGAGGTCGTCGCGTGCGCTCCGCTCGGCCAGCGCGCGCCAGGCGGCCCGGTGGGCAGGATCGTGTGCTCGCTGCGCGGTCAGCCAGGCGCCACCGGCGATGCCCCAGCGATGGAGTGGCCGGAGCCACGGCATGCCGTGCCGGCGCATGAACGCGTAGCCACCGCGCACCCCTTCGACGGCGAACGCCACGTTGCCGTTCGTCGCGGCGCCGCCGACGTGCACGACCTCGACGTCGACCAGGAGGCAGCGCCAGCCATGGCGCCGCGCCCGGACGCACCACTCGAGGTCCTCGTTGTAGAAGCGCAGCCGGGCGTCGAAACCGCCGACCGCCTCGAGCGCCCCGAGGCGGAGCACCTGCAGGCAACCTGACAGCCAGGGAACGTCGACGCTCGCACGACCCGCGGCGCGCCCGCGCCGCCAACGCAGGCGGGCGTGATGCAGGCGGTAGGGGAGGCCCTGGTCCTGGAGCGCGCCGGCGGGCGTGCGCGCCTGCGGCCCGGCGGCGGCCACGCGCGGGTCGTCGAACGCCTCGAGCAGCGCGCTCAGCGTGTCGGGGCCGATCATGACGTCGGCGTTCATGTGCAGCAGGAGCGGCCGGCGGGCGTGGCGCGCAGCGGTGTTGACGGCGTCCGCGAAGCTGTGGTTGGCCGCGCCCAGCCAGCTCAGGTGCGGATGCGCGCCCTCGAGCTGCAGGGCGAGGCTGGGATCGAAGGCGGTGTCGATCACGCGCACCGGGACGTCCGGTGCGAACGCCGCGAGGCGCTCGAGCGCCTGCGCGAGCAGCGTCGGCGTCCGGTGATGGATGACGGCGACCTCGACGGCCTCTTGACGCATGCTGCGAGCATGCCACGCCGCGGCGCCGCGCGGGGTGGCCCCCACGCTTCTCACGCCGTTCCCACGGTGCTGACGGTCGGGCCGATGTACGCTCACGAGCGTGCCCATAGGTCCTGAACGCAGCGCGCTCGCCGAGGCCCAGGAGTCTCGGCGAGCGCGCGTCGGCGTCGCCCTCGGCGGCGGCAGCGCGCGCGGCTACGCGCACATCGGGGTGCTCTGCGCCCTGGAGCGGCGCGGCGTGCGCCCGGACGTCGTGGTCGGTACGAGCTTCGGCGCGGTCGTGGGGGCGCTCTATGCCTGCGGGCGCGACCTCGAGAGCATCCGCGGCGACGCCGAACGGTTGCGGCGGCGCGACGTCTTCCCGCACATCGTCGACGTCGGCTTCGCGCGCGGCGCCCTGCTGAGCGGCGACCGGCTCGAGGCCTACTTCGAGCGCCTGGTCGACGGCCGCAGCTTCGAGGACTGCGACGTGCCGCTGGCCGTCGTGGCCACCGATCTCGACACCGGCGAGCGCGTCACGCTCCGCTCGGGTCCGCTGGCGCCGGCGCTGCGCGCCAGCGCTTCGCTCCCGGGGCTCTTCGCCCCGGCGCTGGTCGACGGTCGCCGCCTCATCGACGGTGGCATCGGGACACCGGTGCCGCTCGATGCCCTGCGCGACGAGCGGGTCGACCTGGCGATCGGCGTGGGCGCCGGCGTCGAGGTCAGGGACTCGATCGCACTGCGGATGGCGCGCGGTGCGGTCCGGGCGGCTCCCGGGCGGTTGCTCGGGTTCGCGCTGGCCCGGGCGCGTGGTGCCGGTCCCTGGGGGGGCCTGATGCAGGCGTTGGCCCTGACGGTCGAGGCCTGGTCGGGCGCCGGTGAGCGCCTGCCCGAGGGCACCGGCGACGAGCTCCACGTCCAGACGCGCCCGCCGATCTCGTGGTTGCGCTTCGATCGCGCAGCGCTGGCGATCATCGCCGGCGACGCCGCGATGGAGACCGCCTGGCCGCGCCTGCACGGCTCGCTCGAGCGCTTCGCCACCGCGACACCGACGCCGACGCTGACCTGATCCGTCACATGATCCGTTTGCCGAGCAGGCTCGCCGTCAGCTCGACCATCACCGCGGCGGTCCGGTTCTGGACGTCGAGGGTCGGGTTCACCTCGACCAGGTCCACGCCGGTGAGCCGCCCGTCCGTGGCGATCAGCTCCATCAGCAGGTGCGCCTCGCGGTAGGAGAGGCCGCCGACCACGGGCGTGCCGACGCCCGGCGCCACGGCCGGGTCGAGCACGTCGGCGTCGAGCGACACGTGCACCCGCTCGACGTGCCCCAACGCCGCGAGCGCCTCGTCGGCCACCGCCGCCATGCCGCGGCGATCGATGTCGGCCATCGTCAGGATCATGAGTCCGAGTCGTTGCGCCAACGCGCGCTCCCCAGGGTCGAGGCTGCGGACACCGACGAGCACGACGTCTTCGGGACGCAGCGCCGGTGCCTCGCCGAGCGCGGCCAGCAGGCGCGCGTCGCCGTGGCCGAGGAGGTGTGCCAGCGGCATGCCGTGGACGTTGCCGCTGGGGCTGCTCGAGGGGGTGTTGAGGTCGCCGTGGGCATCGATCCAGAGCACGCCGGTCCGACCTCGTGCGCAGGCGTGCGCCACGGACCCGAGCGACACGGCGTGATCGCCGCCGAGGACGATCGGCATGCCCGCGCTCGGCACGCCGTCGAGCGCGCCGCGCGTGGCGCGTGTCGTGGCGGCGATCGCGTCGGCGAAGCGCGCCGTGAGGTCGCCCGCCTCGTGGGCGGGGACGGCCTCAGCTACCGGTACCTCCACGTTGCCGTGGTCCGTCACGGTGTGGCCGAGTTCGCCGAGGGCCGCGGCCAGGCGCGCGAGCCGCAACGCCGAGGGGCCCATGTCGACCCCGCGGCGACCCGCCCCGAGGTCCATGGGCACGCCCACCAGGTGCACGTCGCGCGTCGCGGGGACGCTCATACGCCGCCGGGCTTGTGCCAATTGCGACCGTCGCGCTCGAGCAGCGTGTTGGCCGAGAGCGGCCCCATCGAGCCGGCCGGATAGGGTTCGGGGTCCACCTCCGGTGGCGCGAGCAGCGGCGCCACCACGCGCCATTGCGCCACCACTTCGTCCGCGCGCATGAAGAGCGTCGCGTCGCCCGTGATCACGTCCGACAAGAGCGTCTCGTACGCGTCTGGAACGCGTCCTTCGAAGCCTTCGCGGTAGGTGAAGCCGAGGTTCACGCGGTCGAGCGCGATCCCCTGGCCGGGCACCTTGGCGTTGAAGCGCAGTGCGATGCCCTCGTCAGGGAGCAACCGCAGGACCAGGCGATCGGCCTTGGGCGGAGCCGCCAGTTCGGTGAACGGCTGATGCGGCGGCTGCTTGAGCCGCAGCACGATCTCCGACGCCTTGCCCTCGAGCCGCTTGCCGGCGCGCACGTAGAACGGCACGCCCGCCCAGCGCCAGGTGCGCACCGTGAACGCGGCAGCGGCGAAGGTGGGCACGCGCGAGTCGGCCGCGACGCCATCCTCCTCGCGGTAGCCCGCCATGCCGTCGGCGGCGGTGTACTGCCCGAGCACGACGTCGCCGGGGTCGAGGCAATCCGTCGCACGGAGGACCTTGACCTTCTCGTCGCGCACGGCGTCGGCGTCGTAGCGCGCTGGTGGCTCCATCGCGACGAGCGCCAGGAGCTGCAGCAGATGGTTCTGGAACACGTCACGCACCACGCCGGCCTCTTCGTAGAAGGAGCCGCGCCCCTCCATCCCCATCGGCTCGATCATCGAGATCTGCACGTGGTCGACGTAGCGGTTGCTCCAGATGGGCTCGAACAGGGCGTTGGCGAAGCGCAGGACCGCCAGGTTCTGGGCGGTCTCCTTGGCCAAGTAGTGATCGATCCGGTAGATCTGGTCCTCGTCGAACACCTCGGCCAGGGCGGCGTTCAGCTCGACGGCCGAGTCCAGGTCGTGCCCGAAGGGCTTCTCGACCACGATGCGGCGGAAGCCGCGCTCCGAGCGCGTCAGGCCGACGCCGGCGAGGCCGTGCACGATCGGCGTGTACGCCTCGGGCGGCGTGGACGTGTAGTAGACGTGGTCGTCGTGGCCGAGCGCGTCGAGACGCTCACGCAAGCGCTCGAAGCCGGCCTCGTCGTAGCCGCCGCGGACGCTGACGATGCGCGTGGCCAGGTCGTTCCAGGCGTCGTCGTCGACCTCGTCGACGTGTTCGCGCAGCGCCTCGCCGAGGCGCTCGCGCAGCTGCTCGTCGTCGTCCGGGGCGCTGCGCGCGAAGCCGACGACGGCCGTCTGCGGATGCAGGGCGCCGTCGATGTGCAGCGCATAGAGCGCGGGGACGAGCTTGCGGGCGGCGAGGTCGCCGGTGATGCCGAAGATGACGAAGCTGCAGCGCGGGCCTACGTCCATGGGTGGCACGCTAGCATGCCCTGCAAAGGGGGTGCCGCACGCCCTGGAGGGGCGCCTCACGACGCGTGGTAGACTCCCCGGCCGTGCGGCAGGGAGGTCGAGCGTCATGCGCAACGTGGACGAGAGCCTGAAGATCCTGGCTCGTGGGACCGAGCAGATGGTCCCCGAGGGCGAGCTCGAGGCGAAGCTACGCCGCAGCGCCGAGTCGGGCGAGCCGCTGCGCGTCAAGCTCGGCGTCGACCCGTCGTCGAGCGATCTGCACATCGGTCACGCCGTCGTGTTGCGCAAGATGCGGCAGTTCCAGGACCTCGGCCACCTGGTGGTGTTGATCGTCGGCGACTTCACGGCCACGATCGGCGACCCCTCCGGGCGCTCGAAGACGAGGCCGCAGCTGACGCTGGACGAGACGCGCCGCAACGGCGAGACGTACGTGGCCCAGGCGGTGGCGGTGCTGGATCCGGATCCGAGCAAGCTCGAGATCAGGCACAACTCGGAGTGGCTCACCGAGCTCGACTTCGGCGAGCTCGTGCGTCTCGCCGCGACCACGACCGTCGCCCGGATGTTGGAGCGTGACGACTTCACCAAGCGCTACCGCGAGGGCACGGCGATCAGCCTCCACGAGTTCCTCTACCCGCTCGCGCAGGCCTACGACTCCGTCGCCGTCAGGTCCGACGTGGAGATGGGCGGAACCGACCAGCTCTTCAACCTGCTGGTCGGTCGCGACGTGCAACGCGCGTACGGACAGGCGCCGCAGGTGGCGCTGACCATGCCGCTGCTCGAGGGGACCGACGGCATCGAGAAGATGTCGAAGTCGCTCGGCAACACGATCGATCTCACGGAGTCGCCTGCGGCGATGTTCACGAAGGCCATGCGCGTCGTCGACGGCCTGCTGATCAAGTTCGCCACGCTCTGCAGCGACCTGGCGCTCGAGCCGCTGGCGGCGGAGCTGCGGGACGATCCCGTGGCCGCTCACCGGACCTTCGCGCGCGAGCTGGTGCGCATCTATCACGGCGACGAGGCGGTGGCGGCGGCGGAGCGACGCTACGACGAGGTGGCCAAGGGCGGGATACCCGCTGCCTTGAGCGAGGTGCGCGTCGACGAGACGCTCGCGCCCGACGGCCGCATCGAGGCGGCGGCGCTCGCGGTCCACGTCGGCTTCGTGCCGTCGAAGGGTGCGGCGCGCCGGCTGATCGACAACCGCGGGTTGCGCGTCGACGGCGTACCGCTCGCCGATCGGACCGCCGTGCTCGACGTCAGGCAGGCGTCCAGCCTGGTGTTCCAGAGCGGCAAGAACGCGTTCGTGCGGGTGGTCTGGTCGAGCGACTGAACCCCACGTGGGCGAACGTCGCGCGACAGCACGTCGCGCGACGTCGCTGGCGTCAGTCCTCCCAGGCCGGCAGCGTCTTCTCGACCAGGGTGTTCGACAGCCGGACGTAGGCCGGTACGCCGTGTTCATAGGGCGGGTAGTCCTCGCCCTGGATCAGGGGTGCGAGGTAGCGCCGGGCGGCGTCGGTGACGTGGAAGCCGTCCTCGCTGATGTACTCGGCGGGCAGCGTCTTCTCGACGTTGGCGACGGCCGACAGGTCGGCGCTGCCGACCTCCCAGCGATACGGGTCGTCGCTGAGCCGCACGACGATCGGGAGCTTGCCGTGCACGCCGGCGAGCGCGAGCTCGACGGCGCCGCGGCCCATCGCGTACGCCTGTTCGACGTCGACCGCGGAGGCGATGTGCCGGGCGGCGCGCTGCAGGTAGTCGGCCACCGCCCAGTGGAACTTGTACCCGAGGCGGCCGCGGACGACCTCGGCCAGGTGCGGCGCCACACCCCCCAGCTGGGCGTGCCCGAAGGCATCCTTGACGCCCGACTCGGCCACGAAGCGGCCGTCTGCGGTGTGGATACCCTCGCTCGCCACGACGACGCAGCTGCCGTAGGTGTTCACGCAGCGTTCGACCTCGGCCACGAAACGGTCCTCGTCGAACGTCACCTCGGGGAACAGGATCATGTGCGGCGGCAGGCTGCGATCGCTGGCGGCGAGCGCCCCGGCGGCGGCGATCCAGCCGGCGTGGCGACCCATCACCTCGAGGATGAACACCTTCGTCTGTGGCATGGACGCCACGTCGATCCCCGCCTCGAGCGTCGAGACCGCGACGTACTTGGCGACGGAGCCGAAGCCGGGGCACGTATCGGTGATCGGCAGGTCGTTGTCGACCGTCTTCGGGGCTCCGACGCACACCAGGTCGTAGTCCATCGACGCGGCGACCTGGGAGACCTTGTTGGCGGTGTCCATCGAGTCACCGCCACCGTTGTAGACGAAGTACCCGATGTCGTGCGCTCGAAACACCTCGATCAGGCGCTGGTACTCCTTGGCGCTCTCTTCGACGCCCTTGAGCTTGTAGCGCACCGAACCGAACGCGCCGCCCGGCGTATGGCGCAGGGCGGCGATGGTGTCTGCGCTCTCGAGGCCCACGTCGATCAGGTCCTCGCGGAGTGCGCCGACGATGCCGTTCTTGCCGGCGAACACCCGCCCGATGCGGTCGGGGTGTGCGCGAGCGGTTTCGATGACGCCGCACGCCGTGGCGTTGATGACGGCCGTCACGCCGCCCGATTGCGCGTAGAAGAGGTTGCGGGGTGTACTCATGCGGCCTCCGGTCATGCGCGCCCATGTGGCGCTACAAACGTAGAGGATACCAGAACCACGCCCTGCGGCGGGGGCGTGCGTGAGGGCGCGCAGCTGCGACACGGTGTCGATCGAAACTGTGTGCCACCCGACGGTGACGCGTCTCACGTGCGAAGATGAACCATGGTCGTCACAGCCTTGCCGTCTCCATCGGAGGAACGTCGTCTCGCGCTCGTCCCGCCAGCGATCAAGCGGCTGCGTACCCTCGGACACGAGGTCCGTGTGCCGGCGGGGTACGGCACCCCGCTCGGGGTGTCTGACGCCGAACTCGAAGAGGCTGGCGCTGTGATCGTCGCTGCCGAGGACGCCATGGCGGAGGCCGACGTGGCGGTGGTGGTGCAGCCCCCGACGCCGGCGGCGCTCGCAGGGCTGCGGCCCGGCACGTTCGTCCTCGGCTTCCTCGACCCCTTCTTCGCGCTCCCCACGGTGCGCGCTCTGGTGGAGGGACAGCTGCGCGGGATGTGCGTCGAGCTGATGCCGCGCTCCACGTACGCACAGAAGATGGACGCGCTGTCCTCGCAGGCGAGCCTGGCCGGGTACGTCGCGGTGGTCCTGGCGGCGCAGCGCATCGACAAGGTGCTCCCGATGATGTCGACGCCGGCAGGCACGATCGCTCCGGCGCGCGTCTTCGTCCTCGGCGTCGGCGTCGCGGGTCTGCAGGCGATCGCGACCGCCAAGCGCATGGGTGCCCGCGTCGACGCCTACGACACGCGGCCGGTCGTCGCGGAGCAGGTGCGGTCGCTCGGCGCGCGCTTCGTCGAGTTCGACCTCGGCGGCGACCAGGGACAGACCGATCAAGGCTACGCGAAGGCCCTGAGCGAAGAGCAGCTCGCGCGGCAGCGCGAGCAGATGGCGAAGATCGTGGCCCAGAGCGACGTGGTGATCACGACGGCGCAGGTCTTCGGGCGCACCGCGCCGCGGCTCCTGGACGCTGCGGCGATCGGCGGCATGAAGCCAGGCTCGGTGGTCGTCGACCTCGCGGCGTCCACCGGCGGCAACGTCGAGGGGACCGTCGCGGGCCGTGAGGTGGTCACCGACAACGGCGTACGCATCATCGGGCTCCACCCACTGCCGGCGTCGGTGGCGCGCGACGCCAGCCTGATGTACGCCGCGAACGTGGTGCACCTGATCGAGCACGCTTGGCACGACGGCGTGCTGCGTTCGCCGAGCGAGGACGGCATCGTCGACGCCGTCTTGCTCACCGACGACGGCGCCGTGCGCAACGAGCACGTGCGTGAACGCTTGGAGGCCTCCGCATGAACCCGCTGCTGTTGTTCGTCTTCGTGTTGGCCATCTTCCTGGGCTTGGAGCTCATCACCAAGGTCCCGTCGCAGCTCCACACGCCGTTGATGTCGGGCTCGAACGCCATCTCGGGGATCACCATCGTCGGCGCCATCGTGGCGGCCGGCGAGGGGGGCCTGCTCGCGACGGTGCTGGGGACGATCGCCGTCACCGCAGCGACGGTCAACGTGATCGGCGGCTATCTGGTGACCGAGCGGATGCTCGGCATGTTCAAGCGCGGCAAGGACGCCTGACGTGGAGGCCTGGCAGACCTTCGCGTACATCGCGGCGTCGATCCTGTTCATCACGGGCCTGAAGATGCTCGGCCGGGCCGAGACAGCCAAGCGCGGCAACCGCATCTCGGCGGTCGGGATGCTGATCGCCGTGGTGGCGACGCTGCTCGCGGGCGGGCTCGACTACACCTGGATCGTGCTCGGCCTGGTGCTCGGCGGCGCCGTGGGCGCGCTGGCCGCGCGGCGGGTGCAGATGACGGGGATGCCGGAGATGGTGGCCCTGCTCAACGGGTCGGGGGGTCTGGCCTCGATGCTCGTCGGGTGGGCGGAGTACGTACGCACCGACGACCTGATGGCGTTCTCGGCGGTCGCCATCGTGCTGACGGTCCTGATCGGTGGGCTCGCGGCGTCGGGCTCGGTGATCGCGTTCGGCAAGCTCAGCGGTCGGCTCGATGGCAAGCCGCTGCTGTTCTCGGGCCAGAAGGTCGTCAACGCCGGCCTGTTGGTGATCGCGGTGCTGGCGGCCGCGCTCGTCGTCGCGCACGCCAGCGGCGCGCTCGCGGGCGGCGGCGCGCTGGCGTTCGCGGTCGTGCTGCTCGTGGCGCTGGCCTTGGGCGTGTTGGCGGTGCTGCCGATCGGCGGCGCGGACATGCCCATCGTGGTGTCGTTGCTCAACAGCTACTCGGGTGTGGCCGCGGCCGCCGCGGGTTTCGTGATCGACAACGTCGTGCTGATCGTGGCCGGCTCGCTGGTCGGCGCCTCGGGTCTGATCCTGACCACCATCATGTGCAAGGCGATGAACCGCTCGCTCGCCAACGTGCTGTTCGGCGGCTTCGGCGCCACGATCACTGCAGGTACGGCGCAGATGGAGGGCGAGGTCAAGCCGCTGAGCCCGGAGGACGCGTACTTCATCCTCGAGGCCGCCGACTCGGTCGTGTTCGTGCCCGGCTACGGCATGGCGGTCGCACAGGCGCAGCACGTGGTGCAAGAGCTCGCTCAGCAGTTGACCAAGAACGGCGCCGAGGTCCGTCACGCGATCCACCCGGTGGCTGGTCGCATGCCCGGGCACATGAACGTGCTGCTCGCGGAGGCGAACGTGCCGTACGAGCAGCTGGTCGAGCCGGACGACGTCAACCCGACGATGGAGACGGTCGACGTGGCGATCGTGATCGGCGCCAACGACGTCGTGAACCCGGCAGCCAAGGAGGACCCGAGCTCGCCGCTGTTCGGGATGCCGATCATCGAGGTCGATCGCGCCCGCACGTGCTTCGTGCTGAAGCGGTCGATGAACCCGGGGTTCTCCGGGGTCGACAACGCGCTGTTCCTGAAGGACAACACGCGCATGATCTTCGGGGATGCCAAGGCCACGATCACCGCGATGGTGGCGGCGTTCAAGGAGGGCTGAGCGCGGGTCGGCTTGGGATCGTGGCCCGGCGACGATCACCGCGATGGTGGCGGCGTTCAAGGAAGGGTGATCCTGGGTGGGCGTGGGAGGGTTGCCCCACCGCGATGGTGGCGGCGTTCAAGGAGGGCTGAACTGTGCTGGGCAAGAAACTTGACATGAAGACACTCAAGTTCTAGGCTGGCGGCATGAACGCCGAACGCCTGACCGAGACCACCGTCACGCTCGTCGCCGCCGCCCAACAGGCGGCCCGAGCGCGTGGCCACCAGCAGGTGACCGCGCTCCACCTGGCCGGCGCCTTGCTGGCCGATTCGGACGGCCCCTGCGCACGCGTGCTGACACGCGCCGGCGGCGACCTCGGGCAGGTCCAGGCCGCATTGAGCACGGGCCTGGGCCGGCTGCCGCGCGTCGCCGGGTCCGACGCCCAGTACATGGCACCCGAGCTCGCCGCGGCCTTCGAGGAGGCCGAGACCGTCGCCCGCGCCTGGGGCGACGCGTTCATCGCGGCCGACGCACTGCTCGTCGCGCTCAGACGCAAGGCCGGCGACGCGCTCGCCGCGCTGCCCGCCGCCGCCGCCCTCGAGGCGGCAGCGCAGGAGGTGCGTCAGGGGCGCAGCGTCGACAGCCGCACGGCGGAGTCGTCGTTCGAGGCGCTCGAGCGCTACGGCATCGACCTCACCCAGCGCGCGCGCGATGGCAACCTCGACCCGGTGATCGGGCGCGACGAGGAGATTCGCCGGACCATCCAGATCCTCCTGCGGCGCACCAAGAACAACCCCGTGCTCATCGGCGAGCCCGGCGTCGGCAAGACCGCCATCGCGGAGGGTCTGGCCCAACGGATCGTCAACAAGGACGTCCCGGTAGGCCTTCAGGGGAAGCGCGTCATCCAGCTCGACATGGGCAGCCTGCTCGCCGGCGCGAAGTACCGCGGCGAGTTCGAGGAGCGGCTCAAGGGCGTGATCCAGGAGACGGTCCAGAGCAAGGGCGAGGTCGTCCTCTTCATCGACGAGCTGCACACCATCGTCGGCGCCGGCAAGGCCGAAGGGGCGGTCGATGCGGGCAACATGCTCAAGCCGCCGCTGGCGCGCGGTGAGTTGCGCATGGTCGGCGCCACCACGCTCACCGAGTACCGCCAGATCGAGAAGGACGCCGCGCTCGAGCGGCGCTTCCAGCCGATCGTGGTGGACGAGCCCTCGGTGGAGGAGACCATCAGCATCCTGCGCGGGCTGAAGGAGAAGTACCAGGCCCACCACAACGTCACCATCACCGATCCGGCCATCATCGCGGCGGCCATGCTCTCGTATCGCTACGTGTCCGACCGCCAGCTGCCCGACAAGGCGATCGACCTGATCGACGAGGCCGCCAGCCGTATCCGCGTCCAGCTCGACAGCCGCCCCGAGGAGCTCGACTCGCTGCTGCGGCGCAAGCTGCAGCTCGAGATCGAGCAGCAGGCGCTGCAGGGCGACGAGGATGCCGAGTCTGGTCAGCGCCGCGCGCGCATCCAGGAAGAGTTGCGTGCGTTGCAAGACCAAGTGGACCGGGCGAGCTCCGATTGGGAGGCGGAGCGAGACGTGCTCGACTCGCTGCGCGACGCGCAGCAACGGCTCGACCAGGCGCGCACGCAGGTTGATGCGGCCGAGCGTGACTACGACCTCGAGCGTGCGGCTCAGCTCAAGTACGGCGAGGTCCCGGGGTTGGAGCGCCGGATCACCGAGCTGCAGCAGCAGCTCGCGGGCGCGCGGTACGTGCGGCTCGACGTCGGCGAGGACGAAGTCGCCGAGGTCGTCAGCCGCGCCACCGGCATCCCCGTCGCGCGCCTGCTCGAGGGCGAGCGCGACAAGCTGCTCCGGCTCGAAGACGAGCT
>REEJ01000093.1 GCA_007695125.1 Trueperaceae bacterium | reverse complement strand
TCGACGTCGCCAAGAGCCTCGAGGGCCTCACCCGCCACGCCTCGGTGCACGCCGCTGGCGTGATCATCGCGCGCGACGCCGTGCAGGAACTCGCTCCGGTGTTCCGCACCGGCGACGGCCCGGTGGTGTGCCAGTACGACATGGGCTCGGTCGAGGAGCTCGGCTTCCTCAAGATGGACTTCCTCGGGCTGCGGACGCTGTCGTTCGTCGAGGCCACGGTCCGCATCGTGCAGCAGACCTACGGCGAGACGCTCGACCCGGACGCGTTCGAACTCGACGACCCGAAGGTCTTCGAGCTGTTGTCGCGCGGCGACGCTGCGGGCGTGTTCCAGTTCGAGTCGCCCGGCATGGTCGACACGCTGAAGAAGCTGAAGCCGCGCCGCATCCAGGACCTGATCGCCGTCTCGGCGCTGTACCGGCCCGGGCCGATGGAGAACATCCCCACCTACATCCGCCGGCATCACGGCGCCGAAGAGGTCACCTGGGGCGACTTCCCCACCGCCGGCGAGGCGCACCTGGCACCGATCCTGGAAGAGACGTACGGCATCCCCGTCTACCAGGAGCAGATCATGCAGATCGCGCAGCGCGTCGCCGGCTACTCGCTCGGCGAGGCCGACCTGCTGCGGCGCGCGATGGGCAAGAAGAAGCTCGCCGAGATGGAGCAGCAGCGCGCCGTCTTCGAGAAGGGCGCGGGCGAACGAGGCATCCCGGCCGACGAGGCGAACCGCATCTTCGACCTGCTCGAGAAGTTCGCGAACTACGGCTTCAACAAGAGCCACTCGGCGGCGTACACGCTCATCTCGTACCAGACCGCCTACCTCAAGGCGCACTACCCCATCGCGTTCGCCGCCGCCCTGCTCACCGTCGAGCGTGCCAACTCCGACAAGGTGGCGCAGTACGTCGCCGACGCCCGGCACCTCGGCATCGACGTGCTCCCACCGGACGTCAACGAGTCGGGCGGCGACTTCACGCCGGTCGGTGACGTGATCCGCTACGGGCTCTACGGCGTGAAGAACGTCGGCGACACCGCGGTCGACCACCTGCTGCGCGAGCGCGAGCGCGGCGGTCGGTTCACGAGCCTGTTCGACCTGTGCAAGCGCGTCGACACGCAGCTGCTGAACAAGCGCGCGCTCGAGTCGCTGGCGAAGGGCGGCGCGTTCGATGCGTTCGGCGACCGCGCCGCGCTGCTCGCGGGCCTCGAAGGCGCGATGCGCTGGGGCGCGGCGCAGCGCGAACAGGCCGCCGGTGGCCAATTCGGCCTGTTCGGCGCCGAGACGCTCCCCGAGCCGGTCCTTCCCGACGCCGCTGCGTTCGCGCCACTGGAGCGCTTGCGCTTGGAGAAGGAGGCGCTGGGCCTCTACTTGTCGTCGCACCCGATGGCGACCTACCCGGGGCTGGCCGACGCGGCCACCGTGCGCGTGGCCGAGATCGACGCGTGGTACGCACGGTCGCGCGAGGCGGGCTCGACGAACGGCCGCGTCAAGGTGGTCCTCGCCGGCATGCTCCAGAGCGTGGTGAAGCGGCCGACGCGCAAGGGCACGATGATGGCACGCTTCGAGCTGGCCGACGAGACCGGCGCCCGCGAGGTGGTCGCGTTCTCCCGCACGTTCGAGGCGATCCAGGACCTGCTCGCCGAGGACGTCCCTGCGGTGCTGGTGGCCGAGGTCAGCGAGGACGGTGACGGCGTGCGGCTGGTGGCCGACCGGCTCATCCGCTGGGACCGCCGCCACGAGGGTGGCGTGCCCGAGGTCGCGGTGCTGAGCTTCGACCTCCACGGGCTCGGCGAGCACCATCTGCTGGAGCTCAGGTCATGCCTCGACGAGCACGCTGGGGCGACGCCCGTCAGGCTCCGCGTGGTCGCTCCCGAGGGGACGATCCACTACCTGCTCGACGGCGTCAGGCTCGACACTGGAGCGTTGGGTGCCGTGCAGGACACGTGTCCGTGGCTCGAGGCGCGCGTCACGGTGGACGCCGCGGCGCTGACGCGCGAGCGCGGCCGCAACGGCCACGGCCATGGTCAAGGCAACGGCTACGGGGCGCGACACGCAGTGAACTCGAACGGCGCGGACGCCTTGCCGTTCTGAGGCAGGCTGTGCACGGGTCCGGCGCCGCTCGGCGCTCGCCGAGCAGTATCAGAACTGCGTGGTCGTGGGCCGGCCGCGCTCGATGTCGACCTGGGTGGCGGCGATCTTGAAGCCCTGAGCAGAGGTCGCCGCGGCGATCGCGGTCTCGTAGCTGATCGCGTCCTCCGCGTACAGGATCGACAGGTGGTCGTCGAACAGCTGCATGCCGTCGAGGCGCGCGTCGCGGATCGCGTCGTACATCTCGTGCGTCCGGTCCTCGTCGCGGATCAGGTCCTTGATGCGGAGCGTCGCCTTGACGACCTCCATCGCCGCGACGCGCCCGTTGCCGCCGCGGCGCGGCAGCAAGCGTTGCGACACGATCCCGACGAGCGATTCCGCGAACAAGATGCGCGCAGTCTCGCGCTCGCTCTGCGGGAACAGCTCCAGCATGCGGTTGATGGTCCGGACCGAGTCCTGGGTGTGCATGGTGCTGAACACGAGGTGGCCCGTCTGCGCGGCGGAGATCGCGGCGACCGCGGTGGCGTGGTCGCGGATCTCGCCGATCATGATGACGTCGGGATCCTGGCGCATCGCCGCCACCAGGGCGTCGGAGAAGCTGAGCGTGTCCATGCCGAGCTCGCGCTGCACGACCGCGGACTTCTTCGACGTGTGCAGGTACTCGATGGGGTCCTCGACCGTCACGATCATCTTGTTGTGGATCGAGTTGATCTCGTCGATGATGCGAGCCAGCGTCGTCGACTTGCCCGAACCGGTCGCCCCGGTGACGAGCACGATGCCTTGCTCCCGGTCGCGGAAGTACTCGATGGTCTCCTGCGGTAGGTTGACCACCCGCAGCACCTCGGCGTCGGAGGTGATGATGCGCAAGACGGCGCTCACGCTGCCGCGCTGCCGGAACAGGTTGACGCGGAAGCGCCCCAGGCCGGAGACGCTGTACGCGAGGTCGATCTGATGGCGGTCGGCGAACGCGAGCCGCTGCCGGTCGTCGCACATGAGGTCGACGAGCGCCGCGGTGAACTTCGGACCGACCCTGGTGTCCGCCACGGGTGTCAGGCGCCCGTGCAGGCGCGCGAGCGGCGGCAGTCCGACGTGGAGGTGCAAGTCCGAGGCGCCGCGCTCGACCAGCATCGTGAGCATGTCGTTGAAGTTCATCGACCAGAACGATACGCGAGTACACTGCCTCCATGCGCGAATTCTCTTGCATGTCGACACCGAGCCGGGCCACGCCGCGTGGCGGAGCCCAGCGATGAGCCGTATCCTCCCGATCCTCGTCCTCACCGTGATGCTGGTGGTCGGCGGTGTCTGGCTGAGCCGCGAGCGTGCCACCGCCGACGAGGCGCCGCCCGCCGCGGGCGACGCCGTGGCCGAGTCCGCCGATGCGGCGCCAGCGCCGCCCGACGAGCTGGCCGGCGACGAGGCTGACGACGCGGCGACCGCCGCCGAAGCCGACGACACCGCTACCGCCGCCGAAGCCGACGACGCGGCGAGCGCCCCGCCGGTCCCGGCGGGGTACGAGGCCCTCGCGCCCCGCAGCGACGAGCGGCGCACGACCTTCGAAGCCGCCGAGAGCGTCCTCGAGGCCGATCTCGATTACGCGGCCGTGATCGAGACGAACCGCGGCGTGATCGTCGTCGACCTGTACCAGGACGAGACGCCGATCACGGTCAACAACTTCGTGTTCCTCGCTCTGCAGCGCTACTACGACGGGATCGTCTTCCACCGCGTGCTCGAGGACTTCATGGCGCAGACCGGCGATCCGACGGGCACGGGCAGCGGGGGCCCCGGCTACCGCTTCGACGACGAGATCGTCGACGGCCTCAGCCACGACGCCAAGGGCGTGCTGTCGATGGCCAACGCCGGGCCGGGCACGAACGGCTCGCAGTTCTTCATCACGTTCACGGCCACCCCGTGGCTCGACGGCAACCACACCGTGTTCGGGCGCGTCGTCGAGGGCGACGAGGTCCTCGACGCACTGCAGCGCATCGATCCCTCGTCGCAGAGCCCGGTGGCCGCCGCGCTCCTCGACGCCAGCGCCGAGTCGGTGCGCGAGCAGGGCGTGCCGCTCGAGGGCGACGGCACGGTGATCGAGGTGCTCGAGGCGACCCTCGGAGCTGTCCCCGTCACGGGCCAGGCCTTCGAGGTGGCGGGGTACCGTGGCGTGATCGGCACGCTCCAGGGCGCGGCGGCCGTCGGGTTCTTCCCCTTCCCCGACGTCATGGAGCGCGTCACGATCGTCACCCGCACGCGCTGACGCGCGCTTGCGGGATCCACCACCCCTGCGACGGCGCGCGCTGCGCCCCGTCGCACCCGAAAGGACGTCCATGCCCACATCCCTCACCGGTTACGACGCCGTTGCCCCCCTCGGCAGCGAGCGCACCACGCGCTTCAGCGCCGCCGAGCAGGTGCTCGAAGGCGGTCGCGACTACCGTGCGCTGATAGCCACCAACAAGGGCGACATCGTCGTCGAGCTCTACGAAGCCGACGCACCCGCCACCGTGAACAACTTCGTCTTCCTCGCCTTGCACCGCTATTACGACGGCGTGGTCTTCCACCGGGTGCTCGAGGACTTCATGGCGCAGACGGGCGATCCGACCGGGACCGGGCGCGGCGGTCCGGGCTACCGTTTCGACGACGAGATCGTCGAGGATCTCAGCCACGACGCCAAGGGCGTGCTGTCGATGGCCAACGCCGGGCCGGGCACGAACGGCTCGCAGTTCTTCATCACCTTCACCGCTACGCCCTGGCTCGACGGCAAGCACGCCGTCTTCGGGCGGGTGATCGAGGGGCTCGAGGTCCTGGACGCGTTGACGCGCGTGGACCCGATGCGTCCCGGCGGCCCGGCGCCCGACCGGATGGAGCGCGTGACGATCTACGCCAAGTGACGATCCACGAGTAGCGAGGTCGCGTCACCCGTGCCCGTGGTGCAGGCACCACGGGCGCTCAGGCGAGGCCTTCGACCTGTCCGGCGCGCTCACGTGCGTGCCGGGCCAGGTGGTCGGAGAACGCAGCGAGCGGCACGCCGTTCCGCTGCGGCTCCTTGCGGCTCCGGAACGACACCGTGCCGGCGTCGGCCTCCGTGTCGCCCACGATCACGATGTAGGGCACCTTCTTCAGCTCGGCCGAACGGACCTTGGCGTTCATGCGGTCGTTCCCGCCATCGACCTCCGCGCGCAACCCGTCGCGCGCCAGCCGCTCCGCGACTTCGGTCGCGTAGGGCACGTGACGATCCGCGATCGGCACCACCCGCACCTGCTCCGGCGCCAGCCACAGTGGGAAGTCGCCCGCGTAGTGCTCGATCAGGAAGCCGACCATGCGCTCGTGCGTCGAGAGCGGCGCGCGGTGCAGGCACAGCGGCGTCTTGCGCTGACCGTCCTCGTCGACGTACGTGAGGTCGAACCGACCCGGTTGCGAGAAGTCCACCTGGTTCGTCGCGAGCGTGAACTCGCGGCCGATGGCGCTGGTGATCTGTACGTCGATCTTGGGCCCGTAGAAGGCGGCCTCGTCCTCGGCCTCGACGAAGTTGATGCCGCCGCGCTCCAACGCGCTGCGGACCATCGCCTCGGTGCGGATCCACAGCTCGGGTTCGTCGACGTACTTCTTGCCGAGGCCGCTGGCCGCGTGCTTGGAGAGGCGCATCACGTACGAGTCGATCGCGAACAGCTCGAAGTAGTGCAGGTAGAGCTCGATCACGCCCATGAACTCCGCCTCGAACTGCGCCTCGGTGCAGTAGATGTGGGCGTCGTTCATCTGCATGCTGCGGACCCGCATCAGGCCCATCAGCGCGCCGTGGTCCTCGTAGCGGTAGCAGGTGCCGTACTCGGCCAGCCGCAGCGGCAGGTCGCGGTACGAGCGCGGCCGGGCGGCGTAGATCTTGTGGTGGAAGGGGCAGTTCATCGGCTTCACGAAGTACTTCTGGTCGTCGATGACCATCGCCGGGAACATGCTCTCCTCGTAGTACGGCAGGTGACCGCTCTTGATGAAGAGCTGCTCCTTGCTCAGGTGGGGGCTGCGGACGTGTTGGTACCCGGCCGCGCTCTCGACCTCGTGCGCGAGGCGCTCGAGCTCCTCGACGATGATCGTGCCGCGCGGCAACCACAGCGGCAGGCCCGGGCCGATGTCGTCGTCGAGCGTGAAGATGTCGAGCTCGGCACCGAGCTTGCGGTGGTCGCGCTTCTTCGCCTCTTCGAGCTGCCACAGGTGCTTCTCGAGCGCCGCCGCGTCGGCGAACGCCACGCCGTACACGCGCTGGAGCATCGGCCGCCGCTCGTCGCCGCGCCAGTACGCTCCGGCCAGCGACGTGAGCTTGAAGTGCGTGGGCAGCGCGCCGGTGCGGGGGACGTGCGGTCCGCGGCAGAGGTCGCTGAACCCCGTCTCCCCTCCTTGGCGGTAGAAGGTGATCGGGACGTCCTCGGGCAGGTCTTCGATCAGCTCGACCTTGTACGGATCCTCGAGCGCGCGGTAGCGCGCCAGGGCCGCGTCGCGCTCGACCACGGTGCGTTCCAAGGGGAGGTCGGCCGAGACGATGGCGCGCATGCGCTCCTCGATCGCCTCGAGGTCGTCGGGCGTCAGGCTGCGCGGCAGGTCGAAGTCGTAGTAGAAGCCGTGCTCGATCACCGGCCCGATGCCGAGCCGCACCGACGTCGGGGCATGCCCCTCCGCCTCGAGGTGCTCACGGACGGCCTGGGCCAGGACGTGCGCCAGCGTATGTCGTTGCAGCTCGATCACGTCGGCGCTGTCGCGCCCCGTCAGGATCTGGACGGTCGCGCCGTCGGGCACCTCGCTGAGCAGGTCGCTCAAGCGACCGTCGACCCGCAGACCCAGCGCGGCACGCGCCAGTCCGGGTCCGATCGCCGCCGCGACGTCCGCGCCGGTGGCGCGATCCGGGAGGTCGAGCTGCTTGCCGTCTGGGAGCACCACGTGCATTGGTCACCTCACGAGCCGGATCGCTCCGGCGTTTGGCCCCGGCGCACGTCCTGGACGGCGCCCGCGAGCGAGGCGCATGCTATCACGGCGTGGCCGCGCTGCCCCGCCCGCCGTGCCATACTGGCGCTCATGCATCTCGTGGCCGTCGTGAGCTCCGACCCCGACTTGGCCCACGCGCTCCGCGGTTACCGCGACGATGCGCAACGCTTCCTCCTCCACCCGATCCCGGCCGGCGCAGCGAAGGTCTGGTTCCCGGCGCTCAGGGCGCTCGACTTCGCCGGTGCGCTCGTGCTCGACGAGGCCCAGCAGGCCGACGCCTTGGCCTTGGCCGACCGCGCCTCGCTCGAGGCGAGCGAGGTCGGTGCCGCCGACGCGCTGACCGTCACGCAGGCGGGCGTGGTCGCGGATTACCACTTCGGGCGCGCCCTCATCCAAGCGCTTCGGTCTCGACTCTGGGACCCCCGTGGCGCCAACGGCGTGATCCTCGGCAACGGCCGCGAGGCCCACGCCGTGGCACGGGCGCTCGCGAGCGACGGTGTTCGTCACCTCACGCTCCTGGCCACGTCGCGGCCGGACGCCGAGCGGATGGTGCCGCAGCTCGCGGCCTCGACGGACGTCGTCGCGACCACGTCGGACGACCCGATCGCCGTGCGCCTGCTCGAGGGCGCCGACCTGATCGTCCGCGCCGATCGCGCCCTGCGACTCCCGCCTGCGCTGGTCGGACCGCACCTGACCGTCGTCGACCTGGTGCCGGGCGCGATGTCGAACCTGCGTCGTGAAGCGATCGCCGCCGGCGCGCTCACGCTCGACCGGCGCGACGTCGAGGCGCACCGCCTCCACGTCGCACTCGCCCAAGTGCTCGGCGCCGGCGTCACCGTCGAGCCGCTGTTGCAGGCGCTGCTCCGCGATCGCTGAGCACCCTGCGACGTCCGGCCGGAGGCGGCCACGTGCACGTCTCACGCTTTTCAAGGGCTGGCGGGTGAGCATGCGCGGTATGCCATCGCGTGCGCTCGTTTCCCTCCTGGCCGCCTGCACGATCTGGCTGGGGCCGACGCCCGCGCACGCCCAAGTGGAACCCTCGCAGCCGCTGGTGCGCATCCCGGGCGCCGTCGCGACCGCGACCGAGGGCGCGATCGTCCTGCGCGTCGGGGCCCGCGAGATCGTCTACGTCGACGGCTTCGGCTGGTTGGACGACATCGACGCGCCGCCACCGGACCTGATCGACGGCGAGGTCTACGGCGCACCCGAGCTCCTGAGCGCGCTCGGCCTCGACGTCCCGGTCGTGGAGGCCGTGCGTTTCGCGGGCGAGGCCCAGGTCAGGATCGTGCTCGACGTCCCGGCCCTCGACGCGCGCGCGCTCGCTGGCGTAGCGCGCGCGGGGAGCGTCAGCGCCGGCGACGTCCTACGTCTGTCGCTTCCGAGCCTGCTGGTCCCGTCGGGGCTCGGCGAGAGCTACGCCGGCCTCGAGGTGATGTTCCGCTCGGGGCCCGATGGCACCGATCTCGAGGTGAGTGGCGGCCCCTTCGCGTACGAGGTCTTCGCGCTCGATTCACCGACGCGCGTCGTCCTGGACCTGACGCTCGAACGACCGCGCCTCGGCCCGGACACCGTCGAGGTCCTCGCCGAAGGCATCACGTACCGACGCGTCCGCGCGGAAGGTTCGGCAGGCGCGACGTGGGTCCACGTGCTCGACATCGCCCCAGGGGTCGGCGAGTGGCGCGTCGTTGGCGCTCCCGGCGAGTCGCGCACGACCGACCGCTGGGCATCCGGGGCGTTCGCGGCGATCAACGGCGGGTACTTCGACACCGGGACCCGTCAGGCGATCGGCATGCTCGTGGTGGACGGCGCGATGTTGTCGCTACCGTCGCGCGGGCGTGCGGTCATCGCCTTCGGCGACGGACCACCGCTGATCGACCGGGTCCGCGCGACGTACAGCGTGTGGCTCGACGACGTCGCGGTCGCGGTGCGGGGCGCTCCCTTCGTCGACGAGATCAGCGTGGTCGCCGGCCCGGGTTGGGCTGGGAGCGGCCGCTACGGCGTCCTGGTGGTCGACACGGAGAGCGACCTGGTGGTCGACAACCGGGTCGGTCCCGTGCGTATCGGGGCGTCGCAGCACGCGATCGTCTACCCCGCCGAGCTGCGGCCCCTCGCGCTCGCGGAGGGCGGCGCGCACCTGCGCTTCGCGTGGCACATCGATCCCTCGCCCTTCGGCGCGGCGCGCTACGCCGTCGAGGCCGGTCCGCTGCTGCTCAAGGACGGCCGCGACGTCCTCCAACCGGAGCTCGAGCAGTTCGCCGTCGGGCAGAGGATCCTCGACGGACTCACGCAGCAAGCCGCGATCGGGGTGCGTGCCGACGGCAGCGTGGTGCTGGTCGCCGCCGAGGTCATGGTGGCCGCCGACCTGGTACCGCTGCTGCTCGAGCTGGGCGCCCGCGACGCTTTGCGCCTCGACTCGGGTGGGAGCACCACGCTGTACGCCGATGGGCGCGTGTTCAATCGCGTCAGCGAGCGCGCGGTCGTGAACGCCATCGTCCTGCGCCTGCCGTGATCCGCAGCGCCGCCTCGGCGATGTGGCACGCACCGTGGGCAACGGTTCGAGGCCGTGCGCGTGGCTATGGTGAGTACATGAAGCGACCCGCCACACCACGCCGGCGCCTGGCGCTGCTCCTCGCCGTGATCGCGGCGGCGGCGCTGATCGGCGTGGCGTCGGCGCAAGCGGGTGGCGCGAGCCGTAGCGCCGGCCTCGAGTTGGGGTTCGGCGGCGCTGTGGTCGCGGACGCCTGGAACCCGTTTCGGCTGGTGTTGCGCGACGTCGGACCGGTCACGTTCGAGCTCGCGATCGACCGCGGGACGCTGCGAGACGGCGAGCGCTGGTCGGTGTACCGAGCCGACCTGCCGGGCGGCAGTGGGCTCTCGGTGGTCGAGGACGAGGTGTTCGTCCCCGTGTGGCGCTCGCTGAGCTGGACGGTCCGCAGCGGTGGCCTGACCATCGCGAGCGGCAGCGTGGCTCGGACGCAGGCCGATCGACGGCCGCTCGACATCATCGTCGGCGAACCTGGCCCGGTCGTGCGCGGCAGCGTGATGGGCGGTCGCAGCGTCGACCTGGCGGCCGATCGACTGCCGCTGCGCTCCGCTGCGTACGACGGTGTCGGCCGCGTGATCGTGGCCACGCCGAGCGCGCGTCCGCAAGCGCTGCTCGCCGCCGCGGTGGGGGGAGCCGAGGTCGTCCTCACCCCCTCGGCGCTGGCGAACGCCGAGCTGAGCGCGATCATCCCGGCCGGGGGCGGCGAACGTCTCGTCGGCGCCGGCCGCATCGTCTCGCTCGATGTCTGGCGGCCCACGGCCGACACGGTCGCTCGCGTGGATCAGGCGGCGCTGCTGAGCGCCTTCGCGGCGGCGGAGCGCATCTCCTTGCCGCGACCAGCGCCCGTGCTGCCGCTCCTGGTCGCCGCCTCGGGGTACGCACTCGTGGTCCTGCTCGTGCTCCGCTTCGCCGGGGTCCCGGGTGTGACGGCGGCGCTCGTGTTGGCGCTCGGTGCCAGCCTGGCCGTGTGGACGCCGCTGCGACCGGAACGACCGACCATCGACACCAGCCGCGACCTCGTCATCGGTGCGGAGGGCATCGGTCAGCGCTGGCGCTTGCACGAGCGTGTCACGCTGCCGGCGCAGACGCTGGTGCTCGACGTCGCTGGCTGGCCCCTCAGCGACGTCGAGGCGCGCCTCGGTCCGGCCAGCGTGGCCGTCGACCTGCCGCGTTGGCGTCACCTGACGGTGGTCGAGCGGCCCCGGACGGCGGCGCTGCCGTTGCTGCAGCAGGCCGACGGTTCCTGGCGCAACCAGGGCACCGTGCCGCTCACGGTCGTGGTCATCCGTGGCGGCGACCATGTCGACGACGTGCCCGCCGACGCGCTCGTGCCGCCCCCGAGCCGCGACCCCAGGCCGCTGCCGAGCGTGGCGCTGGCGCTCCTCGAGCTCGTGCCCGAGGGCGCGGCCGTTGCGAGCGACGGCGCGCGCTGGTTCGTTGCGCTGCCGAGCACCGTGCTGGCGGAGGCCGTACCGTGAGCGACTTCGTCGCCCGTCTCGACGCCCGCTTCCGGGACGGTGACGCCGTCCAGGTCGCGACGCTCGTCATGGCCGCGTTGGTGGTCACGCTGGCGACCGTCTGGCCGACGCCTGGGCAGGGGGCCAACGAATCGTGGTACCCGTTCGCGCAAGCGCGCTCGGTGTTCCTCGCGCTGTTGGCCTTGGGCTACGGGGCGAGCGCTGCGGCCGAGTCGCCGCGCCGCGCCGTGGTCACGGGCATCATGGTGCTGGTCGTCGCGCTCGTCACGATCCCCTTCGAGGTTGCCGCGTACGCGGCGACGTACCCGGCCACGCCGTTGTGGTGGAGCCTCGTCAGCATCCCGCTCGCCGCCACCGGGTACCTGGTCGCAGGCGTCGGCCTCGGTCGCCTGGCGCGTGCGCTCCGCATCGGGGTGATGCTGCCGATCCTCGTGCCGGCCACCTTGGCCGGTCTCCTGTTCGCCGACCTGCAACTCGGCTGGACGGTGTTCAACCCACTGACGTCGGCGCTGAACGTGTCGCCGTGGTTCGTCGTGTCCATGAGCACGTTGTCGCTCGTGGGCGTCGTCGCCGCAGCGATCGCGTGGCGCGGCTCGGTGCCGCTGGAGGTGCGCACATGAGCGACGTGTCGTGGCGACCCGATCTGCATGAACGTCTCGCGCGTCGGGACGACCGGCGCATCCGCACGCTGCGCGCGGCTGCGGCCGCCGCCGCCGTCGCACTGCTCGGCTGGATCGTCGACCTGGCGACCCCGTGGCACGTCGTCGCGGTCGTCGGTGTAGCGATCGGTGCCGCGGCCTGGCCCTCGAGGCGCGGACTCACCGACGCCTTCCGGACCATCGCGGATCAGGCCGGTCTCGCCTATCAGACCCACGTCGAGCACGTCGGCCGCGAGGATCCCCACGGCTTGTTGAGCGCCGCGGAGACGCAGGCGCGCCTGTCCATCAGAGGCGTGGTGCCACCGCCGCAAGGCGCGTGGTGGCTGCCGCTCGCCGCCATCGCGACGGCGCTGGTCGTCCTGACCGCGCT
>REEJ01000084.1 GCA_007695125.1 Trueperaceae bacterium | reverse complement strand
CGCGCTTTGGGCGTGAGCAACCATGCGATCGCCAGAACCCTCGGGGTGACGGAGGGCGCGGTGCGTTCCTACCGTCGCCGGCTGGCGGTGGGCGCGAGCGATGGTCGAGCGAAGCAGTCGTCCCTGGCGAGCGCGTTCCGGGACGCGTTCGATGCGTACCTCGATGCCCGCGATGAGAAGACGCCATCGAGCGTGCAAGACCTGCACGCGTTCTTGACGGCCGAGCATGGGTACTCAGGGAGCTCGAGGAGCGTGAAGCAGTTCGTGCGCGCGACGATTCCGCCGGCTCCGGATCGAACGCCGGGCCCGTGCCGGTCTCCACGTCGAGGCGGTGGTAGCCGCGGGCCTCCGCCGACACGACGATCCGGTCCAGAACGGCCTGGCCGACGCCCTGCCGTACGCAGGCCGGGCGCGTCCGCATCGACGTGATCTCGCCCGTGCGCGCGTCGAGCTCCTTCTGCGCGCCGCAGCCGCAGAGGAGCCCGCGCCGCCAGGCGGACCAGAACGTGATGCCCGGGGCCCGCAGGCCCTCGAACGCCAGCGCGTGGACCTGCCCGGGCGGCGTGTAGCCGCGCATCCCGGCCAGGTGCTCGGCGACGAGCGCCAGGACCTTGGACCCGGAGAGGTCGTCTTCGCGGACGTCGTTGGTCATGGTGGTTCCCGTCCGGGGTCGCGACCCGAGCGGTGCGGAGCGCGGGCAGACGCTCCGGCTACGACCGCTCGACCGCGACCTGCTCCAGGTAGAAGACGTTGCCATCGGGATCGGCGACCATCGCCATGAACCCACCCCACGGCTGCCTCGTGGGCGGCATGGCGAAGTGCGCGCCGAGACCGGAGAGGCGCTCGTACGCGGCTTCGAGGTCGGCGACTTCGAGACCGACGCCCGTGTGCCGACCCACGAGCTCGCTCTGCTCGGGCCCCGGCACGGCGATGCCGAGGCGAACGCCACCGGCCGCGAAGGACGCATAGCCATGCTCCGGCGAAGCGTACTGGGGCTGAAGGCCCAGCGCGTCCCGGTAGAACACCGTGGCGCGGTCGAGGTCGCGGACGAACACGTTGACGTAGGCGATGTGCAGCATGGCTTCTCCTATCGCGAGCGGCGGGAAGCGCGGGCGGGCGCGAGGCTCTCGGACTTCGAGACCGTCGCCTTCATCTCACCCTCGCTCCTTCGCCTTGGCGTCTAGCGGTGGCTTCTTCGCCCGCAATGCCGCCTCGAACGCCAGCACGGCCCAGGCACGGGCTTCCTCGGGATCGTCGAGGATGCCCTCCGGCGCCAAGTAGTACGACATCGCCATCGTCTTTCCGGCCTTGTCGTACACGAAGGGGCCCAGCCCCAGCCGGTGGAACGCGTCCACCGACGCGTCGTCGGCCTTGAGGTAGAGCACGTCGTCAGCGACGAGCGCGAACATCAAACCCTCGTGGAACACGCCGTGCCCGCCGAACATCCGACGGGTCGTCACGGCGCCGAACCGCGCAAAGACGTCGTGGAGGCCTTCGACGAAGTGGCTCATCGCGTCGCTCCAGCCATCGTCACGTCCCCGGGTCGATGCAACCCCATCGAACCACCCTCCAGCTCGAGGCGCCCCCGGCCCACCTCACCGCCCTCGCGACCGCCGCATCGCCCGCAGGCGCGCCAACGACTCGTCCGCCGCCAGCGCCCCGTACCGGGGCGACCCCGACGCCACCAGCGCCACCCGACCCTCCTCGTCGAAGTGGAACCCCCAACCGTAGGCCTTCGCCAGCGGCGACGACCGCAGGCACGGCTGCCCCTTCGAGAAGAACGCCGCGCGGGCCGCGACCATGCCGGCCGCCGGCACCCCCGCTCGCGCCGCATGCACGCCGAAGACGACCTCGTCCGACGTGAAACGGTACGGGGCGCCGGCCAGCATCTCGTACTGGAGCCGCGCCACCGTCGCCGGCGTCCGCTCCGGCGGCACGGTCCCCACCTCGACGGCGCAATCCTCCGCCACCTCGATGAACGCGCTCGCATAGTTCGTGCTGTGCACGACGACCCCCCTTCAGCCCGACGCCGGAACGGCACCGGCATGGCGCACGATACCGACCCCGGGCAGCGCCCGCACCAGCGGCGTCGACGGGACCGGGTTCGTCGGGTGAGCGAGGGTCCGAGCGGGCGTTCGGCGCATTCGGCATGACCGGAGTCCAGCACGTCGCGCCCGGCGGTCGCCTTGACGCCCGGGTCGGCATGTGTGTAAACACGTTTTTACCGTGCCAGCGACCGTCGACCTCGCGATGACCCGGGACTGCCCCTGCCTCGCCGCCCGCCGTGAGGCGCGCGCCGTCACCCGGCACTTCGACGCGCACCTGCGGCCGCACGGACTCCGCTCGACCCAGTTCTCGGTCCTTGTGATGCTGGCGCAGAGCGGGCCGACCGGCCGCGGGCGGCTCGCCGACGGCTTCGGGCTCGAGCGGACGACGCTCACCAGGAGCGCCGCGACCCTGGAGCGGCAGGGGTGGATCGAGACGTCGGGCATCCCCGATGCGCGCGAACGGCCGCTTGCGCTGACGGAGGCCGGACGCCGCACGCTCGACGCGGCACTCCCCGCCTGGAAGGAGGCGCTCGATCGGCTCGACGACCGCCCGTAAGCGACCCTCGACACGCCGGGTACCACCGAGCGCCCTAGCGATCCAGAGGAGACGACGATGAAACGCGCGACCCCCTACCTGTTCTTCCCCGGCCACACCGAAGAGGCGTTCGCCTTCTACGGCAGCGTCTTCGGCGGTGACGAGCCGCGCATCCTCCGGAACCGCGACATGGGCATGGACGGCCCCGATGGGGACCTGGTCGCCCACGTCTCGCTCCGGATCGCCGACGAGACCTCGGTGATGGGCTCCGACGTCGCCGGACCGCAGCAGGACGACCACCGCATCGGCACCAACGTCGAGATCCACCTGGCCCCCGACGATGCCGACGAGGCGCGCAGGGTCTTCGCCGCGCTCGCCGAAGGCGGCACCATCGCCATGCCACTCGAGCGGACCTCCTGGTCCGAGCTCTTCGGAGGGTGCGTCGATCGCTACGGCGTGCGCTGGATCGTCGACTTCGAAGGGTCGGTGCAGTTCGGAGCGCCCTGAGGGCTCACGCCGTCCTCGCCCGCACAGCGATCCCCGCGACGACCGCCGCGTACGCCACCCCGAGCAGGGCGATCAGCCCGACCAGCATCGCCGCTTCGGGTGCGCCAAGGGCGTCGGCCCGCTCGATCCACATGCCCGCCGAGACGATCGGGTAGATCGCCGTGAGCGGCAGCGCAACGACGCCGGCGAAGCCGCCGAAGCGGTACCAGATGGCGGCGGTGAGGGCGCCCGCGAGGCCCCAGACGGCGGTTCGGAGGACGGAGGTCAGCAGGGCCAGGGCGAGCGAGTCGGGCGCCTCGTGCGCCCAGCCGTAGGCGCGGAAGTGAGCCGCCTCCAGGACGTACCCCAGAGGGACGAGGAGCGCCAGCAACAGCGCGATCGCCACGACGCTGAGGACCACGGCCGCGGCGTAGCTGCGGCGCGTCATCCCGAAGGCGAGGTGCGTGGCCAGCTGCGAGATCGTCATCGCGGCGATCACGAGGGTGAAGACGCCCGGGGCCTGCTCCACGGCGAACGACCAGAGGCTTGCGGGTGCTTGGACCCCGAAGTAGGCCATCGTCGCCGGCGCCACACCGACCCCCAGCACGAGCATGAGCGGCGCGACGACCGCGAGGATGCCCAACGTGTTGCCGACGAGCCACCGGGCGGTGCGCCAGGTCGAGGACGGCAGCGCGCGGACGGTCCCGAGGCTCGCTGCGCTCATCGCGCGCCCCCCGGTCGGTCGGCGGATCCCGGCCTGTCGGTGAGGTCGACGAACAGGTCCTGCAGCGGCAGGGGGTGCATCTCGATCTCCTTCTCACGGGCGCGGGCACGGGCGTCGGAACCCAGGTCGCCGTAGAGCGTGACGACGGCACTGCGGCCGAGCGTCTCGCGGCGGAGCACGCGGGCGTCGCCGACGAAGGCGTCGACGCGCTCTGCCTCCCCGCTGACGCGCACGCCGCGTGCCCGCAGTGCGTCGGCCTCGTCGGCCACGAGCACGCGGCCGCGGTCGAGCACGATCACGTGCTCGAGCAGGCGGTCCACCTCCTCGATCAGATGGCTGGCGAGGACGACGGTGCGGGGGTGCGCGAGGTAGTCCGCCAGCAACTCGTCGTAGCAGGCGTAGCGGGCGGGGGCGTCCATGCCCAGCGTCACCTCGTCGAGCAGCGTCAGCGGCGCGCGCGAGGCGATGCCGACGACGGCCGCCAGCGCGCCCCGCTGCCCCCGCGAGAGGTGCTCGACGCGCTTGCGCCGCGGCAGATCGAAGCGGGCGAGAAGCCGCTCCGCGACCTCGCCGCTCCAGGTCGAGCGCATCGCGGCGCCGTAGCGCAGCACCTCGCCGACGCGCACGTCGGGGACGTCGCCCGCCTCGCGCACCAGGGCGATGCCGGCCAGCACCCGCGGGTTCTCCCACGGCGCCTCGCCGTCGACGCGCACCGACCCGCCGCTCGGCCTCCGGAAGGCGGCGATCGTCGAGAGCAGGGTGGTCTTGCCCGAGCCATTGCGGCCGAGCAGCCCGCTGATGGCGCCGGGGAGGAAGGCCGCGGTCACGCCGCCCAACGCGACGGTGGCGCCGAAGCGCACGCTCACGTCGCGGAGTTCGACCCCGAAGCCCGTCATGCGCCCACCTCGGTGCGGGCAGGCTCGGTGGGCACCGGGTCTGCAGGCGCGGCGGACGCCGCCGCGTCGTCGCGCGCCAGCGCGGCGCGGACGCGCTCGACGAGCTCGTCGCCATCGATGCCGATGCGACGTGCCTCGGTGAGCGCGGGCGCGAGGACGTCGTCGAAGTAGCGGGCGCGGCGCGCGGCGAGCAGGCGCTCGCGGGCGCCGTCGGAAACGAACATGCCGATGCCGCGCTGCTTGACCAGCACGCCATCGGCGACGAGCTCCGCGAAGGCCTTCGCGGCCGTCGCCGGGTTGATGCGGTAGGTGGCGGCGTACTGGTTGGTCGACATCACCTGCTCCCCCTCTCGAAGCGTCCCCTCGACAACGTCGGCGCGGATGCGGTCCGCAATCTGCACGTAGATCGGGTCACGTCCGTGGAACACGACGGGCCTCCTGACGATCGCCGTTGGTGATCTGGTTCATTACATGACTACAGAACCACAGGACCCGAGGATTGTCAAGCGCGCCCGCATCGCACTCGAAACCGCGAGCCCCGCTGGGTCGCCGAACGCCGTGCGCGGGCCGAGGCGCGCCGGCTCGGTTACGTCGAGCCCCAGCGCATCCTGACGTTGTCGGGCCATAACGGCCGTAGCGCTCGCGTTCCACGGCGTAGCGCAGCTCGACGTCGTGGCCGGCGGCGATCGCTTCCTCGAGTCGCTCGCGGGTTCGGCGCGTGCTGAGGCCCGCGACGAGCGCGTCGACCGGCTCCCCAGCCGCGGATGCGGTCGCGCCGGCCGGCGCGGCGGACGCCTCGGAAGCGCGTGCTGCGGACGCGTCGAGCGTGACACCGAGCGCTTGCAGCTCCTGGGTGAGCGGCCCGACCGACTCGGCTGCCACCAGGTAGGTGGTGTCGGTGTTCCGGGTGCGGCTCGCAACCATGCTTTCGATGGCGTTGATCGAGGTCGTCCGCGACCTCTCGGCCCGCCTTCGGCCGGGCGAGTTCGCCTGCCTGATCGGCATCAATTGCGCCGGCACATGCACCCTGCTACGGACGCTCGCCGCGCTCCAACCCGCGCTCGCCGGACGGGTCCTCATGGAGGGCACGCCGGTGCGCGAGCTCGCGGGTCGGGGCGCGGTGGGCTGCGCGTCGCGCTCTGGACGATCGTTCAAGCCCGAGGGCCAGCCACCACGACGTACCGACTGCCAACATCGCCGTCGCCCAACCCGTGGTGCCGGTTGACGGCCGAGAGCCAACGCTGCCGAACCGAACCGAAACCGGCGCACCGCAGCAGGTACGTGAGAGCGGAACGCGTCTGCACGCATGACAGCGGCAACGCGTCGACCAGGTCCTCGTCGTTCCAGGAGGCCCGGCTCCAGAGGCCTTCGACGATGAGCACGCGACCACCGGGTGCAAGGAGATCCAGCCAGCACCGGAACGCGCGCAAGGGGTCCTCGAGGTAGCAGACGGACTGCCGCGCCGCGATCAGGTCCCAGCCGGCGTCGCGCTCCGGGATGCCCATGGCGTCGCCCTGAACGTAGACGACACCGGCAACGGGCTGCGACAACGCCTGCGCGATCATGCCCGAAGACGGTTCGATCCCCACGACCTCGTAGCCGCTGGCCGCAAGGAACCTCGAGAACACCCCGGTGCCCGCGCCGACGTCGGCGGCCACCAGACCGGCTCGTTCGTGCAGCGCGAACGCGAGATCCGCCCGCCAGTGCTCAAGCTCGCCGACCGCAATCCCGTGCCCCAGCTCCGACTCGTACGACCTCGCAGCGACGTCGTAGAGCGACCGAACGCGAGCGTTGATGTCGTCCACGCACCCCTCCCACACCCGTCGGGCCGCCGCCGCGATCGAGCCCGGCCGCGCCCGAACACGGACGATCGTCGCACCCGGCGCCTCAGGCAACGGGCGTCCGCGCCAACGTCACGAACCTGAGGATGGCGCTGACGTAACGGTACCCTCCGCGGTCGAGCAACGCGAGCACGTCGCTCCGCCAGGGGTCCTCGTCCACAAGGCGCCGGAGTCGATCGACATCGGCGTCGGCCGCCCCCCCAGCGCGGTAACAGGCCTCGGCCCAAGCCCAAGCGGCCTCGGAAGGTGGAGCCAGCATCGTCCGCACCGTCTCCAGGCCGAGGCGCTCGCGCGGATCGAGGTACGGGGGCAGCGCTCGCCAGGCGCGATCGACGAGCCGAACGTCCTCGACGGTGCAGCCGAGGTCCTGCAGCAGCAACGGCACGCGCGAACCGATCCGTTCGTCGCCATGGCCCAGGAGACGCTTCCCCTCCGCGTAGCGGAGCGCCATCTCGAAGCGCCACACCCGTTCCTCGATCGACAGCGCGGGGGACACATCGTCGGCACGCGCGAAGGTCCCACGGTCGTCGTACTCGACCACCAGGATCGCGCCCCCGGTCTCGTTGCCCGGATCATCTCGCGGAGCACCGCCACCGCGTCAGCGACGTGCGTCAGCAGGGTCTGGCAGGTGGTCGCGTCCGCCTCGCCATCCGCGACCGGAAGCGCCGTCGCATCGCCGACGCAGAACGAGACGTTCGTCACGCCGGCCGTGACGGCGAGCGATCTCGCCTGCTCGAGGGCGCCCTCGTCGAGGTCGATACCCACGACCGTCGCGGCGGGCAGCGCGCGGGCGAGCGGGATCGTCAAGCCCCCCGGGGCCGCAGCCGACGTCCAGGACGGTGCCTCCGACGTCCACGCCCAACCTCGGCGCGACGAACGCCTCGAACTGGTCCCGGTTCCAGAAGGTCTCGATGCGATCCGCGAGGAGGGCGCGTAGGCGTACGTCCTCCCAGGGGGACTCGGTCGGCGGCGGCTCCTCGCACGACGGCGTCGTCGCCGACATCTGCGTCGGCGGCAAGGTGGCGCGCGCCGGATCCTCGGTCATGCCCGACCGCCGGCGCGCCGTCTAGGAGCGCCGATCACAACGTGATGACATGGTCGGGCATGGCCTCCGCCAGCGCGGCGTACAGCTGCGGAAAGCACCCACACACCACCCCATCGACCAGGCCCTTCGGCGTCACGGATCCGGTTCCGCACGCATCGAAGGTCCCCTCGGCCAATCCGCGGCGCAGAGCGCACTGGTCGCAGACCATCAGAAGAACCCCGTGCTGCTTCGCGACCCGAGCGAGTCTCTCCCCCACGGGGTCGCCGGCACGCAACGAAAAGACGTTGTCGTCGAAGAACATCATGCCGACCACATGCGCGCCATGGTCCCCCCGTTCGAGTTGAGGGAGAATCATGGTGGCCAGCTTGTACGTGCTGGCCATGTTCGTGGCGAAGACATACGCTACCTTCATGGACACGCTCCTCGGGGCCCCAGTCGGCGTCGCCTCGCACGACGCACGTCGACTCCGGCAGGTGCCGGGTCGCCGGTCCACCCGGATTGATGATAACGCATTCCCAGTTAGTAGGTATCGATGCCGCCCAGTGCGGAGGTATGCAGCCGCTACTAAGAACGCCATCTCATCCTTAGGTCGCCGCGAGCCCGCCCTTAGGGTCCTAGACGCAGTTCCATGAGGTCCGAGAACTAGGCAAAGCCCCACTCTTTCGGTACCCGGTCGGTCGCGAAACGCCGCATGCGCTCGAGCTGCGCGCGTAGGTCGCGCATGAACACGCTGTACGGCGCGATCACGAGCGGGGGTGCGATGAAGACTCAGGGCCGAAGCACGATCGAAGACCTGCGCCCTGTGACCTCACGAAGCGCGAACCACGTCACAGGCGCAAGTCGGCCCCCCAGCTGTCCGAGATGGGCCACGAACACCGGGGCAGGGTGTCCGGCTCGAGAACCCTTGCGCACCATCAAACGTGACATTGATCGGGAGGCGGACCATGCGTGCCCCCATCGGCCCGCGCGTCGGGCATGGCGTGGAGCTTCACGCGACCTCACGTGCGGCACGCTCGAACCAGCCGATCACGCTCCTCAGGTGCGCCTCGCCGTAGAGCTTGGCGAAGCGCCGGGTTTCGGCGGCGTCTTCGTCACGCAGCTTGGCGAGGCGTGTCTTCACGTAGGCGGGTGTCAAGGCGATGCCACAGTCCACGGTGATGCACGTGTGCCATTCGCCGTAGGATCGGGGTGTCGTCACCGGCGCACCAGCGGCTTGGCGTAGGGCAGGATGGCGAGCATCCGGGCCAGCTTGATCGTCCCGGCGAGTCGACGCTGGTACCGGGCCGAGACGCCGGTGCGGCGCCGCGGCAGGATCTTGCCGGTGTCGGAGATGAAGCGCCTGAGCATCGCGACGTCGTGGTAGTCGGTGACCTCGAGCGCACCCGTCTCGAATGGGCACACTTTGGGTTTGCGGCGACCACGACGGTCCTTCCGGCTGCGGGTCTGGGGGCGTTCAGCCATGAGGTTGCTCCTGTGGTGAGAAGTCGGGGTGATCTGCGACCACATGATGGTCCTCGTCGATGTCGAGCGCGAAGGCTGCACGATCGGCGCGCGGCTCGGCAGCGCGCGCGAACCCACGTGCGACCGACTCTCGGTTCAACGCCCGTCCGATCACCACCAGTTCGGAGGTTCCGTCGGACGCTCCGTCCGACAATCTCAGGTCGAGGATGTCGCGCACGGTCTGCACCAGGACCCGGCAACCGACACCCTGGAGGCTGACGAAGCCCTTGCTGCGGTACACGCGGTCGGGCCACGAGAGCAGGTGCGCCTCCAGGAAGTCGTCGAACTCCTTCGGGTCGAGCGGCGCTTCGGCCCTGAGGGTGAGACTCGTGAGCCCTGCAGTGTGCTGAACGCCCTGGCCGGAGCGCAGCTCGGGTTCCGAACGGGCCGGGTCGAACGCGCCCAGTCCCAGCAGGTGCGCCGGGTCCACAGCCGCCCGGGCGGCCGTGTGGATCGTCGCCAGGGGGTTCAGGGCGGCGATGAGCCCCGCTGCTGCCGTGAGCTGCGTGCCGCTGGCGATGTCGGCCTTGTTCAGCACCACCGTGTTGGCGTAGAGGAGCTGCGCGGCGCCTTCGGGATTGTCGCTCAGCGTCCGGTCGAGCTGGCGAGCGTCGGCAACGCCGACGAGGCTGTCGAGCTCGAACAGCGTACGGACGAGCGGGTCCAGCATCGTTTGCGCGACCGGCACAGGATCAGCGACCCCAGAGAGCTCGATCAGCACCCACTCGGGCGGCGTGTCGCGCGCCGCACATTTGACGAGCGCTGCCACCAGGTCGTCGCGCCCGAAACAGCAGACGCAGCCATTGGAGAGCTCCGCTACTCCATCCGAATCCACGTTCTCGATGAGTGAGCCGTCGACACCCGTAGTGCCGAACTCGTTGACGATCACACCGAAGCGCCGCCCACCCCGTTGGACGAGATGGTTGACCAGGGTCGTCTTCCCCGCACCCAGGAAGCCGCCGATGATGGTGATCGGGATGCGTTGAGGTGTGCTCTCCATACCTCCTCCTTCACGTGACGCGCGGTCTCGGGCCTTGCCGGGTACTCTTGCGCCCCGCAAAGGACGTGGGGGCGGCGCCAAGACGAGTCCCCTGTGCGCTAACCCCACGACGACACGCGAGCGCGTCGCCGTCGAGGCGATCCCGAGGCAACGCCGCTCACCAACTCGCCTTCCTGACCCCCGGCAAGGACCCAGCGTGTGCCATCTCCCGGAACACGATGCGGCGAGACCCCGAAAGCGCGCGGAGAGCCGCGCCTACGGACCGTCACCTGGCAGCGGTTCGCAACGCGCGTCCTGGACGCATCCCGGGGCAGCTCCTGCAGACCGAGATGATCCCTCGCCGCTCTGAGGGCGCGCCGCTCGTCGGCGTACTTCTCGACCGACTTGTGGCGCTGCCTGGGCTTCCCGATCAGACCTCGTCGTGCCATGTTCAGCTCCGTTTCACGCGTCGAGCCCGCAACACGGCTGGGGGATCGCCTCGAGGACGACCCAACGACAGCAACATCACGTGAACCGAAGGTGGTGACTTCGGTGTGCTCACGTCGGCCGGACCCGACCCGTTTCAGCGGACGGTAGCCGCGCGCAACCCGTTCCGCCCAGACGTGCGTCGAGCGAGGATCGCGCACGGCTCGTGCAGCGCGGGCGCTGCCGCCGCACGCGCCTCGTGTGGGGTCACTTCTCCTCGTGTCGCGGTTCTCCTCTCGGCAGAAACCTGGGATGCCGCTACCGCTTTGAGGCTCGCCTTGAGCTTGCGGAGCGTCGCTTCGACGCGTCAGGTTGGACCGGTTCGTACGTGCGGGCACCCAGAACCTCCAGCCGAAATGATAACCGATTCTCATTCAGCGATCGTATCGGCGCATCCCGGGCGGCGTCAACCTCCACCGATCGGAAGCGGGGTTGCTCGGCCGTCGCCGGACGATACGGCGTGGCGCTGGGTGAGTGATCCGTCCGAGACGAGCTCGTCGTACCGTGCCGTCCCAACAGCGAGCAACGCTACCCTTCCCTGTTCGTCGACGTGGAAGCCCCAGCCGTAGCGCTTCGCCAACGGCGAGGAGCGCAGACACGGCTGCCCCCGCGCGAAGTACGCCGCACGCGCAACGGCCATGTCGCTCGCGGGGATTCCGGAGCGCAGCGCGTGGACGCCGAACAGCACCTCGTCCGCCGTGTGCCGGTACGGTGCATCGACGAGCGTGTCGTACTGCAGCCGCGCAACGCTCGCCGGCGTCCGCTCGGGCGGCATGGTGCCCACCCCGACGGGGCGGTCCTCTGCCACAGCGACGAACACGCTCGCATAGTTCGTGCTGTCCACGACGCCCTCCTCGCCGCGTCGACATACGGACCAGCGCTCGGACCATCGAAGGTTTCCAACGATACCCGCGATCGCAGCGACGGGCGACTGCGCCCCTGGGCCGGCCTAGGCACGACGTACGCTTGCGCCCCGGCATGCGGTCCCCTATCGTGCGCACGTTGGAGGTTGGCCTGTGCGACGGCTGGGAAGGGGATCCGCGATCGCCGTCGTATCGACCCTCGCCCTGCTCGCCGGCGCCCTGATGCCGGTCGTCTGCGGCAACGCAGGACCAACCCGTTCGGTGACCCCGTTCACGAAGCACCCCACGCCGGTGTGGGGCGGCCAATGGGTCGCAGGCGATCCTTCGGTCGTCCGGGTGTCAGAGTCGCGACTGCTGATGTACTTCACCGGGGTGATTCTCGACCTGGAGCGCGACACGGACCACCAGGTCGTCATCGGCGTCGCCGAGTCCGTGGACGGCATCACCTGGGACTTCGCCCAGCCGCTCGTCGGCGACAACGACGAGAGCGTCGCGTACCGCGGCGATCCGCACGGCTGGGACCGCGTCGTCGAAACCGCCTTCGTGACGCGCGCGGCAGACGGGCCGTTCCGCATGTACTACACCGGCTACCGCGTCGGATACGACGGCCCCGACCCACCACTCGTCGCTGCGGGTGCGATCGGCTACGCCGAATCGATGGACGGACTCTCGTTCGAGCGTGCGACGCATCACGTACCCGTCCTCGAACCCGGCGCCCCGAACGATGAAGACGCGCTCTTCAGTCCCACCGTCGCGGTCCTCG
>REEJ01000085.1 GCA_007695125.1 Trueperaceae bacterium | reverse complement strand
GCCATGACGCACCTGCGGCAGGAGCTGCCGTACGCAGTGGCGGTGGTGATCGACGAGTGGCGCGACCCGGAGCCCGGAAGCGAGGAGCCGCTCTACCTGCACGCCGAGATCTGGATCGAGAAGCAGGGCCATCGTCCGATCGTGCTGGGACGCGGCGGGGCGATGATCCGCGAGATCGGCAGGACCGCCCGTAAGCAGCTCGAGATCTTCCTCCAACAACGCGTCTACCTCGACCTGGAGGTCGTGGTCCGGCGCGGCTGGCGTGACGATCGCGACGCGCTGCGCGAGCTCGGCTACGAGGGCTGACGTGCCGATCGCGGCGCGCTGGCGGCGGCTCGAGCGCCTGCCGCCAGCGCGGGGCCGTGACGCGATGCCCGGCGTCTACGAGGTGGCGGACGCCGAACGCCGCGTGATCTACGTCGGCCAGTCCGCGACCGACGTCCCCAACCGCCTCCGGCAGCACCTGGCCCGTCCCGGCTGCATCCGCGACGGAGGTGCGTTCTGGCGCTATCGCCACAGCCGCGTGCCGCAGGCCGAGGAGGCGGCCCTGCTCGCAGCGCACGAGGCGCGACACGGCGTCTTGCCAGCGTGCAACCGCGCTCGACCGCGCCCGCGCGACGCCTCGCGGCGTTGGCGTGAACGGAGCAGCGAGCGCGACTGAGACGCGCTCGAACGGGGCGAGACCGACGCCACCTGTGGACATTCCCACCTGATGTCACGCCCTGAACGTGATATAACGCGGCAGACGAGAAGCTCCCGCGTTTCTCAATTCACTCTGGAGGGTACGCATGCGCAAACTCCTCATTTCCCTGATCGCCATCGCCGCGCTCGGCACCGGCGGCGCCTTCGCGCAGTCCGGTTTCTGGGCCGGCCTGAGCGGCGGTTATCCCGGAGCCCAGGTGCACTTCGGCGTCGAGAACGCCTTCGCAGGCCTCGACGTTCGCGGCAACCTCGGTTACGCCTTCTTCGCCGGCAACGTCTTCGGCTTCGGCGTCGACGTGATGTACGGCCTCGACGTCGACACGGGCATGACGCCGATCGACGTGTACGTCGGTGGCGGCCCGAACTTCAGCTTCGGCGCCGGTAACCTCGGCCTGTCGATCGACGCCTTCGTCGGCGGCGAGTACCGTCTCGGCGAGATCGGTCTGCCCGAGGGCGGCGTGTTCCTCGAAGTCGGCCCGGCGATCCAGATCGTCGACGAGTTCCGCTTCGGCTTCATCGGCCGCTTGGGCTTCAACTACCACTTCTGAGTACGAGTCGCCGGTCGCGTTGACGCGACCTGAGCGGTGAAGCGCCCCGGGCCACGGCCGGCTTGGGCTTCAACACCCACTTCTGCGTCCGAGTCGCGGGGCGGGTTGCCGCGACCGGCGCGGTGACGACCCCGGGGCCTCGGCCTCGGGCGCTTCACCGTGCCGTGCCCCGAACGTAGCCGCTTCGGGTCAGTTGTGACGCCCGTCACCGACAGGCCCCAGGCGAGGCGTACGGTGAGGCATGACCAAGCTCCCAGTACGCATCGCCCTGATCGCGTTCCTCGTCGCCTTGGTCGCCGCGTGTGCGCCGACCGTCGAGCGTCCCGCGGTCGAGTACCAGGCCGCTCCAGCCGCACTCCTCGCCGAGATCGTGGATTACGGACGCAACAACCAGCCCACCACCTCGATGACGCCCTTCCGCGTCGAGAACGAGTCGTCGACCTCGGTCGTCTTGTTGTCCGAAGTCACGGGCGTGTTCCCGATCGCGCCGCGGTACACGCGCTTGACCTTCTCCGTCGTGCAACGCGGCGACGTGAGCTCGGTGAGCGTCATCGCCACGGGTCACAACGCCACAGACATCGCAGAGCGCTTCCTCCTCCACTTGGCTTCGGTGTTCCCGCGACGCTGACCTGACGCCACCCGGCGTCATCCACGGGCGCACGTCTTTGCGCCCACCGCCACCAATGTGCGCGCCACGATCCTGTCTCGTGGCGCGCCGTCGCGCGTCGCGTCTCAGGCGCAGGCGAACAAGACGTCGGTGATCGCGCCGAGGAGTGCGTCGGCACCGCCGAGGCCGCGCTTCTTGATCGAGAACCCGGGCGGGTAGCGCGTGGGTTCGACGGTGTAGCGCAGCTCTCGGATGCGGCGCGCGTCGTAGTCGAGCGCGTCGCCGCGGAAGGTGATCTGCACGTCGGTCATGTGTTCGGTGATGGTGGCGACGCCGCGGCCCGCGGCCAGGTGCCTGAGCTTGGCGAGGTCGACGAACGACTTGACCTCCACCGGGAACGGCCCGTAGCGCTCGCGTAGCTCGCGCGCCAGCCGCGACACGTCCGCCAGGTTCTGCGCCTCGGCGAAGCGGCCGTAGAAGGCGATGCGCTCGTCGTCGGAGGCGAGGTACGTCGGCGACAAGCGCGCGTCGATGGCGAGGTCGAGTGCCACCTGCGGCGCGCGCTCGCTGGCCTGCTCCCCCTTCAGCGCGGCGATGGCCTCCGCCAGCATCTCGGTGTAGACCTCGAGCGACACGGCGGCGATCTGGCCATGCTGCTCCGGGCCGAGCAGGTTGCCTACCCCACGGATCTCCATGTCCTTCTCGGCCAAGCGATGCCCGCTGCCGAGGTCGTCGAGCTCGGCGATCGCGTAGAGCCGACGCTGTGCCGTCTCGGTGGTCTTCCCCGGGTACAGCAGGTACGCCCAGGCCTCGGTCCGGCGCCTGCCCACGCGGCCGCGCAGCTGGTACAGCTGCGCCAAACCGAGCCGGTCCGCTCGTTCGATCACCAGCGTGTTGGCGCCGCCGACGTCGAGCCCGGACTCGACGATCGTGGTGGCGAGCAGGACGTCGAAGGCGCCCTCCTGGAAGCCCAGCATGACCTCCTCGAGCGCGTCGGCACCCATCTGCCCGTGGGCGACGCCGATGCGAGCCTCGGGCACCAACTGCGCGAGCGTGCGGCCGCGCATGCTCATCGAGCCGATGCGGTCGTGGATGTAGTACACCTTCCCGCCACGCTCGAGCTCGAACACGATCGCCTCGCGCACCGTGCGTGGGTCGTAGGGCTGCAGCACCGTCTGGATGGGCTTACGGCCCTCGGGCGGCGTCATGATCTGGGACACGTCGCGCAGGCCGACCAGGCTCATGTACAGCGTGCGGGGGATCGGCGTCGCGGAGAGCGAGAGCACGTCGACGCCGGCCTTGAGCGTCTTGAGGCGGTCCTTCTGCGCGACGCCGAAGCGGTGCTCCTCGTCGACGATCACCAATCCGAGCCGCTTGAACGTCACGCCCTCCGAGAGGACCCGATGCGTCCCCACCACGACGTCGACGCTGCCGTCGGCGAGGCCCGCCACGACCGCCTTGGCCTCGGCGTCGCTGGTGAAGCGCGACAGCATGGCCACGTTGACGGGCAGTCCCGCGAAGCGCTCGACGAAGGTCTGGTGATGCTGGCTCGCCAACACCGTGGTGGGGACGAGCATGGCCGCCTGATGGCCGTGTCCGATGGCGCGGTGGGCCGCGCGCAGGGCGACCTCGGTCTTGCCGAAGCCGACGTCGCCGCTGATCAGGCGGTCCATGGGGACCGCGCGTTCCATGTCGGCGAACGTATCCTCCAGCGCCTGGCGCTGGTCGCGGGTGAGCTCGAAGTCGGCCGTGGCGGCGATCAGCGGATCCCACTCGGGCAGCGGGCCGTACGAGACCCCGGTGGCGACCTGGCGCGCGGCGTACGTCTTGACCAGCTCGGCCGCCAGATGCTCGGCCGAGGCCCGGGCCCGTTCGCGCGCCCGCGACCACTCGTTCGTGCCGAGCGTCGAGAGCCGTGGCGGGTCGTCGCTCGTGCCCGGGTGGCGCCTCAGCAGCGGCAGCTGCTCCATCGGCAGGTAGAGCTTCCCCTCACCGGCGTAGGCGAGCCGCAGGTAGTCGCGCGTCACGCCCACCACCTGTCGGGCCTCGAGCCCCAGGAAGCGACCGACGCCGTGGTCGGGGTGGATCAGGTAGTCGCCCATCTGCAACGCCGCCGGGTCGTGGACGCGCTTGCCGCGCAGCTTGGCGCGCGCCCTGTCGCCCTGGTAGCCGTAGAGGAGGTCCTCGGTGAGCACCACCTCGCGCCGCTCGGGGTCGCGGTACCCCCCCTCGAGGCGCGGCGCGAGCACCAGCGAGACCTCGCCCGGGTGGTCGGCCACGGTGTTGCGCCAGGTGCTCGAGAGGTGATCGATCACGCGCTCACGCAGGTAGCGGCCGGTGCGCTCGAACCCGAGCAGCAGCTGGACGCTGTAGCCGTCGCGCAGCCAGGTCTCGACGTCGGCGGCCATGTCGCGCAGCTTGGCCCGGTAGTACGGCAACGGCTGTTCGGTCGCGACGCGCACGTCGAGCGCGAGCGGATCGCGACCGAACGACACCACATCGCGGCCGGCGAGTGCCGCCCACAAGGGTCCGGCATCGCCGAGTTCGGCCTCCATCAGCTCCGGCGCGTCGAGGAACACGGTGCCCGGGCACTGGGCGAGCACGGTGGAGCGCCAGACGGCCTCGGCGTCCCCTCCCTCGGCTTCGAGCAAGGCGTCCATGTCCCGCGGCTCGAGCACCACCTCGCTCGTCGCCGCCCCCTTGCGCAGCAGGGTGTCGATCTCGTCACCGAAGACCTCGATGCGCACGACGTCGTCCTCGGCGAGGTGGATCTCGATGGTGTCGCCCCTGACGGTGGTGCCGGGCACGGCGTCGCGCGGGTAGCCGTAGGCGACCAGGCGCTCGAGCAGCGTGTCGCGCGCGATGCGCGTGCCGACGCGCAGGGCGAGGGCGTAGCGCTCGGGGTCGTGCGGGAAGCGGGCGACGGCGTGGGCGGCGGTGAGGACGACCTTGTCGGCGCGGTCGCTCCAATCCGAGAGGCTCGGGTCGAGCGTGTGGCGAGCGCCGAACACGTCGCTGTTGGCGAAGCGCTCGGCCCGCTCGGGCGTGGTGACGAGCACGGCGGGGCCATCGTGGCGAACGAAGCGGGCGGCTCGCGCCACGCTCGGCAGGGCGAGCAGTCGCACGCCGCGCGCCTGGGCGGCGTCGCGCAGCGGATCCACGGCACTCGACACCTCGGACGCCGCCTCGGGAGGCGCATCGGCGTGGAGTGGTGCGGTGGGTGTCACGGTCTTCGCCATGGTGGGCTCGGGCTCGGCGGCCCGCGGCATCGTATCGCCATCGGCCGCTGCTGACCGCGGCGAGGGCGACGCTCGTGCGCTGCGGTGGCGCGTCGCAGGGGCGTGGCGCCGCCGCGTCAGCGTTCGCCGCCCTGCTTCAGGCGCATCGCCAACGCATACGCGACGTCACGAGGGACGCCCGCCGCGATCAGGTCGGCCCGCAAGTCCCGACCCCAACGTCCCTCGCTCGCCAGCCGCTCTGCGAGCGCCTCAGCGTCGAGCGGCGGCGCGTCCACCCCGGCGCGCTCCGCATCGGCGGGGCCGATGACGAGGACGATCTCGCCCCGGACCTTGGTCGCCTCGAAGTGGGCGGCGAGCTCTCTCAACGTGCCTCGGCGCGTCTCCTCATGCAGCTTCGTGAGCTCTCGGGCGACCGCGGCGCTGCGCTCTTCGCCACAGGCGGCCGCCATGTCGCGCAGGCTGGCCAGCAGCCGTGTCGGGGCCTCGTAGACGATGCTGGGATGATCGCGAGCCGCGATCGCGGCGATGCGCTCTCGGCGCTCTCGTCCCTTGCGAGGGAGGAAGCCCTCGAAGGTGAAGCGGGCCGCGGGGAGGCCTGAGAGCACGAGCGCGGGGACGAAGGCGGTGGGCCCGGGAAGCACCTCGACCTCGACACCGAGGTCGCGGGCCAGCGCCACGAGCTCGGCGCCCGGGTCGCTGATGCCTGGCGTGCCCGCGTCGGTGATGAACGCGACGTGGCGGTGCTGCTGCAGCAACGCCGGTGCACGCGCCGCCATGGTGTGCGCATCGAGGCGGGTGAGGCGCGTCGTGATGCCGTGACGATCGAGCAAGACGCGAGATCGCCGCGTGTCCTCCGCCGCGACGACGTCGGCCGCGCGGAGCGTGTCGAGCGCACGCAGCGTGACGTCTTGCAGGTGGCCGATCGGCGTCGGAACGAGGCTGATCCGGTGGCCGGCGAGGTCGCCAGCGTCGCTCACCCCGTGGTGTCCGTGGCCGTGTACACCGGTCCCCACCGCCGCCCGCGGCTGCGCCTGCGCGTGTTGCGTCGCAGTGCTGCGCGGAACGTCGCCCGCAGCAGTTCGGTCTCGCCCACGGTGACGGTGACGATGGTGCCCTCGGGCAGCGACACGCCCTCGGCCAACTCGACGCGCCCTTCGCGCACGATCCCCTTGAAGGCACGCATGCGGTCCTCCTCGGCGGTCGACTCACCCGCCATGTCCCGCAGGGTAGCAGGTTCGCAGTGGCTGGCGCACGGCGTCCGAGCACGCTATGATATCCCCCTGGGATACTGGCGGACGCCTCCGCCCGACAGGAGCACGATGCACAGCAGCGGCAGCACAACCGGACGCATCGACCATCCGACGCTCGATCAGGACGACGAGCAGCGGCGCCGTGTGATCAACCGGCTCAAGCGCCTCGAGGGCCAGGTCCGGGGGTTGCAGGGGATGATCGAAGAAGGGCGCTCGTGCCGCGAGGTCCTGACCCTCTTAGCGGGTGTTCGCAGCGCCCTCAACGCCACCGGCGACGTGATCCTCGAGAACTACGTGCAGGGGTGCCTGACCGAGGGGAGCAGCGCCGACGAGGCGCTGCACGACCTCGTCCACGCGGTCAAGCTCGCGCGCGGCTGAAGCGCGTTCAGCGCACGGCGACCGTCGTGAGCCGCTGCAGTTGGGTGTCGGGGTAGTAGAAGCCGAGGATCTGGCCGTAGCTATGCCCCGCGAGCGCCAGGGCGCGCGCACCGTACTGGCTCATTCCGACGCCGTGGCCCCAGCCCCACCCCCGCACCGCGAGGTCGCCGACCATCTCGAAGCGCGTCGACTTGAGCCCCCAGGCGCGCGCCTGCAGGCGCGCGCTCAAGCCGTGCAGCGTCACGCGCCCGGCGCTGCCCACGACCTCGAGCGACGCCACGCGTCCAGACTCGCTGTACGACAGCACGCGTACGCGCTGCACCGCGCCCACGTGATGCCCCGATGCGGTCAGCTGCACCGCCACCATCGCAGGCTCGAGACGGACGTCCCAGCGCGCATGGGGGCCGTCGCTCGCGACGTCGCGGAAAGCGGAGAGGTAGGGGATCGACATGCCCCACACCTCGGCCGACGACGCGACCACGCCGCCGCTGTCGGAGTGGTAGTACGTGCGGGCGTAGGCACCGCCGAACGTGAGCACCTGCCCGGCCGTGGAGAGCACGGCCTGGTCGGTCCGGGCGTGTTCGATGCCGATGCCTCGGTAGACCTGGCAGTCGCTCGTGGCGCAGACGTCGTACGGCGCCCCGGCGTCGAGGTTGACCATGGTGTAGGTCCGAGCCGCTACCGCCTGGGCCCGCAGGGCCTCGAGCGGCCAGTTCGCCTGCATCTCCGCCGGCACGACGCCGCGCAGGTACGACTCGATGTCGACGACGTTCACGATCAGCACGGTGTCGCCACGCGCCACGAAGCGCACCGAGCCACGGTAGCGCGCACCGTCCCAGACCACCTCGCCGGCATCGGGCGCGAGTTCGAGCTGCCGCCCCACCGGCACGGCGTCGACGTAGAGCCGCCCGTCCACGGCCGCCACCGACCACGTCAACGCGAACGGCGTCGTGAAGGGCCGGCCATCGATCGCACCACGGTGCGGGCCGTCGATGCGGACGCTCGCCGCGCCGGGGCGCTCGTCGAGCAGCACACGCACGAGCGGCTGCGCCAGGGCGCAGCCGAGCCCCATGAGGACGAGCGCGACGAGGCAGCCGCGTACCACGATGGCGGACACGGTGCCCCCTAGAGCTGTGACGAGACCGGGTAGTCGATGCGGAAGGTGCCGCTGGCGTCGGCGTAGGTCATGACCACGGTGTAGATACCGCGACCCTCGCGGAAGACCTCGTCGATGCCGAGGCGCTGCCCACGTGTGAACGTCTGGTCGAAGACTTCGCGCTGCGGCTCCGGCGCGGCACCCGTCTGGAAGCTCGCAGGGCTCTCGAACAACACCTGCACCCGCACCGTGCCACGCCGCACCTGGCCGCTCACTGCGATCGGCATGTCGTCACGCGTGATCGTGCGGATCGGCGTGCGCGCGACGTGATCGTTCTTGTACAGGAAGATCGGCGTCTGGTTCGGGATCCCGAGGTACCAACCGCGCCACTCACCGATGGCGAAGAAGATACCGGTGAGGATCAGCAGGAAGATGATGATGTCGCGCATCGACGCAGTATAGAGCGAGCGGAGCCATGCGCGTGCGGAACGCTTCACGCGCGTGGGGGCACCACGACCAGCTGTGGCGCCCCCTGCGCTCACGCTCAGACGCCGCTCGTCGCCGCCTGTCGGTGCAGGCTGCGGAGCACGGTGTGCAAGATGCCACCGTTGCGGTAGTAGTCGACCTCCACCGGCGTGTCGAGCCGACAGACGACCTCGAACGGCACGGGCGTCCCGTCGCTGCGCTGCCCGACGACGCGCAGCCGTTGCCGCGGCGCGACGTCGTCGGAGATCTCGACGTCGAAGGTCCCGGTGGCGTCGACACCGAGCGCCTCGAGGTCCTGCCCCGGCAGGAACTGGAGTGGCAACACGCCCATCCCCACGAGGTTGGAGCGGTGGATGCGCTCGAAGCTCACGGCGATCACGGCCTTGACGCCGAGCAGGAACGTCCCCTTCGCGGCCCAATCGCGGCTCGAGCCCATACCGTAGTCCTCGCCGGCGATGACGACGGTCGGCACGCCAGCGGCCATGTAGGCGCGGCTGGCGTCGAAGATCGTCTCGACCCGGTCGTTGAGCACGTTGGTGGTCCAACCCCCCTCGGTCCCGGGGGCGAGTTGGTTCCGCAGCCGGATGTTGGCGAAGGTCCCACGCGTCATCACGCGGTCGTCGCCACGCCGCGCGCCGTAGCTGTTGAAGTCGCTCGGCTCGACGCCGCGCTCGATCAGGTAGCGGCCGGCGGGTGTGTCGGCGCCGATCGAGCCGGCCGGGCTGATGTGGTCGGTCGTGACCGAGTCACCCACCTTCACGAGCACGCGCGCGCCCGTGATCGGTGCGATCGGAGCGGGCTCGGGCCGCATGTCGACGAAGAACGGTGGCTCGTGGATGTAGGTCGAGTCCTCGTCGAACGCGTAGAGCTCGCCGCCCTTGACGGGAATCGCGTTCCAGGCGTCGTTCGACTGCTCGATGCCGGCGTAGAGGCGCTGGAACGTCTCCGGGCGCATGGCCGTCTCGAGGGCGGCCGTCACGTCGGCGTAGCTGGGCCAGAGGTCGCGGAGGTACACGTTGGCGCCTTCGGCGTCGACGCCGAGCGGGTCGTTCACGAGGTCGATGTCGACGGTGCCGGCGAGCGCGTACGCGACCACCAGCGGCGGGCTCGCGAGGTAGTTGGCCCGGACGTGGGGGTTGATACGGCCCTCGAAGTTGCGGTTGCCGGAGAGCACCGACGCGGCCACCAGGTCACCGTCCTGGATGGCCTCGACGACTGGCTCCGGCAACGGACCGGAGTTGCCGATGCAGGTGGTGCAACCGTACCCGACGGTGTAGAAGCCCACCTGCTCCAGGTACGGCGTCAGGCCGGCATCGTCGAGGTACTCCGTGACGACGCGCGACCCGGGCGCGAGCGACGTCTTCACCCACGGCTTCGCCCTGAGGCCGCGCTCGGCCGCCTTCTTCGCGACCATGCCGGCCGCGAGCATCACGCTCGGGTTGCTGGTGTTGGTGCACGAGGTGATGGCGGCGATGACCACGTCGCCGTGGCGCAGGTCGACCTCGGCCCCCTTGAACCGCAGCGGCGCGGTGCGCGCCAGGGCGGCGTCGTCCAGCCCGAAACCGCGCGCCTCGGTCGGTGCGACGAGGGCCTCGCGCCAGGTGGGCTGCATGTCGGCCAACAGGATGCGGTCCTGGGGGCGCTTGGGACCCGCCAGGCTCGGCTGCACGGTCGAGAGGTCGAGCTCGAGCGTCTCCTGGAACACCGGATCGGCCAGGTCGTCGGTCCGGAACAGGCCGTTCGCCCGCGCGTAGCGCTCGACCAACTCGACCTCGTCGGGGAGTCGGCCGGTCTGACGGAGGTAGCGCAGCGTCTCGGCGTCGGTCGGGAAGAACCCCATCGTCGCCCCGTACTCGGGCGCCATGTTGGCGATGGTGGCCCGGTCCGGCAGCGTCATGCTCGACAGCCCAGGGCCGTAGAACTCGACGAACTTGCCGACCACGCCGTGACGTCGCAGCATCTGGGTCACCACCAGCGCGAGGTCGGTGGCGGTGGAGCCTTCCGGCAGGCGCCCGATCAGCCGGAAGCCGACCACCTCGGGCGTCAGCATGTAGATCGGTTGCCCCAGCATCACGGCCTCGGCCTCGATCCCGCCGACGCCCCAGCCGACCACGCCCAACCCGTTGATCATCGTGGTGTGGCTGTCGGTGCCGACCAACGAGTCGGGGTACACGACCTCGAGATCGCCGTCCGGAGCGTGCAGGACGCCCTTCGAAAGGTACTCGAGGTTCACCTGGTGCACGATCCCGGACGCCGGCGGAACCACCGAGAAGTCGTCGAAGGCGGCCTGGCCCCAGCGTAGGAACTCGTAGCGTTCGCGGTTGCGCTCGAACTCGATCGTGGCGTTGCTGGCGAGCGCGAGCGGGCTGTCGTACTCGTCGACCTGGACGCTGTGGTCGATCACGAGGTCGACGGGCACGAGGGGATTGATCGCCTTCGGATCGCCGCCCATGCGCTGCATGGCCGCGCGCAGGGCGGCCAGGTCGACGACGGCCGGCACGCCGGTGAAGTCCTGGAGCACGACGCGCGCCGGCTTGAAGGGGACCTCGACCTGCGCCGGGTCGGCGGCGTCGTAGGCGGCCAGGCGCTCGACGTCCTCACGGGTGACGTCGTAGCCGTTCTCGTTGCGCAGCAGGCTCTCGAGCAGGACCTTGATGCTGAACGGCAGTCGTTCGACGGCGCCCAACCCGAGTTCCTCGAGCGTGGCAAGGCGGTAGTACGCCGCCCGGCCGCTGCCGGTGTCGAAGGTGGCGCGAGCGCCGAAGCTGTTCTTGGGGGTGCGATCTGGCATGGTCTCCTCCACTGCTGGGACGTTCCGGGTGTGGACGTGCCGGGCGTGCATCCCCAGTCTGCTACGCTCCTACGTGACATGGATGACGCCACATCACGTAGCACCGTGAGGCGGCGCCGCGACGCCGCGACACCAGAGGAACACGCCACGCAGTCCGCCGGCGCTGCGGTCGCAGTCGTCCGCGACCCGGCAGCAGCGCGCTGGCTGGTGCGTCCCTCCAGCCTGCACCAGCTGGCACCGTTCTTGGGAGCCACCCGCGCCGTCAGTGAGGCAGCGGCCCTCACAGGTGAGCGACCCAACACGGTCCTGAAGCGCATCCGACGGTTGCAGCAGCTGGGCCTGCTGCACTGCGTCGCGCGCGAGGCGCGCGCGGGTCGACCCGTTCGGAAGTACCGCACGACCGCCGATGTCTTCTTCGTCCCCTTCGAGGCGACGGGAGCAGACAGCCTCGAAAGTGCCCTGGCCGAGCGCGACGGTTACTGGGAGCGGTTGCTCAGGCGCAACGTCGTGCGCGCGCGCATCGAGGCCATGGGCGTCTGGGGAACGCGCATCTACCGCGACGAGCGCGGCCGCCTGCAGGTCCAGACGGCGGTCTCCCCCGACGCCAACGCCACGATGCTCGATCCCGACATGCCGGCGGCGCTGTCTGCCTGGCGCGACCAGGTGATGCTCGACCACGCCGACGCCAAGGCCTTCCAGCGCGAGCTGTTCGACCTGGTGCTCAAGTACCAACGCGCCAGAGGCGCTCAGCGCTACGTCGTCCACGTAGGCTTGGCGGCGGTGCTGAACGAGTCACGCGAGTGACCGACGCCTGTTACATTGGTGCGATGCCACAACGACCGCTCCGCGTGCCCATGCCGGTGATCGTCGCCGCGCTCCTGCTCGCGCTGGCCGCCTGCGCCCCCGCCCTCGATGGCGTGGACACCAGCGCCTTCGAGACACCGGCAGCGCTCGAGGTCGAGCGCGCCGCCCAGGAGGCCTACCATCGGATGGAACTCGGCCGCTTGCGCGTGGGGGTCTACACCACCAACGTCCTGGTCGACCTCGACCTGCCACGCGGCGCGCGCGTGACGGTGGAAGCCTTCGGAGACGACGACTACCGCCTCC
>REEJ01000197.1 GCA_007695125.1 Trueperaceae bacterium | reverse complement strand
CCGGCCGGTGCACGGCTCGAGGCGCTGCACGCTGCCGCGCGCGACGCCGCCCGCGCGCGTCTCGAGGACCGTCGCACCCTGTTGCGCTCACGCGTGCGCGACGCCGAACGAGCGGCGGAGGCGGCCACGGACGCAGCGTCCCTGCGGGCCGAGGCCGACCTGTTGCTGGCCCATGCCCACACGCTCGAGCGCGGCGCGAGCGAGGCGACCCTGCCGGGCTTCGACGGCGCTGACGTACGGCTCACGCTCGATCCGGCGCTCGACGCTGCGGGCAACGCCAGGCGTCGCTACGAGCGGGCCCGCAAGCGCGAGGCGCGCGCCGAGCGCGCGCTGGCGCGCCGCGACGAGGTGGCGAACGATCTCGCCAGCGTGGAGGCCGACCTCGCCCGTCTGGACGAGCTCGGCGTCGACGAGTTGGCGTCGCTCGCGGCCCCGGCGCGCCCGAGCACGGATCGGCGCCGCGCGCCCCCCGGGCTGCGCGTCCGTGCCCCCCACGGGTTCGAGGTGGTGATCGGCCGCTCGGCGCGCGAGAACGACCTGGTCACGTTCAAGGTGGCACGGAGCGACGACGTCTGGCTCCACGCGCAGGGCTATCACGGCGCCCACGTCGTGATCCGGACCGAGGGGCGTGAGGTCCCGTTCGACACGGTGCGCTTCGCGGCCGAACTCGCCGCCGGCCACAGCGAGGCGGGGCAGAGCGACAACGTGGCGGTCGACTACGCACTGCGCAAGGACGTCTGGCGCAGCAAGGGCATGCCGGCCGGCGCGGTGCACTTCGCTCGCCAGCGCACCGTGTTCGTGACCCCGCGCCGGCGCAGCGAGGTCGACTGAGCAGCGCTCGGCGGCGACCTGGTCGCGCCGTCGTCGCTGGGTACACTGGGCCGGTGATCGCCGCGCCCCCAGCGCGCGTGACGGCCAAGACGGCGCTCGGGGTCTCCGCGTTGTTGGTCGTCGTGCACGCCACCAACGACGCCTTCGCCGGGATGCTCTCGGCGCTCCTACCAACCCTCCAGGTCCGCTTCGGCCTGAGCGAGACGGCGCTGGCCCTGTTCGTCGCAACGCTCTCGTTCAGTTCGTCGGTCACGCAACCCGTCTTCGGCGTGCTGGCGGATCGCTGGGGGCGTCGCCGCGTGGCGGCGCTCGGCGTGATGACCAGTTCCTCGCTCCTCAGCCTGATGGCGGTGGCGCCCTCGCCGATCCTGCTCTTCCTGATCCTGCTCGTCGGCGGCCTCGGCTCGGCCGCGTTCCACCCGGCCGGGACCGGCATCGCGCGCGGCGTCGGCGGCGCCCGCAAGGGCCTCGTGATGAGCGTGTTCAGCGCCGGAGGCACCGTCGGCGTGGCCGTGGGACCGCTGATCATCGGCTGGCTGCTGATGACCGATCGCCTGGCGTTCAGCCCGTTGCTGATGATCCCGGGCGTGCTCGGTGGACTCGCGTTGATGGCGTTCGTGCCGGCGCAGTCGCGCACGCGCGGTGCCGATCGACCGCCGCTCGTCGATCTCTCGCTGTTGCGCGGCCCCGTCGGCGTGCTGGCGGCGTCGGGCATCTTGCGGGCCGTGTCGTTCGTGACGTTCCTGAACGCCATGCCGCTCTATCTGGTCGCCCGGCACGGCCTGAGTCCCGACAGCCCGATCCTGTTCTGGACGCTCACGGTGTTCAGCGTCGCGGCCGCCGTGGGTGGCATCGTCGCCGGTGCCTTGGAGCGCAGGGTGTCGCGGCCGCTGCTGATCACCACCAGCATGCTGAGTTCGCTCGTACCGTTCGGTCTGTTGTTCGTCCTCGCGCCCGGTACGCCGCTCTACCTGCTGATGGTGGTGGCCGCGGGCGCCCTGGTCAACGCCGGCCTGCCGCTGATGGTGGTGGCCGCACAGGACCTGGCCCCGCACGCCATGGGGGCGGCGTCGGGCCTGTTGATGGGCTTCACGTGGGGAACGGCCGGGCTCTTGTACGTCGGCATCGGCGCGCTCCAGGAGGCCGTCGGGATCGGACCCGCGATGGCGTTGTCGTTCCTCGCGCTGATCCCGGCGGCGTACTTGGCGCGCCGCGTGATCACTTGAGGTGACCACGCGGCGCGGATCGAACGAGCGTCGCTGCTGCTCAGGCCTGACCGGCTGAGCGGCTCAGCCTTGGCCGGCTGAGCCGAACACGTGCATGCGCTCCTCGATCACCTGACGCATGAGGTCGCGCGCGGGTCCGAGGATCTTGCGCGGGTCGAACTCCTTGGGCTTGGCGCCCAGGACCTCGCGCACGGCGACCGTCATGGCGAGGCGCAGGTCGGTGTCGGTGTTGATCTTGGCGATGCCGTGCTTGACGGCCTCGCGGACGTCGTCTTCGTGGATGCCCGAGGCGTCCTTGAGATCGCCGCCGGCGGCGTTGAGTCGCGCCACGAGCTCCGCGGGGACCCCCGACGCTCCGTGCATCACCAAGGGGTTGGGCAGCAGTGCGGCGATCTCGCGGATGCGCTTGTGGTCGATGTACGGGCGCCCCTTGCCCTTGTTGGCGCCGTGCGACGTCCCGATGGCGATCGCCAGGTAGTCGGCGCCAGAGCCGGCCATGAAGCGCTCGGCCTCCTCCGGCTTGGTGAGGATGGCGTCCTCCTCGGCCACGACCACGTGCTCTTCGACGCCGCCCAAACGGCCGATCTCGGCCTCGACGGTGACGCCGACGGCATGGGCGGCCTCGACCACGCGCTTCGTCTCGGCGATGTTGGTCGCCTCGTCCTCGTGCGACTTGTCGATCATCACCGAGGTGAAGCCCATACGGATCGTGCGCAGGCAGCTCTCGAACGAACTGCCGTGATCGAGGTGCAAGCACACCGGCACGGTCGCCTCGCGACCCATGCCGATCACCATGTCGATCAGGGTCTTGCCGCCGTACTTCAGGCCGCCCTCGGAGACGGCGACCAGCACCGGCGAGCGCGTGGCCTCGGCGGCCTCGAGGATCGCCTGCGTGATCTCCATGTTGTTCGTGTTGAAGGCGCCGACGCCGTACCCACCGGCACGCGCGGCGTCGAGGATGGATGAACCAGTGACGAGTGGCATGGGAGGAGTCTACCAGGACTCGCCAGGGACAGCCGACCCGCTCATCGCTTGGGTGGTGGGGTGTTCGTGCCAGCCTTCGAGCAGCGCGCGAACCGCGCGGCAGCTCGCGTGAACGGCGCTGCGGATGTCCCACAGCCCCTTGTCGCGCTCGCCGACCAGGTTCGACACGCCCCGCACCTCGGCGAAGGGGAGGCCCAGCCGATCCGCGACCTGAGCGGCCGCGGCCCCCTCCATGCTCTCGACGGAGACGTCGTGCGCGCGCTGCAACGCAGCCCCGCGGTCGACGCCGGCGGTGATCGCGTCGAGTGTGGCGAAGCGCAGCAGCGGCAGGCCGAGTCGCTCCGCCAACACGAGCTGCAGCCCCGCGTGCGTCGGGACCAGGTTGAAGCGCGCCGGTCGCCCGTCGCGAGCGGGCGTCGCGGCGAACCCCAGGGCGTCGAGCCCATCGAGCGCACCGTCCTCTCGGCGCAGGCCGAGGTCGAGCTGCAGCTCTTCGCTCGCCGCGGCGACCATCCCATTGGAGAGGAAGCTCCCCAGGTACGCGCCGCCGATGCCGACCTGGATGGCCGCACGCGGCCCGAGGGCCAGCGTCGTCGCGGCCAGGCACGCCGCGGCGTTCGCCTTGCCGAGGCCCGAGGTCGTCAGCGCCACGCGCACGCGGCCCAGGCTGCCGAGGGTGACGGCGTCCCACGGGCCCCGGATCTCACGCGCATCGCGCAGGTGCTCGCGCAGGGGCGCCAGCTCCATCTCGGTCGCCGCCAGCACGAGCACGGGTGCGTCCTCCCGAGCGCTCGCCTGCCTCGCCGCCGCGGCTGCGGCTGGGCTCACGCCGCCGCCGGCGCGTCGAGCAGGGCCCGCACGAAGGCGGCCGCGTCGTAGGGCTGCAGGTCGTCCGCGCGTTCGCCCACGCCGACGAAGCGGATGGGCAGTTGCAGCTCGCGCGCGATCGGCAGCAGGATGCCGCCCTTGCCGGTGCCGTCGAGCTTGGTGACGACCACACCCGTGAGGCCGACGGCGTCGTGGAAGCGCTTGGCCTGCTCCAGACCGTTCTGCCCCGTGACGGCGTCGAGCACCAGCCAGACCTCGCGTGGTTCGCCCGGGTCGGCCTTGGCGATCACGCGCTTCACCTTCTTCAGTTCCTCCATCAGGTTGTGCTTGGTGTGCAGCCGCCCTGCCGTGTCGACGATGAGCAGGTCGGCGCCGCGGGCGATGCGGCGCTGCGCGGCGTCGAACGCCAGCGCGGCCGTGTCGCTGCCGCCCTCGCCGGTCACGGTCGGGATCCCCAGCCGTTCGCCCCACACGGCGAGCTGCTCGCTCCCGGCCGCGCGGAAGGTGTCGCCCGCGCAGAACATCACGCGCTTGCCGTGCTCCTGCCAGTAGCGGCCGAGCTTCGCGATCGTGGTGGTCTTGCCGACGCCGTTCACGCCGACCACCATGAGCACCTTGCCGGCCGGCTCCACCACGGAGCGCGTGACGTCGAGGTCGAAGCCCACGCGGCGCAGCTTCTGGCGCATGCGGTCGCCCTCGAGCTGATCGAGCAACGCGCGCTCCAGCGCGTCGCGGAAGGTCGCGCCGCGCTCGCGCTCCGCGCGCGCCTCGCGCACCACCTCCGCGGCGATCGTCGCCCCGACGTCCGCGCCGATCAGCGCGAACTCGAGGTCCTCCCAATCCATCGCCCAGTCGCGCGGCGGTGGGGCAGGAGCGCGGGTGTCGCCGGGAGCGGCCACGGCCTCGGCCTCACCGAGGATGGCCGAGCGGGTCTTGCTGAGGCCGGCACGCAGCCGGTCGAACCACGCCACGCTCAGCCACGCTCCGCGGCCGTGAGCGGCCGCCGGCCACGCTTGGCGCGCTCGGCCTCCTTGGCCGCCGCCTCGGCCTCGGCCTTGAGGCGCTCCGGATCGTCGTCCGGCAGGCCCTCGCTGATCGCCTGGAGCGCCTGACCGATGCGCTCCATGGTGCGCTCCTTGCCCATGATCACGACCAGGTCGACCACGCCGGGCGCCTGCGTCGTTCCGGTCAGCGCAACGCGCAGCGGCATCATCACCTTGCCCATGGGCACCGCCTGGCGCTGGACGTAGCCGCGCAGCAACTCGTCGACGTCGTCGTCGTCGAACCACTCGAGCGCCGCGAAGGCGCGCTCGAGGTCCTCGAGGTAGCTCTGGCCCGCCGCCAGGCGCCGCCGGGCGTCGACGTCGTACCGCAGCCGGCTCTCGAAGAAGGGGACGAGCTGATCGGTGAGCTCCAGCAGCGTCTCGGCCCGGGGCCGCAGGACGTCGAGCGCGTCCAGGAGGTAGTCCTCGTCGTCGACCGTGATGCCGCGCTCCAGCAGCCAGGGGCGGACGCGCTCGCCGAGCGCCTCGATGCTGAGCACGTCGCGCAGGTAGCGCGCGTTGAGGCTGCGCAAGCGCTTCAGATCGAACACGGGTCCGCCGAGCGAGATGCGCGCCGGGTCGAAGGCCGCGACCAGCTCGTCGAGCGAGAAGACCTCGCGGCCGTCGGGCATGCTCCAGCCCATCGTGCCCAGGAAGTTCAGCAGCGCCTCGGGCAGGATGCCCTGTTGGCGGTAGCTCTCCACCGACGTGTCCATCTTGCGCTTCGAGATCTTCGTCTTGTTGGCGTCGGGGTTGCGCAGCAGCGGCAGGTGTACGAAGGTCGGCAACGCCCAGCCGAGGGCCCGGTAGAGGAGCACGTGGATCGGCGTGGAGGTCACCCACTCCTCGGCGCGCATCACGTGCGTCACACCCATCGAGTGGTCGTCGACCACGACCGCCAGGTGATAGGTGGGGAAGCCGTCGGACTTGAGCAGCACGGTGTCGCGGATCTCGGCGTTGGGGATGCGCACCTCACCGCGCAACAGGTCGGTGAAGCCCGTGTCGCCCGCGTCGGGCGTGCGCAGCCGCACCACGTGCGGTTCGCCGTCAGCGGCGCGCCGTGCCTGTTCCTCCGGCGCCACCAGGCGGCCCCGCCCGTCGTAGCCCGGGTCGTGACCGAGGCGGCGCTGCTCGAGCCGCATGGCCTCGAGCTCCTCCGGGGTCTCGAACGCACGGTACGCGTGGCCGTCGTCGATCAGGCGCTGGGCAGCCGCCTGGTAGTGCGCCAGGCGTTCGCTCTGCCGGTAGGGCCCGTGCTCGCCGCCGATGCCCGGACCTTCGTCCGGGCGCAGGCCGAGCCAATCGAACATCGCCAGGATCCGCTCCTCGGCCTCGGCTTGGTAGCGCTGGCGGTCGGTGTCCTCGAGCCGCAGCACGAAACGGCCACCGTGGCGCCGTGCGAGCGCGTAGTTGAACAGGCCGACGTACGCCGTCCCGACGTGCGGGTCGCCGGTGGGCGATGGGGCGATGCGTGTCACGACTGGCATACGTCCTCCTTCACATCATCAGAGCATCATAGCCCCGGTCCCGGCGCGCGCCTCAGGCGAGCGCGACGCGGACCAGGGTGAACGCCGCGAGCGCCCACAGATAGGGGGCGAACACGCGGAAGCGACCGCGCCGCAGCAGCGCGAACAGCAGGTGCAGCGCCACGTACCCGACCACGAAGCTGGCGACCGTCATCGCGGCCAGCGACCCCCACGCCACCCGTTCGCCCAGCACCGTATCGGCCTCGAGGATGGCGACGCCGAACGACACCACCAGGTACATCAGGAACGAGAGGCGGGGGGCCATGTCGGCCGAGGCGCCACGCCACAGCAGCGTCGCGATGGTCGCGCCCGAGCGCGAGATGCCCGGGATCACGGCCATCCCCTGTGCGACGCCGGCGAGCAGCGCATCGACGAACGTCAGCCTGGGGGGGCCGTCCTTGGCCCCGCCCCGCGGCGCGGTCCACAGCACCAGACCGGTCACGGTCAGGGCGATGGCGACGGGCACGGGCTGCCCCAGCTGCTCGAACACGGGCCGCAGCGCGAGACCGATGACCACCGTGGGGATCGATCCCACCAGCACCAGCAGGGCCAGGCGCCAACCCTCCTCGCGCCGCGCGGCGCTCGACACGAGGCCGCGCAGGAAGCCGCTGGCGGCGGTGGCGACGTCGCGGCGAAGGTAGACGAGCACCGCCAGCAGCGTGCCGGTGTTCGTCGCGACCCCGACCCACAACGGCAACCCGTCGCCCCAGCCGAGATGGTACGTGGCGAGCGCCAAGTGACCGGAACTCGAGACGGGCAGGAACTCGGTGAGGCCCTGCACGACACCCAGGATGGTGGCTTGTAACGCGTCCATGCGCGGCGGCTCCCGGCTCAGCGCAGGCGGCACGGGCTGCCGCCTGCGCCGCGATGCTCACGAACGCTGGCCCGGGACCGAGGTCGCCGGGCCAGCGCGAACGCCCATCGGGGCGGTGTGGCTCAGCGCTTGCTGAACTGCGGGGCGCGGCGCGCCTTCTTGAGACCGTACTTCTTGCTCTCGACGATGCGTGCATCGCGCGTGAGGTAGCCGCCGGTCTTGAGGGCGGGGCGGAAGTTCGGGTCGACCTTCAGCAGCGCACGCGCGACGCCGAGCTTGATCGCGTCGGCCTGGCCGCTGGGGCCGCCGCCGGCGACGGTGATCAGCGCGTCGTAGCGCCCGGCCGTGTTCGTCACCTTGAGCGGCTCGAGCGCCTGGACGCCCACGAGGATGCCGCGGAAGTAGTCCTGGAACTCCTTGCCGTTCACGGTGATGCGGCCGTTGCCGGGGCGCAGGAAGACCCGCGCGACAGCCGCCTTGCGGCGTCCGGTGCCGTAATACTGTTCCATCAACGGAGCTCCATCTGCGCTGGCTGCTGCGCGGCGTGCGGGTGCGCCTCGCCGGCGTAGACCTTCAGGCGCCGGATCAGTTTGCGGCCCAGGCGGTTCTTGGGCAACATGCCCCAGACCGCCTTCTCGAGCACGCGCTCTGGGTGCTTCTCGAGCATCTCGCCGGCCGTGGTCAGCTTGAGGCCGCCAGGGTAGCCGGTGTAGCGGGTGTACACCTTCTGCTCGAGCTTGTTGCCGGTGAAGACGACCTTCTCGGCGTTCACGACGACGACGAAATCGCCACCGGCCTGGTTGGGGGTGAAATCGGGCTTGTGTTTGCCACGGAGCACACTGGCGATCTGGGTGGCGAGCCGGCCCACGGTCTGGCCCGTGGCGTCGACCAACACCCAGTCGTTCTGGGACTCCTTCGGGAAGTACGTGCTCATGCTTTCGACGCACCTTTCGGAGGTGGTGTCGCCGTCGGGACGATCGGGGGGCGGCGGTGGTGACGCCTGGCCGACGGACGCGAGACCAAACGCGATGCTAGCACGGCTCGCCCTCAACGGCAAGGCGCGGGACGTGTTCAGGTGTCGCGCGCGCTCTCCTCGGCCAGTTGCTCCAGCGTGGGTTGCGTGGTCTCGCCGCGGTTGCTGCCGAGTTGCCGGATCTCCTCGATGAAGCGGTCGACCGAGTCGAAGTCGCGATACACCGACAGGAAGCGGATGTAGGCGACGTCGTCGAGCGCCTTCAGGAACGCCAGCGTACGGCGACCGATCTCCTCGCTGTCGATCTCGGGTGTGGACACGTCGTCCTCGAAGCCGTACGCGAAGCCGCGCAGCTGCTTGTCGGTGATGGGTCGCTTGTTGCACGCGATCGACAGCTTCGCCAGGAGCTTGTCGGGATCGAACACCTCGCGCCGTCCCGAGCGCTTGCGCACCATCAGCGCCTCGAACTGCGCGCGCTCGTACGTGGTGAAGCGGCGATGGCAGACGTTGCACTCGCGTCGCCGTCGGATGGCGGCACCCTCGTCCGACGGGCGCGAGTTGACGACGCGGGTGTCGTCCGACGAACAGAACGGGCACTTCAACGCTGCCACCCGCCCAGGTCGGCGGCTTCCCAGCGCAGCCTGGCAGCGGTCTCCTCGGCGGTCCCGCGCTGCCTGTCGGCCTGCTCGGCGGCCTCCTCGAGCCGCTCCAGCGTCGCGTCGGCGCCCTCGAGCGAGCTGTCGTCGAGACCGGCCGCCGTGATCTCGTCGCGCAACTCCGTGTCGTCGAAGGCGTCGGGGAGCCCGTCGTCGTCGAGGTCGCCCTGTCGCACGGTGTCGTCGAGGGCCGCCTGCACCTCTGGCAGGAGCGTCTCCACCACCTTCGGTGGGGGCGGGAGCTCGACGGGCAACACGGCGCCCTGCATGCCGCTGGCCGCAGCGGAGCCGAGGAAGCGCACGGCGTGCACGAGCGGCGCGTCGCTGCGAGGGTCGGACGCCGCCCGCGACGGCACGACCAGGTTGATGCGCGGCCGGACCGAGCCGGGCTCGGTCTCGAAGCCGTAGGCATCGCTCGCTCGCACGGCCACGGGCGCTCGCTCCGGAGCGTGTGCGATGGCCGTGGCGAGGCCGTTGATCGCCCCCTGGATGCCCGCCATCTGCGGGTGCTCGGGCGTCCCGGGGGGCGTGACGATCACGACCCAACCCGAACGCAGCAGCCGGTTCGCTGTTCGCAGCAGCAAGAACGTGCTCGTGACGTCTTCGCGCAAGAGCTCGGCGAACTCGCTCTCTGACAGATCGTCGAAACGCGCGTAGCTGGTCTGGTTCGCGACGTGGACGACGCCCCCGAGGACGCCGAAGATCTCGAAGACCTTGGCGAACGCCGAGCGGACCTCGAGCAGCGACGTCATGTCGACCTGCACGGGGATCGACTGACCTCCGACCTCTTCGACCTCCGCGGCGGTCTTCGACGCCAGGTCGACGTCGGGATCGGCGCACACGACGTCGTATCCGGCGTGCCCAAACGACAGCGCCACGGCGCGACCGAAGCCCTGGCCGACGTTCGTGACCAGGACGACCCTAGCGCTCTTCATGCAGCCCACGATACGACGGGCCGCCGCACCCCACAAGGCGCGCGTGCCAGGCGGCCGCGCCCGGACGGCACGCGACGGCCCGCCCCAGCGTGCGCGTGGTACAACCATCGTCGCCGATGGCCGCCTGCGAGCCGCCGCCGGCGAATAGTCCGCCCGCGCTTGGAGGACCCCGTGTTCCGACGCAGCCAACGCGATCGCCCCCCGGTGAACGACGAGCCGACGAGCGAGAAGGCGCACGAGCGCTTCACCTACGTCCACCACGGCACCACCATCACCGGCGACGTGAAGGCGAGCGGTCGTGTGCGCCTACACGGCGCCGTCCACGGCGACGTCGAGGTCGACGGGTTGCTCGAGGTCGCCAAGGACGGCGTCGTCGACGGCGCGTCGATCGTCGCGGCAGCGCTCGTCGTGCTCGGCCGCGTCCGTGGCGCCGTACGCGTGAGCGGCAAGGTCGAGGTCTGGAAGGGTGGCGTGCTCGAAGGCGACGTGCGCGCGGGCTCGCTCGACATCGAGGATGGCGCGACGTTCGTCGGGCGCTCCGAGATGGCGCTGCCAGATGGGCCGCCGCAGCTCGGTGCTCCGAGCGCCGTGCCGAGCGCCAAGCCGAGTGCCGCAGCGAGTGCCGGGGCGAGCGGCGCGGCGCTCGGCGAGGACGCCGACGGGGTCGCCGCCGAACGCAGTGGCGCCGCCGAACGCAGTGGCGACGACGACGGCAGCGCGACCGCTGGCGACGCGCCGCGACCGGGGAGCGTGTGAGGCGAGCCGGCCCACGCGTGTATCATGGCGCGTGCTGGTCGTGGCCAGCCCCGGCGAGGAGGACGCATGGCGCTTGAACGCTGGTTCCGCCGCAAGCGGCCGACCCGCGGCGACGACGACGCCAGCCCGGCTGGGTTGTGGCTGAAGTGCTCGGGTTGTCACGCGCAGATCTATCGCAAGGACCTGGCGGCCAATCTGTACGTCTGTCCGGAGTGCGCTCATCACGAGCGCATGCCCGTCGACGCGCGCGTCGAGATGCTGGCCGACGTGGGCAGCTTCGAGCGCTGGTCGGGTGCCGTCGAGCCCGTCGACGCCCTCGGCTTCGTCGACACCGAACCCTACCGGGAGCGCCTGACGTCGGTGCAGCAGCGCTCGCAACGCCCCGATGCCATCGTCACGGGCGCGGCCACGCTCGATGGCATCCCGGTGGCGCTGGCCGTGATGGACTTCTCGTTCCTGGGCGGGTCGATGGGGTCGGTGGTCGGCGAGGAGATCGCCCGCGCCGCCGAGCGCGCTGCCGCCGAGGGCCGGGCGCTGATCAGCGTCTCGGCGTCCGGCGGTGCTCGCATGCAAGAGGGCGCGCTGTCGCTGATGCAGATGGCGAAGACGACCGTGGCGCTCGAGGCGCTGTCGGAGCGGCGCCTACCGTTCGTGAGCGTGCTGAGCGATCCCACCACCGGCGGCGTGACCGCCAGCTTCGCGACCTTGGGCGACCTCGTGGTCGCCGAGCCCGGCGCGTTGATCTGCTTCGCCGGACCCCGGGTCATCCAGCAGACGATCAAGCAAGACCTGCCCGAGGGCTTCCAACGCTCCGAGTTCTTGCTGCGCAAGGGCATGCTCGACGACGTCATCCCGCGCTCCGAGCTCAAGTCCCGCATCGCTGCGTTCACGCGGCTGCTGCTCGCCGGCATCGGCACGGCGGGCGTGCTCCCGGCGGCCCTCCCGGCGGCCGCGGCGACCGAGCCAGACGACGTCGCCGACGAGCCAGACGATGCCATAGGTCACGACGAGGACGAGGAGGCGGCCGTCCGTGCCCCTGCCGTTTGAGAAGTCGATCGACGAGCTCGAAGCCCGCATCCGCGACATGCGCTCGTTCGCTCAGGAGCAAGACGTCGACCTGTCGGGCGAGATCAGCGCGCTCGAGCAGCGCTTGGTGACGCTCACACGCGACACCTTCGCCAACCTCAGCCGCTGGCAGCGCGTCCAGGTCGCGCGCGCGCCGGGCCGTCCGACCGCGCTCGACTACCTCACACGGGTCGTCGACGACTTCAACGAGTTGCACGGCGACCGCACGATGGGTGACGACACGGCGCTGGTCGGTGGCCTCGCGCGCCTCGGCGACACCGGGGTCGTGGTGCTCGCCCAGCAGAAGGGGCGCGACACCAAGGAGAACATCCACCGCAACTTCGGCATGGCGCACCCGAGCGGGTACCGCAAGGCCATGCGGCTGTTCGACTTGGCCGACAAGTTCAACCTGCCGGTGGTGACCCTGATCGACACGCCGGGCGCGTACCCCGGCATCGCCGCCGAGGAGCAGGGCCAGGCGTGGGTGATCGCGGCCAGCATCCAGCGCATGAGCCGGTTGCGTGTGCCTGCCGTGAGCGTCGTGATCGGCGAGGGCGGTTCGGGCGGCGCGCTGGCGATCGGCGTCGCCAA
>REEJ01000170.1 GCA_007695125.1 Trueperaceae bacterium | reverse complement strand
GGATAGCCGTCGCCTACACCGTTGTCAACTAGGTTTCTAGTTATGTGGTCTTCTGTCGTGTGCGCCACCCCCACACAGGCGTGGCCGCTTCCCACCGATCCACCGAGGACCGCGCGTTCGAGTCATGCCGTGGCGCCCGTCGAAAGCGGTCCACACGTGTGCGCCGCCCAGCGCGGCGCACGTTGGGACCGCCGGTCTGGTCAGGTCAGGGCCTGAAGCGCTCCACCCGGATCATGTTCGTGGTTCCGCGCATGCCGAAGGGCACGCCGGCCGTGATCACGTAGCGGGCGGCCGCGTCGATCAGGTCGCGTGACGAGATCGCCTCGCTCGCCACCTGCACCATCTCGTCGGTGTTGCTGATGTCGTGCGACATGTGCGGGATCACGCCCCACGTGAGGGTGAGTTGCCGGAAGACGCGCTCCATCGGTGTGATCGCCAGGATCGGCGCCGCCGGCCGGTAGCGAGCGACGCGCGACGCCGTCGTGCCCGACGACGTGAACGTGACCATCAAGCTCGCGCCGAGGGCGTTGGTGATCTGCACCGCCCCTGACGACACGGCGTCGGCCGTGGTGTCGTCCGGCGCAGGCGACTGGTCCTGCATCGACTCGACGTAGCGCCGGTCCATCTCGACGGTCCGCGCGATGCGATCCATCATGCGCACCGCCTCGAGCGGGTACGCGCCGACCGCCGTCTCGCCTGACAGCATCACCGCATCGGTGCCGTCGTAGATCGCGTTGGCGACGTCCGATGCCTCCGCGCGCGTCGGCGTGGAGTTCTGGATCATCGACTCGAGCATCTGCGTGGCGGTGACCACGGGCTTGCCTGCCTCGAGACAGGCGCGGATGATCTTCTTCTGGATCTGCGGCACGCGCTCGGGCGGCATCTCGACGCCCAGGTCGCCACGCGCGACCATGATCCCGTCGACCTCGCGCAGGACCTCCGGGAAGCGCTCGACCGCGCCCGGCTTCTCGATCTTCGCCATCAGCTTCGCGGTCGAGCCGGCGCGCGCCATGTAGTGCCGCGCGAGCAGCAGGTCGTCGCGCGACCGCACGAAGCTCATCGCCACCCAGTCCACGCCGAGCGTGGCGCCGAAGGCCATGTCCTCGACGTCCTTGTCGGTCAGGGCCGGGATCGACAGGTCGGCGTCGGGGATGTTGATCCCCTTGTTGTTCGAGAGCACGCCACCCGTGATCACCTCGGTGACGATGGCGCCGCCATCGACCCGCTCGACACGCAGCGCTAGGCGCCCGTCGTCGAGCAGCAGCGTGTCGCCGGCCTTGACGTCTTCGCACAGACCGGGATATGTGACGCCGACCCGCGTGTCGTCGCCCGGTGCGTCGTCGTCGCACGTGAGCGTGAAGGTCGCGCCAGGGGTGAGCGTCACCTTCCCGTCGGCGAAGCGCGCCACGCGGATCTTCGGACCCTGCAGGTCCTGCAGGATCCCGATGGCGCGGCCGCGCGCGCTGGAGACGGCGCGGATGCGGGCGACGTTGGCCTCGTGGATCTCGCGTTCGCCGTGCGAGAAGTTCAACCTGAACACGTCGACCCCAGCGTCGACGAGGTCGTTGATGCGCCCCTCGTCGCTCGTGGCCGGACCGAGCGTCGCGACGATCTTGGTGCGGCGTGGTGAGGCGCTCACGAACGGAAGGCGCTCCGGCCGAGATAGCGGGCGGTCTCGCCCAACTCGGCCTCGATCGCGAGGAGGCGGTTGTACTTCGCCAAGCGGTCGCTGCGGCTGGCCGAGCCGGTCTTGATCTGGCCGGCGTTGACCGCGACGGCGAGGTCGGCGATGAAGGCGTCCTCGGTCTCGCCCGAGCGGTGGCTGATCATCGAGCGGTAGCCGGCGCCCTTGGCGAGTTCGATGGCGTCGAGCGCCTCGGTGAGCGTGCCGATCTGGTTGACCTTCACCAAGATGGCGTTGCCGACATGCTCCTCGATGCCGCGGCCGAGGCGCTCGACGTTGGTGACGAAGAGATCGTCGCCGACGATCTGCACCTCGTCGCCGAGCCTGGCGGTCAGCGCCGCCCAGCCCGCCCAGTCGTCCTCGTCGAGACCGTCCTCGATGGACAGGATCGGGAAGCGCTTGGCCCAGTCGGCCCAGTAGTCGACCAGCTCAGCCGAGCTCAGCACGGCACCCGCGCCCTCGCCCTCGAGGTGGTACTTCCCGTCGCGGTAGAACTCGCTCGCCGCGGGGTCGAGCGCCAGGTAGATCTGCTCACCCGGCGTGTAGCCGGCCTTCTCGATCGCCTCGAGCAGGACCTCGACGGCCTCGCCGTTGCTCTTGAGGTCCGGTGCGAAACCGCCCTCGTCACCGACGTTGGTGTTGTAGCCGCGGCCGGCGAGCACCTTCTTCAGCGCGTGGAACGTCTCGACACCCGCGCGAAGCGCGTCGGAGAAGCGCTCGAACCCGACCGGCGCGAGCATGAACTCCTGCATGTCGACGCGGTTGTCGGCGTGCGCGCCGCCGTTGATCACGTTCATCATCGGGACGGGCAGCGTGCGGGCGCCGACGCCGCCGAGGTAGCGGTAGAGCGGCAGGTCGAGCGTGGCGGCCACGGCCCGCGCGCTCGCGAGCGAGACGGCCAGGATGGCGTTCGCGCCCAGGTTCGCCTTGTTCGGCGTGCCGTCGAGGGCGATCATCGTCTGGTCGATGTAGGCCTGATCGAGGGCGTCCTCGCCCACGAGCGCCTCGGCGATCGGGCCGTTGACGTTGGCGATGGCCTTCTGCACGCCCTTGCCGCCGTAGCGGGCGCCGCCGTCTCGCAGCTCGACGGCCTCGTGCGCGCCGGTGCTGGCGCCCGATGGCACGGCGGCGCTGGCCTGGATGCCGCTGCTGAGCGTCACGGTGGCGCCCACGGTGGGATTGCCGCGCGAGTCGAGGAGCTCGATGGCACGGATGTCGTCGATGATCGTCATGATGTTCCCTCCAAGGGGAGGCTGGCAGCGCGTCGGAGCGGGCGCATCGCGTGGCGCCCTACCCGTGCGAGCGCGGCTCAGCCCGTGCGCAGGGGCACGACCATCGCGAGGTAGGCGGGGTCGCCGAGGTCCGTCGCGACGGATGGGGTCGTGGTCCCGGAGAGCTGGAGTTGCAGGTCGCCGTCGATCGGTGAGACCGCGTCGGCGAGGTACTTCGCGTTGTAGGCGAGCGCGATCTCGGCCTCGCTGCCCTCTTGCAGGACGTCGATCGCCTCCTGGGCACGACCATAGCTGCCCTCGGCGGTGATCTGCAGGACGCCGTCCTTGATGAAGATGTCGACGCGGTGGTTGGCCGACTTGTCGGCCATGACCGCCACACGGGCCACGGCATCGGCGAGCGCGTCGGCGCTCAGCGTCACCTTGACCGGGAACTGCGCGGGGATCACGCGCTCGTAGTCCGGGAACGCACCCTCCATCAGCTTCGCGTTGACCGTGAAGGCCCCGTTCGCGACGGTGAGCTGGTTGCCGCGCAGCGCCAGACGGGCTGGGCCGGGACCGAGCAACTTCACGAGCTCGTCGACGCTGCGCCCTGGGATCAGGAGGTCGGCGTCGAGCCCCGTCGACGATGCGGCGTGATACGACGCCAAGCGAAACCCGTCGGTGGCTACAGCGCGTGTGCGTCCATCGTGGAGTTCGAGGCGCACACCGCGGAAGACGGCCTGGTAATCGGCGACCGCGGCGGCGTACCGCACGTGATCGAGCGCCTTGGCCAGATCGATGCCCTCGATCTCGCCCTCGAACGCGTCCGGGAACTCGAGCACGGGGGCGTTCTCGGCGGGTACGAGCTGCAGCTTGGTCGCGAAGGTGCCGGACGCGACCTCGAGTTCGGCGTCACCGACGTCGAAGGTGACGTCATCGGCCGGCAGGGCGCGCACGACCATGCCGAGGACTGAAGCCGGCACCGCCACCTCGCCCTCGCCACGCACGTCGGCCTCGACCACCGCACGAACGTCGAGATCGAGGTTGCTCCCTGAGAGGACCAGGCGCCCTTCGGTGAACGCGATCCGCAACAGGCTCAGGCCGGGGTTGCTCGAACGCGACGGGATGATGCGTTCGACGTGTCCGAGCGCTTCGGTCAGGGTCTTGGTGGCGAGGTGAACTCTCATCGATGCTCCGGTTTCACTGGTGGCAGCATACTTTACTGGGCTCTCGGACGTTCAGGACATCTCGACATGGGGGTCAAGAGCAGGTTGTCGGGGGTTCATCGAGACGCATGGTGGAAAGGAGGTTCATCGTAGGGGCTGTCGACTGTGTGGAGAACCACACATGCATCGTCTGTGACGAAGAGGTGGCTGTGGACGGGGATGTGGATAAGTTGGTCCATCTTGTGGAGAACCGTCACGAGCCTCCACAGTGCTCCACAGGCATGTCCTGGACGGTGTTTTGCACAGGCCCGTCCACAGGGATTCCACAGGCTCGTGGTGAGTTCTCCACAGCAGGCGCCTGGATTGCGGTGTGGACGTGACGAACGCCTGACGCGACGGGGCTGATCGGCGCCGATCCGCACAGCGGTGCGTGGCGACGGTGAGGGTCAGAGGAGGGCGTCGCGGAGCGTCTTGACGGACTCGGCGACCTCGCTGCCGGCGCTCATGTGATCGTTCACCTTCTGCACCGCGTACATGACGGTGGAGTGGTCGCGGCCCGAGAAGTACTGCCCGATCTCGGGGTAACTGTGCGTGGTGAGCTCGCGGATCAGGTACATGGCCACCTGCCGTGCCACCACGAGCTCGTGGCGACGACCCTTGGAGCGGACGTCGTCGGCCGAGAGCGAGAAGTGCGCAGCGGTGACGGTGACGATGTCGGGCATCGTCCGCGTCACGTCGCTGGGTGCGAACACGTCCGAGAGGGCCTTGGCGGCACTCTGGCGCGTGAGCGGCTCCTGGTTCATCGACGCGTAGAGGATCGCGCGCAGGAGCGCCCCCTCGAGCTCGCGGATGTTGGACGTGACGTGGCGTGCGATGTAGTCGACGACCTCGGCGGGGACCTTGACGCCCCGGTACTCGGCGTTCATCTTCAGGATCGCGACGCGCGTCTCGAACTCCGGTGGCTGGATGTCGGTGATCAGGCCCCACTCGAAGCGGCTTCGGAGCCTGTTCTCGAGCGTGGGGATGTCCTTGGGCGGACGGTCGGACGAGACGATGAGCTGCTTGCCGGACTCGTAGAGCGCGTTGAAGGTGTGGAAGAACTCCTCCTGCGTGCGCTCCTTGCCGGCGAGGAACTGGATGTCGTCGACCAACAGCACGTCGATGGTCCGGAAGCGCTCGCGGAACTGCGACATCCGGTCTTCGCGGATGGCGTTGATCAACTCGTTCGTGAACTGCTCCGTGGTGGCGTACTCGATGCGCGCCTGGGGGAGCCGTTCCGCGACGGCGTGCCCTACGGCGTGCATGATGTGCGTCTTGCCGAGGCCGGACTCGCCGTAGAGGAAGAGCGGGTTGTAGGCCTTGCCGGGCGTCTCGGCCACGGCCATCGCGGCTGCGTGCGCCAGGTTGTTGTTCGGCCCGACCACGAAGTTGGCGAAGACGTACTTCGGGTTCAGCCGCGGGCGCTCGACGCTCGTGGCGACGCGACCGTTCGCCTCGGGAGCTTGGCTGAACATGTCGGGCTGCTCGGTCTGGGAGAAGCTCACGACCTTGAAGCCGACCTTCGGGGCAGGCGCTCCGAGGTCGCCGAGCGCTTGTTCGATCACGTCGCCGAAGTGGCCCTTGATCCAATCGCGCGCGAACGTGTGCGGCACGCCGAGCACGAAGGCGCCATCCTCGATGCCGAGCGGGCGCACCTGCTTGAACCAGGTCCGGAACTCGGTGTCGGAGATCTTGCTGCGGACGTACTCGAGCACGTCGTCCCAGATGGCGTGATCGCGGGTCTGCATGCCGGCATGGACCTCTCTGGACGCGGCGCCGTGACCGCGGTGTCGCAGCGTGCACGGCGCAGCGCGTGTGTTCGTGTCGAACGTAGGAGCCGCGTCGAGATCGCGGACGACTCGGCGGCGGGAACGGCAGTCTACCAGATGGGCCAGGGGTCGGGACGGCGCCGATCGGCCTGCCGACGGGGACGGCCGATGGGCTCCGTGCGTGCTCCGTGCGTGTGATGAGAGGCCGTCCAGGACGGAACTCCGTGCTACACTCCACGCTCGGTCGGCCGGCTCGAGCCGGCCGGAGGAGGCGGTGTGCAACGCGTGGTCGGCGCAGGGTACGACGTGGTGGTCGTGGGTGGAGGGCACGCCGGGATCGAGGCGGCGGTTGCGGCCGCACGCCTTGGGGCGCGGGTCGCCCTGGCGATCCCGAACCCCGAGACGATCGGCGTGATGCCCTGCAACCCAGCCATCGGTGGACCCGGCAAGTCGCAACTGGTGTTCGAGGTCCATGCACTTGGCGGTGCGATGGCGACGTTGGCCGATGCCACCGCCATCCACGGCCGGACGTTGAACGCCTCGAAAGGTCCGGCGGTGCAGTCGTTACGTGTTCAGAATGAACGCGATGGCTACGCGGCTGCGGCTCGAGCGCTGGTCGAGTCCACGGCGGGCCTGAGTGTGGTGCGCGGCGAAGTCGCGGCGCTGGACGTCGCCTCGGGTGGCCGTGCGCCGTCGCAGCGCATCACCGGGGTGCGCTTCAGCGATGGACGCACCCTCGCTGCTGACGCCGTGGTGCTCTGTGCCGGCACGTTCCTGCGTGGGGTCGTGTGGTACGGCCGGAAGCAGCGCGATGCGGGCCGCCAGGGCGAGCCGCCGGCCCGGCACCTGTCGCACAGCCTGATCGCCACGGGCCATCGCCTCAGTCGCTTCAAGACGGGGACGCCGCCGCGGCTCCGTGCCGACAGCGTCGCGTTCGACGAACTGGAGGTGGTCCCGGCCGAGGTCCCGGCCGTCTCCTTCAGCGGTACCCCGGGCCCGCGCGTGACCGAGAGCCCGACCTGGTTGACGCGGACGACCGCCGAGACCCACGCGTTGATCCGGGCCCATCTGGGCGAGTCGGCCATGTACGGGGGCGACATCGCCGGGGCGGGGCCGCGGTATTGCCCGTCGATCGAGGACAAGGTGGTGCGCTTCGCCGACAAGGACCATCACCTGCTGTTCGTCGAGCCTGACGGTATCGACACGAGCGAGGTGTACCTCCAGGGGTTCTCGTCTTCGCTGCCTCCGGCGATCCAGGACCGCATGGTCCGGACGCTCCCGGGCTTCGCGCGCGCGACGATCCAGCGCTACGCCTACGCGGTCGAGTACGACGCGCTGGATCCGAGCCAGCTCGACGTGACGCTGATGTCGCGCGTCGTGGCGGGCCTGTTCAGCGCCGGTCAGATCAACGGCACGAGTGGCTACGAGGAGGCTGCGGCGCAAGGGCTTCTGGCCGGCGTGAACGCTGCACGCTGGGTCGAGGGCGCCGAGCGCGTGACGATCCGGCGCGACGAAGGGTACCTGGGCGTCTTGGTGGATGATCTGGTGCGCTGGGGCGTGGGCGAGCCGTACCGCATGCTGACGTCGCGCAACGAGTACCGCCTGCTGCATCGTCAGGACAATGCCGATGCTCGGCTGACAGGACACGGCCATGCCTGGGGGCTGGTGGGAAGCGAGCGACTGGCCGCAGTGAGGGCCAGCGCAGCGAGGGTGGCGGTGGAGGTGGCACGGTTGGGGGCGGTCCGTGGCGACGGGGAGCTCGCGACGACGCTGCTGTGTCGGCCGGGGGCGTCGTACGACGCCGTGATCGGCCGCGTGGGGCCGCCGGCCGTGACGCTGAGCCCGGAAGAGCGACGCCGTGTCGAGATCGAGGTGCGCTACGCGAGCTACATCGAGCGCAGCGCCAAGCAGTTGGCCGGCCGCAGCCAGTTCGAACGCCTGGCCCTCGAAGGGGTGGCGTTCGAGCGTGTGGCCAGCCTGTCGGCCGAGGGTCGACAGGCGCTCGAGCGGGCTGCGCCAGCGACGGTGGGCGCGGCGCAGCGCGTGCGAGGCGTTCGCGACAGCGACGTGGCAGCGCTGTTGGTCCACCTCAAGGGCCGGGGCACTGTTTCACGTGAAACAGCCGGTCCGTAGGGGATGCGGACGCCGGGTGGCGATGGCGATGGGGGCGCTGTTCAGCCTGAGGAGGACGCGGCCGTAACGGCGGCCATCGAGACGTACCGAGGTCTGCTGCAGCGCTACCACCGCACGCTCGATCTGATGTCCGAGCGGGGTCTCGAGGCGCTCGACGAGAAGCTCGACGACGCCCGCGCGTACGCCCGTGCGGTCGTGACGTGGGCTGGGCCAGGGTGCGTCGTCGACGTCGGGAGCGGCGCGGGGCTCCCGGGTGTGGTGCTCGCGGCGGCCCTACCCGAGAGGGCGGTGGTGTGGGTCGAGCGACGACGGCGGCGCGCCACGTTCCTGCGGATGGTCGCAGCGGCGTGCGGACTCGGGCGCGTCGCGGTGATGGCTGGGGATGTACGGACGCTCACCCGCGAGGCGCTGCCGGGCCCGGTCGCGGCCGTGACGGCGCAGGCGGTCGCGGGATGGGACGATCTATACACCTGGACGCGACATCTGCACGCTGAGCGGGTGGTGTTCGTGGTGCGCCGCGGGCCGCTGTGGGCCGAGGAGGTGGCGTCATTCGGCCAGGCCATCGGCGCAGAACCCCAGGTGCTGGCCTCGGAGCGCCTCGGCCGTGGTGGTACGCTCGTCGTGCTGAGCGTGCCGGGAGGGTGTCCGTGCCGGTGATCGGTGTCATCAACCAGAAGGGCGGGGTCGGCAAGACCACGACGGCGATCAACCTGTCGGCGGCGCTTGCGCAGGTCCGCAACGTCTTGCTGGTCGATCTCGATCCGCAGGCGAACGCGACCAGCGGCCTGGGTCTGTTGCCGTCGTCGTCGGTGTACGACGTGCTGAGCGGCCGCAGCTCGGCGCGCAAGGCGGTGCTGCGGGCCCGGCAGAAGAACCTCTCGGTGCTGCCAGCGTCGGCGGAGCTGGCCGGCGCAGCGATCGAGCTCGACGCGAGCGCCGAGGACGTGCAGCTGCTCGCGAAGGCGCTGATCGGGGTGCGTCCGAGCTTCGAGTTCATCGTGATCGATGCGCCGCCGTCGTTCGGTGCGCTCACGCTCAACGCTTTGGCGGCGGCGGACCATCTGATCCTGCCGGTGCAGTGCGAGTACTACGCGCTCGAGGGGATCGCAGGGATGATGGACACGATCGACCGCGTTCGGGCTGCCCTGAACCCAGACCTACAGGTGTTGGGTCTGTTGCTCACGATGGCGGACAATCGCACGAACTTGTCGCAGCAGGTGGAGGCGAACGTGCGGCGGCACTTCGGTGAGCTGGTCTTCGACGTCGTCGTGCCCCGCAGCGTCCGGCTGGCGGAGGCGCCGTCGCACGGACTGCCGATCTTCGAGTACGCGCCAGGATCGGCTGGCGCGGTGGCGTACGAGGCCATGGCGCAGGAGGTGTTGCAGCGTGTCAGCGAAGCCTAGAGGGTTGGGACGGGGGCTCGACGCGTTGCTCCCTCGAAGCGATGGTGGCAGCCGGCAGATGGCGTTGGCCGAGCTGCGCGTGTCGCCGTTGCAGCCGCGGCGCGTGTTCGACGAGGCGACGCTGTCCGAGTTGGCTGCGTCGATCGCCGAGAAGGGCGTGCTGCAACCGCTGCTGGTGCGTCCATGTGAGGACGGTTACGAGATCGTCGCGGGCGAGCGGCGCTTCCGGGCGGCGCAGCAGGCGGGCCTCGACCGGGTGCCCGTGGTGGTACGCGAGCTCAGCGATCAGGAGACGCTCGAGATCGCCATCGTCGAGAACCTACAGCGCGAGGACCTGAACCCGGTCGAGGAAGCACGGGCGTTCCGGCAGTTGATGGGCTATGGCCTGACACAAGAGGCGGTCGCCCAGGCCGTTGGCAAGAGCCGGTCGGCGGTGGCGAACACGCTGCGGCTGTTGACGCTGCCTGCTGCGGCGCAAGAGGCCCTCGAGGCCGGTGTCATCAGTGCCGGGCACGCCCGGGCGATCTTGTCGCAGCGACCGGAAGATCGCGACTGGGCGCTGCAGCAGGTGGTCGATCGCCAGCTGTCGGTGCGGCAATCCGAGTCGTTGCGACGGCCCGCGGGCGGCGCAGGCCGCGGGCGGGCGGCGGACCGCGACGAGCGCTACGCGGCGCTCGCGGACGACCTCACGCGTTTCGTCGGCGCGCGGGTCCGGGTCCGAGGCGGCACCAAGGGCACGATCGAGATGCACTTCCACGACACGGACGAGCTGCAGCGGCTGCTCGAGTTGCTCGGCTACCAGGCCTGAGCGGCGCGACTCGAGCGCGGCAACGACCGTTCGTCGCCGCCCGAACGTGGCGTTCGGCCGCGAGGCCCCTGTTTCACGTGAAACACGACGGCGGCCGGCGTTCGGTTGGGACGGTGGTACCATGTCGGCTCGTGAGCCGCCCGCTGGGGTGGCCCCAGTCGACCCCACCGGAGGCACCACCATGAAGCCAGTCGTCCGAGTCGCCGTCACCGGCGCCGCAGGCCAGATCGGGTACGCCCTGCTCTTCCGCATCGCCTCGGGGGCCATGCTCGGCCCAGATCACGCCGTCGAGTTGCGGCTCCTCGAGATCCCACAGGGCATGAAGGCCCTCGAGGGGGTCGTCATGGAGCTCAACGACGGCGCTTTCCCGCTGTTGCGATCCGTTACGGCGACCGATGATCCGAACGTGGCCTTCGAGGGAGCGGAGATCGCCATGCTCGTGGGTTCGAGGCCGCGAGGCCCTGGCATGGAACGCAAAGACCTGCTCGAGGCCAACGGCGCCATCTTCACTGTGCAGGGCAAGGCCCTCAACGACCACGCCGCCCGTGACGTGAAGGTCCTCGTCGTCGGGAACCCGGCCAACACGAACTGCCTGATCGCCATGCGCAACGCTCCCGACCTCGCGCCGGAGCAGTTCTCGGCGATGACGCGGCTCGATCACAACCGGGCGATCAGCCAGCTCGCGGACAAGGTGGGCGCGGCGACGGCCGACGTCGCACGCATGATCGTCTGGGGGAACCACAGCGCTACGCAGGTGCCGGACCTAGCGCACGCCACGGTGGCCGGCCGGCCGGCACATGAGCTCGTGGACGATGCCTGGGTGCGCGACACGTTCATCCCGACGGTCCAGCAGCGCGGTGCCGCCATCATCGCTGCTCGGGGGGCGTCGAGCGCGGCCTCTGCCGCCTCTGCGGCGATCGACCACGTGCGCGACTGGGTGCACGGCACGAAGGACGGTGACTGGGTCAGCATGGCGATCCCGGGAACGTGCGGGTACGGTGTCGGCGACGGTCTCGTGTTCTCGTACCCCGTGACGGTCACGGGCGGCCAGGTGCGGGTCGTCGAAGGGCTGAGCATCGGCGACGACGTCCGTGCTCGTATGCGCGTCAGTGAGCAGGAGTTGATCGAGGAGCGCTCGGCGGTCGAACACTTGCTGTAAACGAGGCGCGGATGTGGGTTCCGGGGGGCGCGGCACTGGCTGCGCTCCCCGGAACGTGCGAGGTCGGCGAGTGCAGCGGCGGCGAGCGATGGCGCACGAACTTCGGAACCGTTCCGATGATGATAAACTCACGCCAACAGTGCGACGATGCTGCCGGATGCCGGCACCGTCGCGAGAGGCGGATGATGGTGAGCGCTCAGGATCGACAGCCCGAACGGCCATGGGGCCCCAGCGAGGTGCGCGAAGTGTTGCGCTCTCGCGGGTTGCGCTACAGTCGGCCGCGGCGCGTGATCCTGGGGTACCTGTCTGAGCGTGATCGGCACGTGAGCGCCGAGAACCTCTACGTCGCCTTGAAGCAGCGTGGCGAAGACCTCAGCCTGTCGACCGTCTACCTGAACCTCGGCGTTTTGGCCGAGGCCGGGCTGGTGCGGGCGTTCAGTGGGGCCAGCGGCGAGGTGCTCTACGACTCCAACCCATCGGAGCATTACCACGTGATCTCGCCCGACACGGGCGAAGTGATCGACGTGACGCCGCCGTTGATCGACGGGCAGCCCTTGAGTGAGTTCCTGCGTTCGTATGTCGAGACGCAGACGGGGTGGGAGATCGAGGAGCCGCACGTGACGCTCCGCGGACGCGCACCACGATCCGACGCGGCGAGCGTCGAGCGCGGCGCCCCCCGCGTGAAGGGTTCCGACGCCTCCGACGCCGGGTAGCGACGCCTGTAAGAGCCCCATCCGTACATGTGGCGACCCGATCATCGTCACGGCCGCGGCCGTCCGGGCCTCGAACGCAACGAGCCGATGGAGCTGTTCGCGCGTCGAGCCCACGCACACAAGCGGCTCGGCCGAGGTGCATGCACCTCGGCC
>REEJ01000225.1 GCA_007695125.1 Trueperaceae bacterium | reverse complement strand
GTTCCCGACGCGCTACAGCCACAGCCCCGTCGAGACCGTCGACGAGCGCGACCTGGACGGCGTGCTGCGGCTGCTCGAGGGGTTCGTGACGAACCCGGGGGTGGGGTGAGGATCGTCAAGGCCGACGCCGCGACAGCCCGTGCCCTGCCGCGATGTCGTCCTGGATCTCGCGCTCCTTGCGGAGCAGATCCGGGATGGCCGCGACGACGGCGTCGAGCTGCGCGCCAGGCACGACCGTCACACCGTTCTCGTCTGCCACCAGGACGTCGCCGGGAGTGGCCACGATGCCGCCGACGCTGACCGGCACGTCGACCTCGCCACGCTGCCCGAACGTCCCCCCGGCAGGCGTGGCGCCGACGGAGAAGACCGGGTACGACAGCCGTATGTGCGCCTGGACGTCGCGGCAGGGGGCGCCCATCACGGTCCCGACGAGCCCGCGCCGCAGCGCCAACAGCGTGGCGTTCTCACCCCAGAACGCGACCGGACCGCCGCCGCACCCCTCGATCACGATCACGTCTCCAGGCCGTGCACGTTCGATGGCCGAGAAGACCGCGCTCACGTCGTTGCCGTGTGGCTTCGCCGTGCGTGCGCTCCCCACGAGCCGCGCACCCGACCACATCGCGCGAACCTCGCTGTGCATCGCACCTGTGCGTCCGAGCGCATCGCTGACGATGCACGACAGGCCCTCGACGCTCGTCGAGAGGCGCCGGAGCTCCTCCACGGCGCTATCGTTCGCGTTCATGCTCCGAACTCCAGCGGCAGTCGAGCGAGGAGGTCCGCCCACGCGTGACGCCCGTGCGTGAGGCGCTCGAGCCGGAAGAACTCGTTCGGAGCGTGGATGTCTTCGTCGCCGACGGCGAAGCTGAAGAACACCGTGTCGATGCCTAATGCACGTTGGAACGTCTCGCAGATGGGCACCGATCCGCCCATGCCCACCACCCAAGGCTCGACCCCGTACGTCGCTCGTAGGGCTCCCAGCACCGCCCGCAGTCCCGGATGAGCGGCGTGCAGGTGGTACGCGCCCGCGCCCTCGCCGTGGCGAGTGACGTGGACGCGAGATCCGTGAGGACGGTGTTCGAGCAGATGCCTCTCGATGAGTTCGAACACTCGATCAGGACGCTGATCGGCGACGAGCCTGCACGTCAGCTTGGCGTGGGCCTCGCACGGCACGACGGTCTTCGGTCCCGTGCCCAGGTACCCGCCCCACATCCCGTTGATCTCCAGCGTCGGTCGGTACCACTGGCGCTCCAGCGTCCCGTAGCCGGGTTCTCCCCACGTCGTCGCAGCGCCGATCTCGGAGAGGTAGGCGCGCTCGTCGAAGGGCAGCGCGTGCGTCGCAGCGAGCAGGGCCGTGGTTGGCGCCACGACGTCGTCGTAGAACCCAGCCACGGCGACGCCCCCTCCATCGTCGTGCAGTCCAGCGACGAGACGCGCTAGGGCGTGGATGGCGTTGGGGACGGAGCCGCCGTGCCTGCCAGAGTGCAGATCCTTGGATGCGGTCGAGAGGTCGATTTCGAGCGCCAAAAGGCCGCGCGCGGAGTGCATCGTGCTGGGATGGTCCGCTCGCCACATCGCTCCGTCTGCACTGACGACGACGTCAGCCCGGAAGCGGTCGGGATGGGCCGCGAGGACCGCGGCAAGCGACGTGCTCCCGATCTCCTCCTCTCCCTCGAGCGCGAACACGACGTTGACGGGCAACGCCCCCTCGACGCGCAGGTAGGACGCGACGACGTCGAGCGCGATCGACATCGGTGCCTTGTCGTCGCTCACACCGCGTGCATAGACACGATCGTCTCTGACCGTCGGCTCGAACGGCGGTGTCTCCCAGCGATCGACCGGGTCCGGGGGTTGAACGTCGTAATGCCCGTAGATCAAGATCGTAGGTGCGTCGCCAGCGTGGCGCCACGTCGCCGAGACGACGGGGTGACCGTCCGACTCCAGCAGAGCGACCTCGTCGAGACCAGCGGCGCCGAGTCGTGTCGCGAGCAGCCGGGCCGCGGCGCGAACGTCGCTGCCGCGCTGCGGATCGGCCGAAACGCTCGGGATGCGGACGAGATCGAAGAGCGCTTCGAGATCGCCCTCGAGGTGCGCGTCGAGATCGGCGAGGACGCGACTCGGCGCGAGGTTCGTCGTCGTCACGATCAGCGTCCGCCGTCCACCGACAGCACCTGACCAGTGACCCATGACGAAGAGGGCGATGCGAAGAACAGCACGCCGTTGGCGATGTCGTCGGGTGTGCCGAGCCGCTTGAGCGCGATGCTGTCGACGAGCGCCCGCTGGCCAGCCTCGCCGTACGACGCCCACTGCCGTTGCGTCGTGGGGTTCGACAACACGAAGCCTGGAGCGACGTTGTTGACGGTGATGCCCCACGGCCCGAGTTCGTGTGCGAGTTGGCGCGTCAGGCCGATCTGAGCCGCCTTGGCGCTGGCGTACGCCTGGATGCCGGTGAGGCTCACACCCAGACCGGCACCACTCGACACGTTCACGATGCGGCCTCCGCGGGCGCGCTTCATACCCGGCGCGACGGCTTGCGCGAACGTGAACGTGGCGTCGACGTTCGTGGCGAAGAGCGCGCGCCAATCGTCTGCACTGACATCCTCGAGCGGCCGGCCCACCTGTCCTCCAACGCCACCGGCGTTGTTGACCAAGACGTCGACACGACCGTCTCCGGCGGCCTCCGCCTCGAAGACGAACGCGAAGACGGCTGCGCGGTCGGTCACGTCGACGATGCGGATCGTTACGGTGCCCGCGAGGGGCTCGGCCGCATGGGCGGTGTCGCCGAGCGCATCCTCGACGATGTCGCAGGCCCACACGTGTGCTCCGCTGCGCGCGAAGGCGAGTGCGATGCCACGACCGATGCCGTGCGCGGCGCCGGTGACGATGACGGTTCGGTCGGTGAACGATGCTCGCATCATGCGATCCCATCTGCCGTGGCTGAGAGGAGTTCGTCGAGGTTGGCGAACGAACGCGCGCGCTCGCCACCTTCCACCTGGGCGATCTGTGTCGCGATCGCGACGGTCAACGGCGCCGGGCATCCGAGCGCGTGGGCCCGCTCGATGATGGGGCCGAGCTGTGCCTCGGCCTCGGTCTTGCGGTGCCTCACGGCGAGGTCGCGCCACACGCCGCTGTGGGTCTTGGCCGAGCGCCGGTTGAACGCCACCATGGCGTCGAGCGAGCGGGCAGCTCGTTCCTCTGGGGCACCGGGAAGGAACCCCGCCGGGTCGAAGCCGTCGAACGGTTCCGGTTCGACGCCGTTTGCGAGGGCGATGGCGAGGACCTCGCGCGCGATGCTCGTGAACAGCCGTCGGTAGCGCTGCTCGTCGTAACAATCGGCGATGCCCTCGTCGGTGAGCGCGGTGGCGAAGATCATCGTCCCGACGGCGAGCTTCGACCACAGGTACCCCCAGATGTTGCGTGTCGCGCGGGCCGCGGGATCGAAGTCACGCAGCAGCGCCGTGAGCGCCTCGAGCCGAGGTGTGACGCTGCCGTCGAGCTCGCCCAGGACGAGGGCGCCTCGACCGCCGAAGTGGATCACGCCCGGCTCTGCGTAGTCGGCTCCGAAGTTCACGAAGCACCCGACGGTCCGCTCGCGGCCCACGACGGCTTCGATCACGAGCTCGTTCAGACCGTTCTGGAGCGACACCACGCAGCCGTCCGCGCTCAGGAAGCGCTCCAGGTCTTCGGCAGCTGCACGTGTCGCCTGCGCCTTGACGCACAAGAGGACGGTGTCGAAACGACCGCGAACCTCCGTCGGTGCAAACGCGTCGGTCTCGACCGTGAACGCATCGATCGGGCCCTCGATCCGCAGGCCGTTCGTGCGCATCGCCGCGACGTGCTCGCCCACGACGTCGACGAAGGTGACGTCGTGGCCTGCACGAACGAGGTACGCACCGATCGTCCCACCGATCGCACCGGCTCCGACGACGGCGAGCCTCACGCGTCCCAAGGGCCGTCGAGCAACGCTCGCGTCTCGGCCACGCCGATCTCCCAGATACGCAGCATCGCGTCGTCCGGATAGGCGTAGGCGCCGCCGCAGTTGCCGTCACCGAGGTAGGCCCTGACGCCATCCGGCGGCAGCAGCTTCAGCATGTCCATGTCGACCGGCGCTTTCGCACCAGCCAGCGCGTCGGCGTTCGCGAGCCGGGTCCATGGGAAGTTCTCCATCCACGACGCGTGGGTACCGATCTGGTCGACCCCCTGCACGGCCGCCATCGTTCGGGGCGCCGCCCACCAATTGTGGAAGCGTACGCGCATCTCGGGGTGGTCCATGGCGTACTCGACGGCGAGTGCCGCCGCGGGCTGGTTGCCACCGTGACCGTTGACGATCAGGACGCGCCGGAAGCCGGAGCGCCGGAGCCCATCGAGCAGGTCGCGGATCACGCGCACATATGTGTCGACGCGCAGCGTCATGCTGCCCGGGTACGCGGCGAAGTACGGCGCGAGGCCGTATGGCATCGCGGGGAACACAGGAATCCCGAGCGGCTCGGCGGCCTCAGTGGCGATGCGTTCGGCCAACGTCTGGTCGACCGCCAGACTGAGGTACCCGTGCTGCTCGATCGACCCGAGCGGCAAGACGCATCGGTCGTCGTCGCGCAGGTATGCCTCGACCTGCATCCAGTTCATGTCGCTGATCCTCATGTCGCTAGCCTGTCCTTCCGCGCGCGGCGCGCGCTCGCTCGGGCTTCGGTGCGGCGTTGACGTCACCGCCGTGTCAACCGGACGAGCGCGCGTGACGACGCGCCTTTCGGTTGCGTAGGTGCTCGATCGTCGGCCGAAGGCTTCGCTCTATCTGGGCCGGATCGGGCTCATGACGGTACTCGAACGTCGGCGTGTTGACGGGGATGTGCTCCAGCACGGCATCGGTGCCCGTGCCGTACACCACCACGTCGGCGTCGCGCAACAGCGTCTCGAGGTGTGGGTCGTCGAGCACGACAGCGCGGACGTGGTCGACGTGGGCGGCGTGATGCGCGACCGCGTGACGAAAGGTGGGAAGGAAGGCGGGCACAGCGCTCACGAGGAGCATCGAGGCGGTGGGCTCGACCTCCGCGAGAGCGACGCGGGTCGCGCGTGATGGCGTGAGTCGAATGGTCGCGATGGGCACGTCGGCCGCAACCACGCGTTCGAGTTCGGCGGCGCGGTGCGCGAACGTGAGCACGAGGTCGGCCGCCTCCACGGCCGCACGAGCCGTCGCGGGATCGGCGAGTGCGTCGAACGTCGTGGTCTGTATCGGGTCGCACGGGCGCAGGCGGCGGGCCAGGCTGGCGGCGTAGGCGATCGTGGCGGCTGGGTATACGCCGACCAACACGATGTCGAGCGTCACTTCGGGCTCCGGTAGTTGGGCCGTGACGCCCTGCACGAGCTGCAAGAGCTCGGCGCGCGTGAGTCCGTCGCGTTCAGCTGCCAGGACGACCTCGGTGACCGCGCGTTCGAGGCGAGCGCCATCACGCCGATAACTGTCGACGCTGAAGTCTTCACGCACGAAGCTGCCGCTGCCGCGAACGGTCCGGATCACGCCCTTCTCCTGCAGCGCCCGGTACGCGGCGCTGATCGTGACGGGGGAGACGCCCAGTTCGGCGGCCAGTTCCCTTACCGACGGCAGCAGTTCGCCTGGTGTCACATCGCCGCTGATGACGCCGTACTCGATCTGCCCTTGCACCTGGAGCGCGACCGACACGGGCAGGTCGCGATCGATGCGAATCGGAAGCCTGACGACATTCGGGCGTCTCGCATCCAGCGCCTTCGTCACGGCTCGTCTCCGCTGGGAGCCGCGTCGCGGTGCAGGCGTCGCTGCAGTGCTCGCGCCACGGCGAGCGTCCGCTCGTCATGTCCACGCTGCCCGACGACCTGCAACCCGATCGGCAAACCCTCCACGAGGCCGAGGTGGAACGTGACCACGGGATGGCCCGTGATGTTGAACGGTGCCGTGCGACGCGCCTCGGCATCACCGGTGTCGGTGGCGATCGCGGGATCCTCGGTCGGTGCCACCCACGGTGCCGTCGGCAGAACGAGGACGTCGCGATCGGAGAGCAGGGCATCGATCGCGCTCCGCAGGCGCTCGCGGTACGCGAGCGCCGCGATGTAGTCGGTCGCAGGGATCGTCGAGCCTTGGCGTAGTTGCGCAAGCGTGCCCGCGGCGTAACCGTCGGGATCGCGCGCGAGCGCCGTGCGGTGGATGACGCTCGCCTCCGGCAGCACGATCGCCACCAAGTGCTCGTCGGCGTCATCGAGGAGGGCCGTGTCGACGTCGTCGACGACCACGCCCCGCTCCCTCAGCGCGTCGAGTGCCTGGCGCGTGGCGGCCGCTACACCCGCTTCCATCTCGGCGCCCGCCATGTAGCGCTCGAGGAGCCCGACGCGGAGCGTCCGTGTCGCAGACGGGACCGGCGCCTCGCCCTGGCGGGAGAGGACGGACCACACCGTCGCCATGTCGTCGAGGTCCCACGTGATGGGCCCCACGTGATCGAGGGTCCAGGAGAGCGGGAAGATGCCCTCGAGCGAGAGCCGCTCGAACGTGGGTTTGAGGCCCGTGACGCCGCAGTATGCGGCCGGAATTCGGATGGATCCGCCGGTGTCGGTGCCGATCGCGGCGAAACACGCGCCTGCAGCGACCGCTGCGGCGCTGCCTCCGGACGAGCCGCCGGCCGTGCGCGAAGGGTCCCACGGGTTGTTGCTCTGTCCGAACGCCGGATGGACGATGCCGTACGCGTACTCCAGCAGGTTGGTCTTCCCGAGGATCACCGCGCCGGCGTCCTGGAGTGCGGTGACGATGGCGGCATCACGATCCGGGCGCGGCTCCGGGACGACCAGCGAGCCATAGGTCGACGCGTGACCAGCGACGTCGATGAGGTCCTTGAGGGCGACGGGGATGCCGTGGAGCGGTCCGCGGTCGATGCCGGCACCGAGCTCGGCCTGCGCCCGCTCGGCCGAGGCGAGGGCTTCGTCGTGCCACACGCTCACGAAGGCGTTGAGCCGCTCTTCGACCGCGTCGATGCGCTCGAACGCGGCACTGGCGACCTCGACCGGCGTTCGCTGGCCGCTTCGGTACGCCGCCGCGACGGTGGTGATCGGATCGAGTCGTCGTGCCAACACGGTACACCCCTTCCGGGAGCCTCAGCGAGGCCGCATGCGCGGATCGAACGCGTCGCGCAAGCCGTCGCCGACGAGATTGAGCGCCAAGACCACGAGGAAGATCGCGATGCCGGGCGAGAACGCCATCCAGGGTTGGGTCGCGAGGTACCCGCGTGAGGTGTTGAGCATGCTGCCCCAACTCGGGGTTGGTGGTTGCACGCCGAGTCCGAGGAACGACAACGCGGACTCCGCCAGCACCGCGATCGCCGTCGCAAGCGACGCCTGCACGATGATCACCGACAGGATGTTGGGCAGGATGTGGCGTAGCAGCGTGCGAGTCCAGCGCGCCCCGAGTGCCGCCGAGGCCTGCACGTAGTCGCGCTCCTTCTCGCTGAGCACTTGGCCGCGCGTGAGGCGGGCGAACGGAGGGGTGGACACGATGGCGATCGCCAGGATGGTGTTCTGCAGGTTCGGTCCCAAGATCGCGGCGAGCGCGATCGCGAGGACGAGGAAGGGAAGGGAGAGCATCGCGTCCATGACGCGCATCACCACCTCGTCGAACCACCCGCCGAGGAAGCCGGCCAGCATCCCGAGCAGCGATCCGGCGAAGAGCGCGATGAAAACGCTCCCGAGACCGACCGTGAGCGAGATGCGGGCGCCGTACACGACGCGGGTGAAGGTGTCGCGACCGAGTTCGTCGGTCCCGAGCCAATGGTCGGCGCTGGGGGGCGCGCGCAGGCGCGAGAAGTTCACTTCCGCAACGCCGTACGGCGCGATGACGGGCGCGAGCAGCGCCAGTGCCGCGAACACGAGGAGGATGACGAGGCCCGTGAGCCCGAGGCGGTTGCGGAAGAAGCGCGTGACGCCGCGTGCCCACAGCGTCCTGCCGCGGGCAGGCTCGGGCTGCTCGATCGGACTCGGATCCATCTAGGTGTACGTGATCCGCGGGTCGGCCGCGGCGTACAGGAGGTCGACGATGAAGGAGACGAGGAACACGGCCATCGCGGCCACGAGCACGACGCCCTGGATGACGGGAAGGTCTCGCGTGGAGACGGCGTCGACGAGGAGCCGCCCGAACCCGGGGATGCTGAAGATCTGTTCGGTGATGATGGCGCCTCCCAGCAGGGTGCCCAACTGCAGGCCGAAGGCGGTGATGACGGGGATCATGGCGTTCCGAAGGGCGTGGCGCGCGATGACGGCGAGACCCGGAACGCCCTTCGCGAGCGCGGTGCGCACGTAGTCTTGCGAGAGCGTCTCGAGCAGGCTCGCACGCAGGTAGCGCGTCAAGATGGCGCCGAGCCCGACGCCGATCGTGATGGCGGGCAGCACCATGAGGGAGAGATTGCGCACGGGATCGTCCATGAGGCTGACGTACCCGCTGGCCGGGACCCAGCGTAGCTGGACGCTGAAGAAGAAGATCAACAAGATACCGAGGAAGAAGTTGGGCATGCTGATGCCCGTCAGCGCGAAGATGGTGACGGCGCTGTCGAGCGGTTTGCCGCGTTGCACGGCACTGATGGTGCCGGCCGGGACCGCGAGCAGCAACGCCACGAGCATGCTGAGCACCGACAACTCGATCGTCGTCGGGAGCTTCTGGCCGATGATGCGTGACACGCTCGCGTTGTCCACCAGGCTCCGTCCCAGATCGAACCGAGCGACGTCGGCCAACCAGGCGCCGTACTGCACCATGATGGGGCGATCGAGCCCCATCTGGGTGCGCAGTTCGGCGATCGCTTGCGGGTTGGCCGACTCACCCAGCATCAACCGAGCGGGATCGCCCGGCAAGAGCCGCACCAGGCCGAACACCAGCAGCGTCACGACCAGGAGGGTCGGGACGGTCGCCAGGAGTCGACGCAGTGCGAAGGTGATCAACGAACGGTCACTCCGTGCCAACGGACGGTGCCGTCAGGGATGAGGGGGATGCCTTCGATGCGTTCCGACACGCCGATGATGTTCTGGTTCTGGATGCCCCAGACGATCATGTTCTCCTCGACGACCAGCCGTGCCACGTCGCGGTACAGGCCTTCGCGGGCGGCGGGGTCGGTCTCGGCACGGGCAGCCTCGAGCAACCCGTCGATCCGCTCGTCGTTGAAGCCGCCCCAGTTCAGGTTGCCCGTGGTGTGCACGAACGGGAAGAACTGCGGGTCGGGGTCGATGCGGCCGCTCCAGCCCACGAGCGTGGCGTCGTGGCGCAGGTTGTTCACGACCTCGAGGTACGGGCCGGCTTCCATCTGCTCGATCCGGACGACGAAACCGACCTCGGTGAGCACCGCTTGCCAGAACTGGCCGTGCAGGACCTCGTGCGGCAGGATCAGCAGCGTGAATTCGGTGCCGAGCTTACCGGCCGCCTCGAGCGTGGCACGTGCCGCCTCGGGGTCGTAGGCCGGAGCTTCGAGGTCCGGGTCGTAGCCGGGCGTGTTGGCGGGGAACGGACCGATCAGCGGGATGACCGCGTCGTCGTACACGACGGCAGCCAGGGCGGCACGGTCGATGGCCTGAGCGACGGCGAGCCTGACGGCTGGGTCGTCGAACGGGGGACGCGTCAGGTTCATGACGAAGGCGCGCCAGCCGAGGCTGTCGTACGCCACCACGTCGTAACCGGCGGCGGCCTGGGTGCTGGCGATGTCCTTGGGTTCGATCGGGATGATGATGTCGGCACCGCCCGAGAGAAGGTTCGCGACGCGCACGTCGCCGTCCGGGAATGGGCGGAACACGAGCTCCTGGATCGAAGGAGCGCCGTTCCAGTAGTCCGCGTTGGCGCGCAGGGTCACGTGGTTCTGGCGCTCGCGGGCGTGGAACACGAACGGGCCGCTGCCGACCGGACTGTTGCCGAAGTCGGCGCCCGCTGCCTCGGCGGCGGTGGGGCTCACGATGGCACCGGCGTTGCCACTCAGCACGGCCAGGAAGGCCGCGTTCGGGCTGTGCAGCGTGATCTCGACGGTGAAGGGGCCGGTCACGGCGATGCCTGCGATGCTCGAGAGTTCGTCGCGGCGAGCGCTCCCCTCGCGGGTGAGGTTCCTGTCGAGGGTGTAGCGAACCGCTTCTGCATCGAGTGCGTTCCCGTCGTGGAACGTGACGCCCTCACGGATCTGCAACGTGTACGCCAGGCCATCGTCGCTCACCTCCCAGCTCGTGGCGAGCATGGGGACGATGGTCAGGTTCTCGTCGAGGTCGACGAGGCGGTCGTAGATCTGGTAGGTGACGCTCCTGTCCGAAAAGGCCTGGCTCAAGATCGGGTCTAGGTTCGGTGGGTCTTGGTGGAGGCCGATCGTGACGGTCTGCGCCAACGCAGCGCCGCTCACGAGGAGGCTGATGGCCAGCGAGAGGAGTGTCGTTCGTGTCATGGGCACACCCTTCCGCAACATCGGCCCCGGCCATCCACGACCGTCGTGGTGGATGTGGCGGTCGTGATCGCTCAAGCGAAGCCCTGTTACTCCGCGATAGTAACACCACGATGGTACGCTCGGTCAACGACTCGAGGTGCCGTCGATCGGCGGACGATCCGCCTCGGTCGGTGGAAGATGAGGTGCCCGTGACCACCCGCTCGTACGAACGCGTCGAACGCACCGTGGCGACCATCAACGACGTCTTGAACGTGATCAACGTGCTGACATGGGACGCCCGAGTGCACATGCCGGCCGCCGGCGCAGGCGCCCGCGCCGAGCAGCTGGCCACCCTGACCACCATTGCCAAGGGCCACCTCACCAATCCAGCCCTGGCGGCCGACGTCGCCAGGGCTCAGACGGAACTCGGTGCCGACGCCACCCTCGTGCAGCGCAGGACGCTTGCGGCCGTGCGGGAAGCGGTCAGCCATCACGAGCGCATTCCCGACGACCTCACGGAGCGCCTCGCGCGAGCGAAGGGTACGGCGCAACAGGCATGGGTCGAGGCGCGACGCGACGATGACTTCGGCACGTTCGCTCCTCACCTCGCGCGAATGCTCGATCTGAAGCGCGAGGTCGCGTCGTACACGGCACCCGATCGTCCCGTGTACGACGCGTTGTTGCACGAGTACGAACCAGGCATGACCGCCTCCGCGCTGCGCACGCTGTTCGAGCGGCTCAAGGCGACGTTGGGTCCACTCGTCGCCGCCATCGCCGAGACGGGAGCGCCCCGCGCCGAGGTCCTCCGTCAGCAGTTCGACGTCTCGCGGCAGCGGGCGTTCGCACTGGGTATCGCCGAGCGGTTCGGCTACGACCTCAGGCGTGGCCGGCTCGACGAGGCGCCTCATCCCTTCGAGATCTCGTTCTCCACCAACGACGTCCGCATCACCACGCGCTACGATCCCGCCTTCCTGGGGCAGAGCGTGTTCGCCACGTGGCACGAGGCCGGTCACGGCATCTACGAGCAGTATGCCGATCCGGCGTACGCGCGCAGCGCGCTCAGCAGCGACCTCATCGGCCTCTACGCCGTGTCCGGCACGAGCTACGGCACGCACGAGTCACAGAGCCGTCTGTGGGAGAACCTCGTCGGACGCTCTCGCGCGTTCTGGGACGTGCATTACGGTGAACTCGTCTATGCGTTCCCCGGCCAGCTCCAGGACGTCGACGTCGAGACCTTCTACCGTGCTATCAACACAGTTACACCCTCTCCGATTCGCGTCGAGGCGGACGAGGTCACGTATCACCTCCACGTGATCCTCAGGTTCGAACTCGAGGTCGCGTTGTTGGATGGGAGCCTCGGCGTGGACGACCTGCCTGGGGCTTGGGACGAGGCGATGCAGGCCACGCTAGGGCTTCGGCCGCGCAACGATCGTGAGGGCGTCCTCCAGGACATCCACTGGTCGGCGGGACTCGTTGGCGCCTTCCCGACGTACACGATCGGTACGGTCATGGCGTCGCAGTTCTTCGCTGCCGCGCTACGGAACGCCCCTGGCATCCAGAGCGACCTTGCGCGAGGGGAGTACAGTTCGCTGCTCGGATGGCTTCGCGAGCACGTGTACCGGCACGCCAGGCTCCACGGCGCCGACGAGCTGCTCCGCAACGCGACGGGATCGGACCTCGACCCGTCCGCCTTCCTCGAGTACGTGACGAACAAGTACGGCGCCCTGTACGACGTGTGATCGGCATCGACCGCTAGCTGACGATCGCTGGCTCACGCGCCGCATGCCGGTACACCTGCGCGCTCGACGGCGCCAACGGCGTGTTCCCGCGGACCAGGTCGGCGGCCTTCTCGGCGATCATCATCACCGGC
>REEJ01000179.1 GCA_007695125.1 Trueperaceae bacterium | reverse complement strand
GCGCAGAGCCGAAGGCATCGAGACGCACGACGTGGAAGCGCTCACACGCGGCGCGGATCGCATCGAGCTTGTCTTCGAGCATCGCTACCATCGTGGCACCTCCCGAACCCAGCGTACCCATTGGAACGCAATGCGCGCCGTCGCGGGGCTTGGGAGCGCGCGTTCGCTGGTGAGCATGCAGCGGCGGCAGTTGGCGCCGTCATGGCTCGATCCGAAGGTCGTCGAACGCCTGGCGGTAGCGTTGAGGGTCGAGGGTGAGGAGCCTGTCGGCGCGCTCTCGAGCGTGTGCGCCGACCAGGAAGTCGACCAGGAGCCGTTTGGGCTCGCCGCCTGCCGATGCCCGGCGCCGCGTCGCGTATGCCGCGTACGCGTCGGCGGCGCGACGCCAGGTGCGTTCGTCGAGGTCGAAGTCGACCTCGACACCGGTGTCGGCGAGGAAACGGGCGATGAAGTCGGGTTCGGTCCCCGGTGCGGCGTGGAGTTCGGTCCAGACCGGCGCCGAGATGGCGAGGGGCCCGGCCGCGCTGGCGTTTCGTAGCAGGTCGGCCATGCGTGACGCTGTCGGCTCGCGTGACCAGAGGGCAACGATGACGTTGCTGTCGATGGCGCTGCGCACCCTCAGTCATCCTCGCGAAGGTCGCGGAGCCAGGCCTCGACGGCGGCGCCGTCGGTGAATGCGCCGAGCGCACCGGCGTACGCCGCGAAGGGATCGCGTTCGTTCGGCGCTCGGCGGAGGATCGCGGCACCGTCGTCGACATCGAACTCGACCAGGTCGCCCTGCCGGAGACCGAGCTGGCGGCGCACGGCGACGGGGATGGTGATCTGTCCCTTGCTCGTGATGGTGGCGCGGCGGCGCACTGCTTACCTCCGTGCTTCAGGCTATAGATTGCACGAGTCCAGACGTGATGGCGACTCGGCACCATCAAACCCGAGCCGCCACCACGTCCCGCACCCTCGCGATCACGACCTCCACCTCGCCGTCCGCAAGACCCAGTGGATGCACGTACACGCTCACGTCGTCCTCGTCGAGCGCTCCAACCACCACGCCCGGCTCGCCGTTGCGCAGCGCTGCCATGAACGCTGATCGGTGCCAACCCGACGAGGGCAGCAAGCGCACGACGGTTCGCGGGCATGGCTGTCCCTGGCGGCCGTCGGGGAGCACGTGCACCTCGATGCCAGGCACGCCCTCGAGAGCGGCAGCCACCCGGTTGGCGCGCCCCAGCAACGCTGCGTAGCGCGCCTCCTCGTCGGTTTCGAGGGCGATTTCGACGGCGCGGAGCAGGCCGATCACGTCCTCCTTGCTCGTCTTGAAAGCCCGCCCGAGCCCGTGGACGGGGCTCGCCATCGCCTGCACGTGGGCCACCAGGTCGGCGCGGCCGACCACGAGCCCGGAGTCCTGCGGGCCCTGCAACCCCTTGCCGCCGCTGAAGACCGCGAGGTCGGCGCCGCACGAGCGCGTGTAGTGCCACAGGTTCGCCACGGGCGGCAGCAGCGCCGCCGCGTCGACGATCACCGGCACGTCGCGCTCGTGCGCGAGCGCCACCACCCGGTCGAGTGGGATGGCGTCGCGCTCGTAGGGGCGTCCGGCCGTGTAGAGGACGGCTGCCGTTCGATCGTTCAACGCGTCTAGGAGCAGTCGTTCGGGTGTCCCGTTCTGTGTGTAGCCGACCTCGACGATCTCGACGCCGGCCTGGCGGACGTTCTGGACGTACGGGCTCATCTGGCAGCGCTGGACGATCACGTCGAAGCGCGGCGGCTGCCACGGTCGCATGAGGTGGCTCGGGAACGTGGGATCGCGATGCGTCGCGCACGCGGCCGCGGCCAGCACCATCCCGGCCGAGGCGCCCGACACCACCGCCGCAGCGTCGTTGCGCGTCAGCGCCGCGATGCGAGCGCCTACCGCCGCCTGCAGCTCGCGCAGGTCGACGAAGGCGTCGGACGCCGCGCGCATGGCGTCGAGCACCTCGGGGTGGGCGCGCGTGCCGCCGAGCACGCTCACCGTCTCGAACGCGTTGATCAGCGCCCTGACACCCAACGCGCCGTACACGTCAGGCGCTCCGGCGCCGTCACCCGAGGCCTCCGTCGATTCGACCGCGGCAGGCTGGGCCTCGCCGTGTTCAATCGTCGACACGGTAGCGCTCGACCACCTTCTCGTCGATCTCGATGCCCAGACCGGGGCGATCGGGCACCGGGATCACGCCGTTGCGGACCGAGTCGCCGTGCCCCACGGGTTCCAGGACGAGGTCGTCGCGCAGGGGGTTGGCGGGAACGCTGCACTCGTAGGTGTAGAAGTTCGGCATGGCAGCAGCCAGGTGGACGGACGCCGCGGCGCAGAGCGCGCCCGAGCCGCCCACGTGCGGCGCGTAGCGCGCGTGGTACAGCGTCGCGAGCATCGCCATCTTGCGTGTCTCGGTGATCCCCCCGGAGCGGCAGATGTCGGGCTGCACGATGTCGATGGCGCCGGTCTGCAGCAGCTCGTGCATGCCCCAGCGGGTGAACTCGCCCTCGCCGGCGGCGAGCGGGATCTTGGTGACGGCGCGCAGCTTCGCGTACGACCCACGGTACTCGGTGCGCACCGGCTCCTCGAACCAGCGGACGTCGACCTCCTCGAGCATGTCCGCGATGCGGATCGCCTCGGGGAACTCGTAGGCGCCGTTGGAGTCGACGTAGAGCTCGACGTCCGGGCCGACCGCCTCGCGGATGGCGGTGAGGACGCCGCGCTCGGTGGGCACGTCGCGGCCGATCTTGATCTTCATGCTGGTGAAGCCGCCGTCGACGAACGAGCGCGCCTCGGCGACCATGGCGTCGATGGTGTCGACGGTCACGGAGGAGGCGTAGGCGGCCACGTCGCGTGGCGTGCCGCCGAGGAGCCGCGCCACGGGTTGGCCGCTCGCCTGGCCCATCACGTCCCAGAGTGCGATGTCGATGCCGCTGATCGCCTCGAGCACGAGGCCGCGCGAATGCCCCGAGAACGAGCCGAAGCTGCGGTACATGCGATCCCAGGTGTGCTCGACGTCGAACGGGTCCGAGCCCACCACGACCGGTGCGAGGACCTCGTTCACGAGATCGGCCCAGGCGCGCGGCGCGTAGCGCGCCAGGCACTCGCCGTGGCCGATGACACCGTCATCGGTCTCCACGCGCACGAGGGTGGTGTAGAAGGCGGTGAAGGTCGCGACGCCGGTGCTCCAAGGCTTGTCGAGCGGCGCGACGAGGGGGATGGCCGTGACGCGGGTGACCTTCATGGAAGGGGTACCTAGCCTTTCGTGGAGCCGATGGTGAGGCCCTTGACGAGGAAGCGTTGGACGAGCAGGACGAAGATCAGCAGCGGAACGAGCTGCACCGTGGCGGCGGCGAGGAGTGGGCCCCACGCGACGCCGGTCACCGAGCCCAGCATCTCGGAGATGATCGCGGGTGCGGTGCGCGCGTTCGACGACGTGAACAAGAAGGCGAAGAGGAACTCCTTCCAGGCGTAGACCACCACGAATACCGCGCTGGCGACGACGCCGTGGAGGCTGAGCGGCAGGATGATCCAGGTGAGCAGCTGCAGCGTGTTGGCGCCGTCGAGCTTGGCACTCTCGTCGAGCTCCCGCGGGATCTCGTCGATGAACGCCTTCATCACCCAGGTGGAGAGGCTGACGAAGAAGGTGCTGTAGAGGACGATCAGCACGAAGTGGGTGTCGTTGAGGTTGAGCGCGCGCACGATCGGGTAGAGCGGCAGTGTGATCACGATGGGCGGGAACATGCGGATCGCCAGCATCGCGAAGGCCGAGAGCGTGAGCCAGCGCGAGCGGTAGCGCGAGTACGCGTACGCGGCGGGGATGCTCACGAGCAGCGTCAGGAACATGGCGCCTGTGGTGATGATCGCGCTGTTGACGAGCGTGGTGGCGAACTCGGGCCACTGCCGGAAGAGGTTGAGGTAGTGGTCGAAGGTCGGCGTGAAGAGGATGCGCGGCGGGAACTCGAAGATGTTGCGTGACGGCTTGAACGACGCCTGCACCACGAGCACGATCGGCGCCGCCGACCAGAAGATGATCGCCGCGAGCGTGAGCCAGCGCACCACGTTCTCGAGCGGCGGCCTACGCAGCATCGCGGATCATCCTCTTGTAGAGCGACCAGAGGTAGAACGATGCCAGGATTCCGGTGACGACGACCATGACGAGCGCGGTGGCTGCGGCGACGCCGAAGTCGTAGTAGCGGAACCCGTTCCTGAAGAGATAGACGGACAGGAGCTCGGTCGAGCCGAGCGGGCCGCCCTGCGTCATGATCCAGACGACCTCGAACGTTCGGAACGCGAAGATGTAGCGGAACATGAGCGCGACCAGGATCGCCGGCATGATCTGCGGCAGCGTGATGAAGCGGAAGAGTTGCCATGGGCGGGCACCGTCGATCTTGGCCGCCTCGTAGAGTTCTTGCGACACACCCATCACCGCGGCGTAGAGGATCAGGAAGGTGAAGGGCGTGTTCAGCCACACCTCGAGCAGCGCGACGGTCATGAAGGCGTGCCAGGGGATGACGGTCCAGAGGATCTTGTCGAGCCCTGCCAGGCCGAGCAGGTAGTTGATGAAGCCGGTGTCGGGTTCGAGGATGAACTTCCACATGAGCACCGCGATCACGGCGCTCACGGCGTACGGCGAGATGATGATCGAGATCCAGAGCTTCTGCAAACGGAACTGCGAGGCGAGCACGACGGCCATGCCGAGCCCGATCGCGATCTCGAGATAGACGACCACGTTGACGAAGATGACCGTATTGCGCAGCGCGCCGATGAAGCGATGGTCGTCGAAGATGTAACGAAAGTTCTCGAGCCCCACCCAGACGGTGTCGAGCCCGAACGACGAGCGGAAGAACGCGAGGTACGCCGCGCCGAGCGATGGCAGCACCAGCACGACGATGAGCAGCAGCTGCACGGGCGTGATGAGCGCGTAGGGGATCAGGCTTTGGAGCCGCCGCCTGCGAGCGTCGGATCGCGTCTTTGGGGTGGGGGTGGTGACCGCCACGTACGGCACTCCTCCTTGGTCGGGGGACAGGGTCGCGACCGGCGATCAAGGGGCGGTGCGCCGAAGCGCACCGCCCAAGCGGTCAGGTCAGGCGCGCAGCAGCGCCTCGAGGCGACGCGCGAGGTCGTCCATCGCGCGCTGTGGCGTCTGGGCGCCGAGGATCGAGGCCTGCACGGCCTCGGTGATCACGTCGGCGGCCTCGGCGGAGCGGTCGAACGCGGGGAGCGGAACACGCGCCACCGCGAGGGCCTTCTTCTCGGCCTCCGCGTAGGGGAGATCGGCGTTGAACATCGGCTCGTCGTAGGTGGACGCGCGCGTGGGGCCGTTGCCGTTGAGCGCCATCGCCAGGTGCGCGTCACGCGTCGAGAGGGCCTCGATGAAGCTCCAGGAGAGGTCCTTCTGCTGGGAGGGACGCGGGATCACCATCGACCAGTACTCGGTCTTGATGGGTGCCACCTCGAACTCGCTGGCGATCTCCTCGGACGGCGGAAGCGCCATCGTCTGGATCTCGCCCGGGAACTGCGAGGCGTCGGCGTCGTTGTAGATGCGGTTGCGGCCCATGCCACCGACGCACATGGCGGCGCGGCCTGTCTGCATCCAGGTGTCGAGATCGGTGTTCGCGATGGAGATCAGCGCCTGCGGCAAGACGTTCTCGGCGAACATGTCGCGCAGCATCGTGAGCGCCTTGATCATCGGCGGCTGATTGCACACGACCTCGTACTCGGTGGTGATGAAGTCGCCGTTCCAGGCGCGCGCGATGTCGGTGGTGTTGGCGTGCATCTGGCCCGAGCCTGGGATCACGAAGCCGTAGACGGGTTGGCCGTCGGAGCGCGTGAAGGTGAGCTCGCGGGCGATCTCGGCCATCTCCTCGATCGTCTGGGGCGGGCCGCTGATGCCGCGCTCATCGAAGTAGCGCTGGTTCCAGTGCAGGCCGGACGTGGAGTGGCGCACGGGGATGCCGTAGAGCTGGCCGTCGAACGTGAGGCTCTGGCGCATGCCGGGGAAGAAGTCCTCGAGATCGTCGATGCCACCCATGGCGAGGTAGTCATCTAAGGGATCGAAGAGCTGGGTGATACGAGGGAACAGGTGGGTGTTGAGGATGTAGCCGACATCGAGGTTCGTCTGGTTCAGCGTCGCCTCGCGGAAGAGGGTCTCGTGGATCTGTGGGATACCGGCGGTGCGCCACTCGATGTTGCCCACACCGGCCTCGGCCATCCACGGCGCGACGATGTCGCCGCCCGCGCCCGTGCGCGCGACGGTCTCGTGCACGGCGTGCGAGACGATCTGGAACGAGCCACCGCCTTGCGCGAAGGAACGGAACGTGAACTGGCCGGTGGCGGCGAGTGCGGTGGCGGCCCCGGTGAGTTTGAGGAAGTCGCGTCGGGTCAGGCTCTTGGGTCGCTTGGTCATCGGATCGTCCTCTCAGGTCGGTACGCGCGGTGGGGCGTGCGAGCGAACGCGCTGGCTACGGTCGAACGGTCGTGGGTCCTCCCTTCGGTGGTTCGTGGGCCCGATTCACGAGGCGACGAGCGGTCGGGCGCGGCGGTAGCCGAGGCGGGCGGAGATCCGTTCGGCGGCGTCGAGCAGGAGCCCGGCGTAGGTGCTCTCGTTCCGGTCGAGCGCAATGGCGTCCTTTGGGCCCGACAGGCTCATCGCCGCGGCCACACCTCCGCCGCGACCGAGGATCGGCACGGCGATGCAGCCGCGCCCGAGTGCGAGCTCCTCGCGCTCGGTAGCGTAGCCGCGTCGTCGCGCATCGCCGATGGAGTCGATGAGCGTGTCGAGGTCCGTGATGGTCGAGACCGTGTACGCCTCGAGTGGGTGCTTCGCGTAGGCGCAACGGACGGCGCTGTCGACCATGCCGGCCAGCATCACCTTGCCCAGCGCGGTCGCGTGGAGTGGGGCATGTCGGCCGATGAGGGTGTTGCCACGCTTCATCTTCGGGCCGTCGAGGTGCATGAGGTACATGACGCTCCAGCCGTTGCGCACGCCGAGGTTGACGCCCAGGTGCGTCTCGGCCATGAGCGCGTGGAGCTCGGAGTAGGCCTGACGGAACTCGTCGTACTCGTTGATCGCTGCCCCGGCGAGGGACACGATCGTGGGGCCGAGGCGGTAGATGGCGGTGTCGTCGTCGTAGCGCAGGAAGCCGTGCTCCACCATGCTTGCCAAGGAGCGAGAGAGCGCGCTGGGCGAGACGTCGAGCGCGCGTGCCAGCTCCACCTGCCGCCATGCTGGGCGATCCTCTTGGAACTTGGTGAGGATGGCATGGAGCTTGGACGCCATCTGCATGGTGACTCCCCCAGCCCGGCACGACGTGCTCGGCGCTTCCGATTCTTAACGCGAACGTGCGGCCACACTACACGACGCTTGCATGAAACGCAAGCGACGTGCACAATGTGGCATCGCGAGCGGTTTCCCGCGGCAGAGAGGCGGCCACACGAGCGTGCACTTCGACTTGATCGTGCAGGGCGGCACGGTGCTCGACCCGGAGTCGGGCGCACGGACACGAGCGGACGTAGGCGTGGTGGACGGCGAAGTCCGGGCGATCGACCCCGACCTCCCGAGCGCCGACACCGCCGAGTTGATCGATGCACAGGGCGCGCTCGTGCTCCCTGGCCTCGTCGACGGCCACACGCACGTGTACTGGGGCGGCACACCCCTCGGCGTCGACCCCGACGCGCTGGCCGCGGCGAGCGGCGTCACCGCTTGGATCGATACGGGCTCTGCAGGGGCTGGCAACGTCGAAGGCCTGGTGCGGCACGTGATCGAGCGCTCACCGCTCACCATCAAGGCGTTCGTGCACTTGTCGTACGTCGGCCTGGTGCCGGCGGGGCATACCGATCTGCGCTTCGGCGAGCTGTTCGATCACCGCCTCGCCGACGTCGGCGCGTGCTTGCGAGCGCTGCGGGAGCACGCGCCTCACGTGCTGGGCGTGAAGATCCGACTTGGCGCGAACTCGACCGGCCCGAACGGCGTCTCGTCCCTCCAAGCGGCGCGCGCCGTCGCCGACGCAAGCGGGTTGCGGCTCATGGTGCACGTGGCCGACCCACCACCGCTCCTCCCGGACGTGCTCCCGTACCTCCATGCGGGTGACCTGGTGACGCACACCTGCACCCCCGGCCTCATGGGGATCCTCGACACCGCCGGGCGCGTGCGCGACGAGGTCTGGCGCGCGCGCGAGCGCGGCGTGCTCTTCGACCTCGGGCACGGCTCAGGGAGCTTCTCCTTCGCGGTTGCGCGCCGTGCGCTCGAGCAGGGCTTCGTCCCCGACATTCTTTCGTCTGATCTGCACGCCTACAACGTCGACGGACCCGTCTTCGACCTGACAACCACGCTCACCAAGTACCTCGCGCTCGGCCTGCCGCTCGACGAGACGCTGCGCCGCGCCACCCGCGAACCTGGACGGCTGCTCGGTGAGGACGTCGGGACCCTGCGCGTCGGCGCCCGCGCCGACATCGCCGTGGTGCGCCTGGAGTCCGGCCGCTTCGGCCTCGGTGACTCGACCGGCGAGGTTGTCGACCACCACGAGCGTCTCGCCGTGCACGCGACCGTGCTCGCCGGCCGCCGCATCGTTGCCGACCCGACCGTGCGACCCCAAGGCAAACGCAAACCTGGCCTGCCGCCGATCGACCCCCGACTCACGCCGCCCGCCGGGCACGCGCCCGCTCGATAGCTCACCTGGAGGCCCCATGCCGAGCACCGTTCCGCCCACGACCAGCCGCTACCACCTCGCCGACCCGATGCTTGCGCGCTTCGAGCCGCTCGAGCGTGTGCTCTGGTTCGACGATTTCGACCGCGGCACCTGCGGCTGGACGGCCCACATCGGCAACTACGAAGGGACGCTCGATACGTTGCTGCCGGCATATGCCGACCTCCGTCCAGCCCAACTCTCGAACCTGACGATGTGGGACGTGGGATCGATGGGTGCGATGGACGGCACCTATGCGCTGAAGCTCGCCACCAAGCCGACGCCGGGCCACATGTCGATCCTCATCAAGCGGCAGACATGGCGCGAGCTCGCCAACGTGCGGTTCGAGGGCTACCTGGCGTACAAGCCCGAGGCGAGCGAGTTGGTGCTCGGTGAGCTCGATGTGCGCGCGTTCGGCATCGGCTTCGACCTGCAGGACGACACCTCGCGCTGGATGCCGCAGTACCGCTTCCTCAACGCCGAGGGGGGAGAGCCGGCCGCCGGCGGACGCACCGAGCAGCAGAACCGCGTGACGCCGAAGGGGAAGTGGCAGCACCGCACCGAGACGAGCGCGTTCCACCAGATCGGCGGCACTGGGAGCACGATCTCGCACTGGCACCTCGCCGACGAGGGTTGGAGCGACATCCCCGGCGGCGAGCAGATCATGTGCTACAACGAGATCCCCACCAAGGTGAACTGGTTCTACGTGCGCGTCGACATCGACCTGCTGGGGCGGCGTGTGACCCGCCTGCAGTGCAACGACCTCGTGCTCGAGGGCCCGCTCGACTTCATCGAGTTCCCAGCGATGCCGAACCTGCGCGGGATGCTTAACGCCTTCGTGTGGATCCAGACCGACACGCACAAGCGTGCGTTCCTGTACCTCGACTCCTGCGTGCTCTCCACCTCGGCGGTGGGCTGATGCGGCAGAGCCACACGGCGGTACTCGCGAGGAACGAGTCGTGGTCCGGCGAGGTGGCGACCGAGCCGTTCGAGGTGGCGTGGGCGACGGAGGCGATCGTGTTCCTCCGGGTATTGGAGCCAGTAGAGGTTCCGGACGGCGTCACCCTGCGCGTCCAGATATCCCCGGACGGCATGCGTTGGTGCGACGAAGGGTCCGTGATCGCGCTCGGCGGGGATCCCGCCGTGCCGACGTTCGTGCGCGTCACGCACTTCGGTGGCTGGTTGCGCTTGGCGGGCACCCTTACCGATGGGGTCGAGGCCAAGGTGGTGGCGTACCTTGCGTTGAAGGGGTAGGCAGGCGGGAGCGAAGCTCGATCCAGGCGGTTCAGGTACTCATGTGCAGCTGCCGGCGGCGGCGCGCACGGGGGTTGTGCAGCGGCCGAACACCTCTCCCGTCACGAGCAACGCGTGCAGCAGCACCGCAGCCTGCGGGCGACGGTGACCTTGGCGATGCGCGCTGACCTTCGAGCCGCTCTTGCCGAGCTTGCGAGCATGCCGCTCGAGGTCGGTGTCGGGTACGCCGCGTCGAAGGATGTGATTGGTGCTCTGTACCTGCAACCACCTCCTTGGTTGCGCTTTACAGACTGCTGGAGAGCATCGGCAATCGTTTGGAGGGTGCCAGGCAACTGCGGGACGATTAGTGATGGCGCTCGGACTCCGGTGAGCCCACGGGCCGGCGACCAGTACCATGTTCACATGTCCGCTTCGCTCGACCCGCACGACCTCGAGCGCTTCGTCGCCGCGCAGGAGCCCGTCTTCGACGCCGTCCGGCGTGAGCTCGCGGCCGGTCGCAAGCGCACGCACTGGATGTGGTTCGTCTACCCGCAGGTCGACGGGTTGGGGAGCAGCCCGATGGCGCGCCGGTACGCCATCCGGTCCCTCGCCGAGGCGCGGGCGTACCTGGCACACCCTGTGCTGGGGCCGCGGTTGCGGGCGTGCTGCGCGCTGGTGTGCGGTCACGCCGGATCGGACGTGCTGGCCATGTTCGGGAGCCCGGATCATCTGAAGCTGCGGTCGAGCGTCACGCTCTTCGGGGGCGTGGCGGAGGACGCGGAGCCGTTCGAGGCGGTGTTGGCGGCGTTCTTCGATGGTGAGGGGTGTGGGCGGACGCTTGAGGTGGTCGCGGGGTGGCGTGCCGTCGACCCTGGGTCACACGCTCCTCGCTGACGTCGCGCCCGGAAGATCGTACGCCGATGGTGCTCGAGGAGCGCCCTGGTCGGCTGGGCGTCGGGCCGTTCTGACAGCACGATCGGCGGCGTGCTCACGAGTTCGTCTTGCACCCATCCGTAGGCGCATACCCAGTCGAGGTGGACAGCAGCCAAAGGCGGCCGTGCTTCACGCTGTTCGGCATGCACGATGCAGCCATGGAGGGCGGCCATCCGAGGCAGGGTGCACATACCCAACACCGTGTGGGTCCATGTCGCGGCCAGAGGCTCCCCGGCTCCGGGGGCCCAGGTGGCAAGCAGAAGTGTCGCACTGAGTGCTACACTAGGGGCGCGGCCTCGCGCTCGTGACGCGCTCGCTCAAGACGAAGGGTTTCGCTCGTTTCGCCAGACGTGAGGGGTTGCCGGACAGCGCGTTGTGCCGAGCCGTCCAGGAGATGGAGCGCGGACTCGTCGACGCTGACCTGGGAGGCGGCGTCGTCAAGCAGCGGCTCGCTCGGCGCGGGCAGGGCACGTCAGGCGGTTACCGAGCGATCGTGGTGTTCCGACGGCTCGGGCGCGTGGTGTTCGTGTTCGGGTACGCGAAGCGCTCGCGCAGCACCGTCGATCCGCGGGAGCTCGCGGGGTTCCGCCTGCTGGCGAAGCACGTGCTGGCGATGAGCGCGCGCGACGTCGACCGAGCCGTGGAGACCGGTGCCTTCGAGGAGGTGCGATGCGATGAGCGAGCGAGCGAAGCGCTGTGGGAGTGATGCGCTCGCCGCCGTGCACGAGACGGCGTCGGACCTGCACGAGGCCGGTGTGCTGGACAAGGACACCATGCGCACGTTCGACGATCTCTGCCTGACGCCGATCGAGGCGTTCACGCCGCAGCAGATCGTCGAACTCAGGCTCCGCGAGCATGCCAGCCAGGCGGTCTTCGCGAGGTACCTCAACGTGACTCCGAGCACCGTGAGTCAGTGGGAGCGCGGCGAGAAGCGGCCCCGGGGACCGTCCCTGAAGCTGCTCACGCTGGTGGCAAAGGGAGGGCTGCGGTCGATCGCTTGATCCCATCGGGGGAGACGGCAGCACGAGGAGCGTCGCCCGCACGTTGCCGCGGGCACGAGTGCGTGGTTCACGTTGGCCATCGCGGCAGCCTGCACGGCGTCGACGAGGATCGTGGCGACCGACGTCGGGCGTGATGCACAGATGGAGGCATCATCTGATGGATAGAATGATGCATCGGAGGTCGGATGATGCGCACCACCGTGAACCTGGACACCGACCTGCTCGCGGAGGCCTCGCGCCTGACGGGCATGACCGAGCGGACGGCGCTGCTCCACGCCGGGCTCCGGGCCCTGATCGAACGCGAGAGCGCGCGTCGCCTCGCGCGCCTGGGCGGATCCCAGCCCGACCTCGAGCCCGTGCCCCGCAGGCGCGAAGGCGCCGCGTGATGCTGGTCGACACGTCGGTCTGGGTCCGCCACCTGCGTGAGGGCGATGCCCGCCTCGCGGCCGCCCTGGAGCGCGCCGAGGTCTGGACGCATCCGTGGGTGATCGGCGAGTTGGCGTGCGGCCGGCTCGCGGATCGCACGACCGTGCTCGGTCATCTTCGGGCGCTGCCGACGACGCCGGTCGCAAGCGTCGACGAGGC
>REEJ01000086.1 GCA_007695125.1 Trueperaceae bacterium | reverse complement strand
TCATCACGAGCGCCGGCGTGGACCTGGACGTCACCGATCCCGCCGACATCCCCGCGTGCGTAGCGAGCCAGGACTGTGCCCCAGACTGGTTCCTGGCCTCCGGCACCAGCGCGGCAGCACCGCTCGTCGCCGGCGCCGCTGGCCTCGTGCGGGACGTCGATCCGCAACTCAGTCCGCGACAGATCCGTCAGGTGTTGGGGAACGGCGCCGAGTCGATCGGCCAGCGCCAGGCGTTCGGTCGCGGGATGCTCGATGTCGATCGGGCGGTGCGCTCTCGCTGACGCCGACGACGACGGAGGTACCGGTTCGCCCTAGAGACACCCCCGACCGCCCGGGGCCGCGCCGGGGGGGGGGCCCCCCCCGGCCCCCCGCGGGGGGGGGGCGCGGGGGGGGGGGGGGTGGTACGGGTCCCCCTTTCAGCCCCCCCGCCCCGCGGGCGCATGCGTGGGGGGTTAAACCCCGCTCGAGCACCGGCGGTCGGGGGCCGAGGTTGCTGTGGGAGTCGTCGATCAACCCAATACGACGCTCACCGGCGTGCCGTTCTGGAGGTTGTCGCTGACCGGGCACCGGGCCTCGACGGCGTGCAGCCACGCCTCGAGCGTGGCAGCGTCCGCGTCGCAATCGGGGATCACTTCGACGGTGATGCTCTTGTAGCCCGCGCGTTCGGCGTCGCTCGTGCCGAACAACTTCGCCGGGTTCAGCTCGCCGTGGATGCGGATGTCCAGGCCGCGGAGTTCGAACCCCTTCTCCTTGGCGATGAGGTTGCCCATGACGTTGAGGCATCCCGCGAACGCGGCCAGAACGTACTCCACGGGGTTCGGCGCGCTGTCGGTGCCTCCGAGGGAGACGGGTTCGTCGACGATCATCTCGAAACCGCGAGCCTTGACGACCGTCTTGGCCTTGCTGGCCATGTGGGCATCGATTCGGAACGTGAGATCAGCCATGACGTTGTCCCTTCGCGCTCGACGAAGGTGATCCTTCGCCTACCCCAGTTGAACGTGAATTCGTTCACGAGCGCCAGGGACAGTTCGCCATTGCGCGACCATGAGAACGTAGGGCGTGTCGTGCACGTGTGCACGACACGCCCTACGTTGGCGACGGACCGCTACTCGACGCGAGCGAAAGTGTAGGACACCACGCCCTCGCCGAGCACGATCACGCTCTCGCCCTCCTCCTCCGTGAACTCGAACGCCGCTGTCGCCACCGGACCCTGCATGGCGACGTAGTGCTCGGTCTCGCCCGCGTCGTCGACCGATGGGCGCAGCTCGGTGCGGAACTCGCCCGCATCCAACGTCAGCACCCCGTCTTCGAGCGTGAGCGTGATCGTGCCGAGCACGGGCGACGCGAAGGTGCCGAGGTACGGCGCCACGGCCGCTTCGTCGACGTCGGAGCGCAGCGGCTCCTGGAGGTCGGCCAGCATCTGCTCGGTCTGCTCGAGACCGAACGCGACGTGAGCCTCGGCCTGGCTCGGTTGCTCGAACACCAGCTCGAAGAGCCGCTCGCGCACGGCCTCGCTGAACAGGTTGGTGCCCTGCGCGTTGGTCAGCACCACCACGCCGACGCCCACGTCCGGCATGAACGCGAAGTCCGACGTGAAGCCGAGCGTGTTGCCGCCGTGCGTGAGCACGCTCACATTGCGATACTCAGCGACGATCCAGCCGAGCCCATAGCTCGCCGTTGCGGTGATCGGAACGGTCGGCTCCCACGTGGTGCGCAACTGCTCTTCGGACACCACGCGCGTGCCATCGGGCGCCACGCCGACGGCGAGATGCGTGAGCATGTAGCGCGCCATGTCCTCGGCCGTCGACCAGTGCGAGCCGGCCGGCGCGACCGGCAGCAGCAGCCTCTCGACGTCCAGCGAGACCTCGCCGTAACCGCCGGCGTCCAGGTCGAGCTGATGCGGGCGCGCGTGCTCCGCGCGCTCGATCACGTGTTCGAACGACAGCGTGGTGTGAGGCATGCCGATCGGCTCGAGCACGCGCCGCTCCAGCGAGTCGGCGTAGCCCTGCCACAACTCGCCCCACGCGGCGCCGTCCGCAGCGGCCGCCGCGAACCCACCGGTACCGACGAGCTGGTTGCTGTACTGGAACGCCTCGCCGAACTCGGTGAAGAACTCGAACGTGGCGAGCGATTCGACCACGTCCTCGGCCGACATGTCGTCGGCGTTGAACAGCAACTCCAGGTCACGCCGCGGCACACCCGAGCAGGCGCACACCAGGTGCCACATCACCATCGACTCGGCCAGTTCAGGGTCGGCGACCGCGAACACCGGCAGGACGTCGACCACCGGCGTGTCCCAATCGAACAGCCCGTCGTCGACCATCGCCGCCATGAGCATGGTGGTGATGGTCTTGCCGGTCGAGCCGATCATCATGTGGGTATCGGCCGTCATCGCCTCGCCACCAGCGCCACGTACGCCGAACCCGGAGGCGTACACCACCTCGTCGTCTTGGACGATGGCGACCGCCGCGCCGGGGATGCCGAACGCCTGCCGCGCCTCCTCGATGAAGGCCTCGAGTTCGTCCAGGACGTCGCCCACGGGGCGGGGTTCGACGCCGGTCAGGTCGGGCTCCTCGAGCGCCAGGATGCGGTAGCCACTGAAGATCAGGTTGATCTGGGTGCCGCGGCGCTGCACGGCCTCGAGCTCGGCGTCCACCAACAGTACGTGCACCACGCCTTCGTGCACCTGCGCGAGCGCCTGGTACACCTCGCCGCTCGGGGCGTCGTAGTTCACGACCGCGGTCCGCTCGATGCCGGGGTCCGAGGGCGGCTCGAGCACGGCATCGACCGGCACGTCGAACTCGGGGTCGACGGTGGCCCACGCCTGCTCGATCACGGCCTCGAGGTCGTCCTCGCCGAACGTGAGGAGCGAGAGCCGGATGCCGCCCTCGGGCGAGACCAGCGCGAGGTGCTCGTCACGTTCCTCGACCGTCCAGCCCGTCGGGACGGGGACGGTGAACACGCCTTCCGGATCCTCGTACACGTCCGCGGCCTCGGCCGGCTCTCCGGCCGGGTCGACCGGCGCGGGTCCCGGGCCCGGTGCGGCTGACGCCGCCGCATCGGCGTCCGACGCTTCGCGCGGATCGGCGTCCACGTCGACCCGCGCGAGCTCGAACGGGAAGCTCGCGTCGCCTTGGCTGAACGTGCCGGCGATGACCTCGGCGTCGAGCGTGCCCTCGAAGGTCGGCGTGCCGGGGAGACCGGCGATGACGAAGCGCACGGCGTCGCCATCCACCTCGATCTCCTCGAGCGTCAGCATGGATGCGCCCTGCGCGGGGATGTCGATGGTGCCCGATGCGACGCCGGCGTCGACCTCGAACCGAACCACCACCTCGAGGGGCGGCGGCGCCTCGATCTGGCCTTCCCAGGTCCCGACGCTTGGGGTAGCGCTGGCGCCTGCCGACGTGATCGCGACGACGGCGAGCGCGACCACGAGACCCGTGAGTCGCGTGACTGCGTGCTGCATGACGTCTCTCCCACCCATCGGGCGAAGCCGCGCTGCCGCACATGGTTCGCGGCAGCGCGTGACTACGCCGTGCTGGGTCCGAGTACGATCAGCCGTCCCCGTCGAGCAGGAACGAGATCTTCGCGTTGATCCGGTACTGTACGATCCGGTCGTTCTCCACGATGGCCTGCATGTCCTTGACGTAGATGCTCTGGATGTTCCTGAGCGTCTTGGAGGCCTCCGCGAGCGCTACTTTGGCCGCATCGTCCCAGCTGGTCTCGGACTGCGCCAGAACCTCGATGACTTTCACCATTGGTGACATGTGTTCTCCTCGTCTTCGTGGTCTCACGGTCGCTGCCGTCCCCACCACGCTAACGGACGCTCGCTGCCGCGCATGTTGTTTCGCTTCAGCATCTTCGAGCCGCTGCTGAACCGCCGTGTCCATCCCCCTGATCGCCAGTCGCCAACCCATCCCGGCACGCCCAGGCCGCCGCGCACCAACCGACGGCGCCGCGCTAGGCACCGTCCGCTGGTTCGAGCGCGGTCGGACTCAGCGACCGGCCGCGCGCAGCAGGTCGGCGAGCGCCTGTGCGGCCTCGTCGGACGTCATGTACAACGCGAACCTCACCTCGCGTCCGCGCTCGTCGGGACCGAAGAAGGAGACTGCCCGCCGGCCCGCCATCGCGTCGATGGCAGCCCGGTAAGGGAAGAGCACGACCCCCAGCCCGCCTTTCGACCACCCGCGGCCGACGTCGACCTCGCGCACCGACGCGAGCGGGAAGTCCAACGCGCGAAAGCGACCCGTCTCCACCGCCCCGAGTTCGCCCAGCCCGGGCCAGAGTCCGGCCCCCACCATGGAGACGGCCCAACTGCCGACGAAGGTCGCCAGCGCCGCCAGCAGCCAGCGGCCATCCAACAGGACCACGGCCGCCACCAGCATCGCTGGGACCAGCGCCAGCAGCAGGGCTTGGATCCACATCCAGACCCGGTAGAGCGCGTCTGGCACGCGCGGTCCCGCCACGGACACGCGCCCGCCGTGCACGACGATCCGGACCCGCCCGGCGAAGCGCGCCCCGACCCGGAACGACCACGCGTCGTACGCCACGGCGCCCTCGGGCAGGGTGGCGCCCACGAGGGCCGACTCGAGCGCCGTCGCCTCGCGCTCGAGCGCTCGAACGTCGGAACGACGCCCGAACAGGCGTACCAGCGCCACCACCATCAACCCCAGCGACACTCCGGTGACCGCAGCGATCAACCACCACGCCCAAGCTGGACCCGTGAACACGGTGACCCCCAGACGCGCCTCCGGCCGACGCACCTCGACTTGACCACGCCCGCGGGGTGTCTCGTGTCCCAGGCCGTGTTGCGCGAGGTACAGCCTGGTGCCCGTGCCCTCGTCGGCGAATCGTCATGAGAACGTCCACGTGTCGAACGAGAACCGCAGCAGCACCTCGTGCTCGCGTCCGATCTGTGTGTCTCGCACCAGGTTGACGCGGCGCAACGCGCCGAGGAGATCCGACAGGTCAGTGGACTCCGACACGTGCCCTCACCCTTCAGCTTCACGCACGAACCACGTATGGCGACGACGGCGGCGCCGTAGCATGCGCAGCGACAGCCGAATACGGGGCGCGTCGCCCCACCAGGAGGCATCGTGATGTCGTCTTCCCACCGTTCTCCCCTTCGCACGATGCTCACCACGCTGGGCCTGGCGGCGCTCCTCGCGGCTGCCTCCAGCGCCCTCGCGCAGCGCACCAGCGTGCTGCTGGTGCTCGACGCCTCGGGCTCGATGTACCTGAAGCTCGCAGACGGCCAGTACCGCATCGCCGCCGCCAAGGACGCGCTCTCGACGTTCGTGAGCCGCCTGCCCGACGCGCACGACCTCGACGTCGGCCTGCGGATCTACGGCGCGAACGTGGGCGCCCTCGACGAGGGCGCCTGCGACGACAGCGAGCTGGTCGTGCCCGTGGCCGGCTTCGACCGGGCCACGTTGCTGCGCACCATCCGCGAGACGCAAGCGAAGGGCGCCACCCCCATCGCGCACTCGCTGGCGCTGGCGGCCGACGACCTTCGCGGTGTGCAGGGCCGCGCCGTCATCGTGCTCGTCACCGACGGTGCCGAGTCCTGCGGCGGCGACGTGCGCGGGGCCGTGGAGCAGCTGGCGGAGGCCGGCATCGAGGTCGACCTGCGCATCATCGGCTTCGACCTCTCCCCCGCTGCCAGCCAGAGCTTCGAGGGGTTGGGGACCTTCGAGAACGCCACCAGCGCCGTCGAACTCGCCGCCGCGCTGGGCCGCGCCGTCGAGGTGGCGGCTGTCGACGAGACCCACGCCGTGACCGCCCTCCTCACTCGTGACGGTGAACCCACCGTCGACGGCGCCCGCGTGCGCTTCGTCGACGCCGTCAGCGGCAACGCCATCGAACTGTCGACCGTCGGCGGCGGCCCGTTCACCGGCTCGCTGCCCGCCGGCACGTACCGGGCCGAGGTGGCCGACGCCTTCGCCGCCACCCCGCTCGTGATCGGCGGGCTCAGCGTCCTGCCCGACGCCGAGAACGCGTTCGCCTTCGAGCTCGCGCTCGCGGCCGAGGTCTCGCTCTCGGTCGAACCGTCGGACCCGGTCGCGAGCGCGAGCGTCACGGTGCGCTTCGAGAGCGCTCCGGGGAGCGCGTCGAGCTGGATCACCGTGGTGCCGAGCGATTCCAGCGACGGCCTCTTCCTGGCCTGGGCGTACGTCGACGGCGACGCCGGCGAGACCGTCCTGCGCCTTCCGGACGAACCCGCCGAGCTCGAGGCGCGCTTCCACCTCACGTTGCCCGAGGGCGGCACGCTGGTGATCGGCCGCAGCCCCGTGTTCACCTCGCGTGCGCTCGAAGCGAGCGTCTCCGCACCTGGCGAGGTCGGCAGCGGCGCGGCCTTCGACGTGCGCTGGGACGGCCCGAACCAGTCCGACGACTACGTCACGATCGTGGCCGTGGCGGCTCCGGAGGGCACCTGGACGGACTTCGCGTACGCCGAACCGGCAGGTGTCGCCACGCTCGTCGCTCCCGGCGAGCCCGGTCGCTACGAGGTGCGCTACGTGTCGGGCCAGAGCGGTCGGACGCTGGCGAGCACGCCCGTGCTCGTGGTCGCCGTCGATGCCAGCATCACGGCGCCGGCCCAGGTCGCCGCGGACGCCGAGTTCGCGGTCGCGTGGCAGGGCCCCGACAACGACGATGACTACCTCACGATCGTGCCGGCGGGTGCACCCGAGGGGTCGTGGCTCAGTTACGCGTACACCGGCGGCGGTTCACCGGCGGTCCTGACCGCGCCGAGCGAACCGGGCGCGTACGAGGTGCGCTACGTCCTGGGGCAGGGCGATCGCACGCTGGCGCGGAGCGCGATCACGGTGCGCTGAAGCGGCTAGCGCTCGGCGCTCAGGTCCAGCACGTGGACGCGGTTTCCCCACGGGTCGTCGAAGGCGACGTAGCGCCCCGGTGGGATCGACTTCGGCGGGGCGACGAAGGCCAGTTCGTCCTTGCGCTCGGCGTAGAACGCGTCGACGTCGTGGACCTGGAAGAAGGGCCCGGGCTTGTCGCCGTCGGGCGCGTCTTGGTCGAGCATCAGTTCGACGTCGCTGCCGGGCAGGGTGAGCCCCGCGGTCATCTCTCCCTCACGCCAGGACTCCTCGAAGCCGAGGGTGTCCCGGTACAGGGCGAGCGCGGCCTTCAGGTCCTTCACCGGCAGGTAGATCAGCGACAGCTTCATCTGCGCCTCCTGGCACGCGAGCATAATCAGATTACGCCTTTCCGTCAACAGGTTATGCTAACGCCATGCCCGAGTGGATCCCGGTGCCCGGAAGCGTCAAGGCGCGCCTGCTCGGGGCGGGCATCGCTCGATTCGAGGCCGAAGGCTTCGAGGCGGCCGCCGTGACGGCCATCGCTCGCGACGCCGGCGCCACGACGGGCGCCCTCTACCACCACTTCGGCTCGAAACTGGGGCTCTTCGAGACGATCCGCGAGGAGATGGAGCGACGCGTGCGCGACCGCATGGAGGGCGCCTTCGCCGCCGTCGGGGGTGGTCGCGCCGGTCTCGTCGCCGCCCTCCTCGTCGGCTTCGACGCGGCCGTGCACTTCGGCGCAGCCCGCATCCTCAGCGACCCGGTCGCCCCGACCGGCAGCGACGTGCTGCTCCTGACGCTCCGCGAGCTCGCAGCCGACGCTCCGCCACCGGCCGCCGCGGTCGTGCTCGGCGCCTATCGCGCCGCGCTGGCGACGGTCGCTGCCGGCGCCGCGCCGGCCGACGCTCGCCGCGGGCTCGCCTGGACCCTCGGCGAAGGCGGCCGGCCGAACGACCGTACGCGCTGAGGCTGGCGCGCCGGCTCAGTCCGTCCGTGGGCCAACGGGATGCACGCAGCTCGCGACGCGGCGACGCCGCTCGATCCGGATCTCGCGCAGGAGCAGGAACAACGGCAAGGCCAGCGACACGCCGACGGTGAACATGGCGACGCCGTCCCCACCACACAGGCGACCAGGTACACCCACTTCATGCCGACGACCCCTCGCGCAACCACCGCCACATCTCGCGCGCGCTCGGCTCCTTGCCGGTCATGTGGATGCCGAGCGCGAAGATCTTCGCCGCCGCGCGCCGGGCGAGCAGCACCGCGGCCACGAGCAGCGCCAACGACGCCAACACCTCCCACGCCGCCACCGAGCCCGCGAGCATACGCACGGGCAGGGCGCTCGGGCTGGTCAGCGGGAAGAGCGCGAAGAACCGGAACAACCAGCCGTCCGTGTCGCCGATCAGGCCGAGGAAGCCGACCGAGAGCGCGGCACCGGGCAGCATGATGAACCCGCCGCGCGAACTGGTGGTCGGGTCGCTCACGGTCGCTGCGACGGCCGCGAAGATCGTGAACCACAGGCCGAACCCGAGCGCCGCGAAGACCACGGTCACCATGCCGAGCGCAGGGTCGGTGACGAGTGCGGGCAACTGCGGCAACGCGCCGTCGAGCGCGCCGTAGACGAAGAACGCGATGGCGAAGCCGATCGCGTACGACACCAGGTAGGCCAGCACGAACAGGCTGGTGCCGAGGATCTTGCCGTCGATCCACGCCTGCGGCGACACCGCGCTCACGATCGCCTCGGTCACGCGCTGCGTCTTCTCGCCCGTGATCACCGTGAAGAGGACGCCTGCCCCGGTGAAGACGGAGAACACCAGCGCACCGACCACGACCGCGATCAGCCCCGCGCCCCGGTACGGACCGGTGTCGAGCGCGCGCACGGCGAGCGTGACGTCTTCCAGCGCTGCGGCGACGCGCTCCGGTGCCAAGCCCTCGGCCTGGAGCCGCAAGGGCACCACGATGGCGCCGAGGAGCGCCTCGAGGTCGGCCGTCCAACCGGGAGCCTCGTCCACCGCCACCAGCTCGAGGCCGCCGCCCGCCGCGGCTCGCAGCACCGCGTCGAGCGAACCGTCCCGCACGCGCTCGAGCGAGTCGTCTGCGGCCCGCTCGAACGTGAACCGCGGGTGCAGCGGCTCGGCCGACTCGGCCAGCAGCGTCGCGGCGTCGACGAGCGGGTCGCTCGCGCGGAGCGCGGCGACGTCGACGGCCACCCGCACGGCCCCAGCTCCGTCTCCGACGACCAACCTGAGGATCGGCCCGGCCAGCGTGAACGCCCCGACCACGAACACGATCGACAGCGCCAGCTCGCGCAGCTTGAAGAAGCGCAGGAACTCCCAGCGGGCGATGAGGGAGACGGCGCGCCAGTGCGTCATGGGGTACTCCGCCCGGGGCGCGCCCCGTCCCCGTTGCGTGCGCTCGCTCCGTCGGCCCCGTTCTCGGCCTCGGGATCGACGCCGACGGCGCGCAGGTACAGCTCGCGCAACGACGGCGCCTCGCTGTGTACGTCGACGACCTCGAACCGCGCGGTGAGCGCGTGCAGCACTGACCCCACGGTGCGCCCCTCGGGCAGGTCGACCTCGTGCACGCGACCGCCCTCACGTGCGCGCGTCGGGCCGACGCGCGCCGCCGCCAGCGCCTCGCTCGTGGCCGGCTCGGCGAGCGTCACCCGCACCCGACGCGTCACGCCCGACGCGGCCCGCACGGCGTCGAGCGTCCCGCCCAGCACCTCGCGCCCTCGGTGCATGAGCAGCACGCGGTCGGCGATCGCCTCGACCAGGTCCATGTGGTGCGCGCTCAGGAGCACCGTCGTTCCCGCATCGCGCAGTTCGCCGATCAGGCGGCTCACCAGGTCCTGGTTGACGGGGTCGAAGCCCGAGAACGGCTCGTCGAGGATCGCCAGCGCTGGCTCGTGGAGCAACGAGGCGATCAACTGGACCTTCTGCTGATTGCCCTTCGACAGCGCGTCGACGCGTTCATCCTCGCGGCCGGCGAGGTCGAAGCGTTCGAGCCACGTCCGCGCCCTGCGCTCGGCCTCGGCCCGCTCCAGGCCGCGCAACCCGGCGAGGTACACGATCATCGGCAACACCTTGGCGTCGGCGTAGAGGCCGCGGTCTTCCGGCAGGTAGCCGGTGCGCAGCGGGTCTGCGCTCTGGCGCTCGCCGTCTCCGAGGTCGAAGCGGAGGCGCCCCTCGTCGGGCGCGATGATGCCGCACAGCATGCGCACCAGCGTCGACTTGCCGGCACCGTTCGGGCCGAGCAACGCGAACACCTCGCCACGCTCGACGGCGAAGCTGACGCGATCGACGGCCGTGACGGCGGCGTAGCGCTTGACGACGTCCTCGACCACGATGGTGGGTTGGTGCCGTGAACCTGACATGCCCGTCAGATTACCAGCGTGCCGACGTGACCCCCGCGAGTGTCGAGCACCGCTCATGTGGCCCCACCTGATCGCAGCAGCGCGCGACGCTGGGTCGACGCGCCGCGTCCGCCACCATCCCGCCGACACCGACGCCCACGGCGGTCGTCAGGAGGCCAGCCGAGCATCGAACTCGACGAGCTCCAGGTCGGGCCCACGCACGGCGAACGTGGACACCGAAGCGTTCGACGCGCTGAACACCCTGGGCCCGCCGTGGAGCTCCAACCCACGCGCCATCCGGTACAGGAAGTCGATCGTGCCGCCGTGGGTGATGGCGAGCACGTGCCGATGACCTCGGATCGCCCGCAACCACGCCACCACACGTGCGAGGTGCTCGGCCCGGCTCTCGCCGTTCGGTGGCCGGGACTCGGCGTCGAAGCGGAGGAACGCGCGGTACTCGTCGGGGTAGCGCGCTTCGCACTCGGCCCCCGACAGGCCCTCGAACACGCCGAAGTCCCGCTCCGCGATCCGCGGTTCCACCGTCCACCTCCGAATACCCAGCGCCCGAGCGGTATCGACGCAGCGACCCGCGGGGCTGCAGTAGACGGCGTCGAACGGCGCTGCATCGAACCGCACGCCGGCCAGCCTCGCGCGCTCCTCGTCGGTGAGGACGCCGTCGGACGCTCCGGCGTACACGCCCTTCTCGTTCTCGACGGTGCGTCCGTGTCGGATGCAGGAGAGCCGCATGGCGTTCGAGCATAGCGGTCGCGGCTCACGGTTCGCCCACGCGTTCGAAGCGGTACGTGTCGATGCCTCGACCGAACGTCAACGTGGTGACGCCATCGTCGGCCTCGAGCGTGACGGCCGTGAGGATCAGCGGCGGGTCTCGCATCAAGAACGTACGTCCATCGCTACCGTCGCGTTCGAGCGGCACGAGGCGCGTCGAGAACGAGCCCGTCCGAAGCAGTCGGACGGCGAGGGCGAGCGACGATGCCGGAACGAACGCCATCTCGGTCGTGAACCCAAGCGTGTCGCCGCCGTGGTGCACCACGAGCCTGTCGCCGCTCTGCTCGACGAACCATCCGAGTCCGTACGAGAGCGTGTCGGTCAGCGCCACGTTCGGCGTCCATGGCTCGATGACGGCATCGACGGGGAGCACCGGGCGCCCATCCGGACCCGCCATGAGCGCGACCGCGAAACGCGCCAGGTCGTCGAGCGTCGACCAGTGCGCACCCGCGGACGCGACCGGACTCGCCGAGGGGACGGTGAACAACTACCTCTCGTCGGCCAGAGGCAAGCTCGTCGCCGTGCTCGTAAGCCTCGCGAAGCGTCAGCACGACGCACTCGAGGCGCGCTCCGAGCAACGACGCGACGACGAGTAGGTCGGCACCTCGGCGCCGAGGTGCGGTCCGAGGAAGCGACGAACTGAGCGCCGTGTCGTGGCCTCCCTCACGCCGGACGATACTGGAAACGGATCAACGAGCCCGAGCCCGGCGGCCACAGCGCACCACGCGCGCGCCGGCCACAACGTCGTACGGCGCCCGCTGCCACACGAGGATCCCGACGGCGTTCACCCCGACCAGCACCCACACGAGCGCCAGCAGCGCCAGGTGCGTGGGCGCTGGATCGCCACCGGAGAGCGACATGCCCCACACGGCCGTGTGCGCCAGCTCCCACGGCACGAACTTGAGACACGTCCGCAACGACGAGCGTGCCAGACCGAGCCTGCCGCCGTCCACACCCACCACCTGCAACCCACGGCGACGCTTGCCCCACGTCGCGCGGTGGACCGACGCCTCGGACAGGGCGAAGTACAGCACCACGGGCAGCGTCACGAGCGCGAAGCCGGTCGCTTGTGCCGAGGCTGGGTGCGCGAACGGCCGTGCCAGCGCCTCGGGGAACGTCCGTCCGACCACCGCACCGGCGGCGACGACCAGCGCGAGGTAGGCCAGGATCGGCAGGTAGTCGATCGCGAAGGCGAAGACGCGTACGCGCAATCCGGCCGGCCGATGGCTCGCGTCAGGCGTCATCGTCCGACGTCCACGTTCGTCTGGTACAGCCGCGCGTACGGCAGGACGTGCCCGCCCAGGTGGGACACCACGATCGCCCGCAGGAACCGCGAAGGCGCGCTGTACGTGATGATCGCCGCCGGGATGGCGACGGCCGGGGCGAAGAACGCCGTCAGCAGCTCCCGTTGGACCAGCCATGCGCGCGTCATGTCACGGCACCGCGCTCACGGCACCGGGCTCACGGCACCGGGCTCGGCGCGCCGAGCCGCCTCGCGATCACGGCGAACTCGTCGCCGTCCGCGT
>REEJ01000167.1 GCA_007695125.1 Trueperaceae bacterium | reverse complement strand
CACGGGCAGCCGCTGACGTGACTCGCACCAGGCGGATCCCTACGGCGGGCGCGAGCAAGACCCGCCCGGCTACCGCCGCTTGGACATGGTCTCCTCGGCCTCGGGGCCGTTGGCGACCACGACGTCGGTGCTGCCCTGGATGACGCGCAAGCGCACCGCTTCGCTCCGCTCGAGGAGCTCGACACGAACGACGGCGATGAACCCCTACCGGTGGTTCGTGTCACGGTCGTCGTCGAGCGCGAGCCGCAACCGCGTCACACCGTTCCCCCTCACTGCGACACGCTGAACGTCACCTCCATGGTCGCGTTGAGCGTCTCCGGCCAGTTGAACAGATCGCCATAATCGGGCGACGGGTTGGCGTAGAAGCCCGCCTCGGCCACGAGCTCGGCCCCGAACGAGTAGGTGCCGGGCGGCAGGATGCCCGAGGAGGTGACGACCCTCGACGACCGGATGTCGCGCTCGTCCACCAGTCCGGAGAGCCCCACGGACGCGCCATCGCTGCTCGGCGCGAGCGGGGCGTCGTACGTGATGGAGACGTTCAGGGTGTACGACGCCGACGTCCCTTCGATGACCACGGTCATGCCCCCGGAGGCCGAGCCGAACCCGACGACGGCGGCCTCGTCGGAGGGCGGGGTGCTCGACATCGAACCGCGCGCGAACACCTCGACGCTCATCGTGAACGTCGCGCCGTCCGCGCCGACCACTACACCGGCGTCACCGACGACCGTTGCCTGGCTCGAGCCCGCCGCACCGGCAGCAGACCCGCTGCCGCTAGCGGATAGGTCGAGGTCGAAGCTCCCCGGGTTCGGCGGGCCCAACGACGCGGAATCTTGGTCGAGGACGGAGTAGGGCGTCGCAGGAGGGTTGCTGGACACGTTCAAGTACGCGTTGACGACGCCATTGGCGCTGGCGAACACCGTCAGCGACGGCTCCTCCTCCTCGGCGGGCGTCCGCTCGATCGTCGTCTCCGTGCACACGTCGGCGTCCGAGAGCACCAGCCCGCCCTCCCAATCGAAGCAGGCCTCGACCAGCAACGTCAACGTGTCCGCGAGCGCGGGCCACGTGACGTCGACCACGTAGGCGCCGAACGCGTTCGCGGTACCGGTCAGGTCGGCGAACCCGCCCCCGCCTTGAAACGCAACCCGGTAGCGCAGTGGTGGATCGAAGCTCACGGGTCCGTCGCCCAGCCGGTAGGCGCCCGTCAGCTCGAGAACGCCCGTGTCGCCAGGCCGCAGCGTGTCCGGGAAATCGACGGTGTCGATCGCGACGGTGAGGCAGTACTGGCTCCACAGGTAGTCGCGATCGAGGAAGAGCGCCGGCTCATCGAGGTTCAGCGACGTCGCCGCGAGCGCGAAGCGCGCCGCCTGGTAGGCATGGCCGAGCGCCGTCGCCGCGTCCGCCGTCGCCAGGCAGGCGTCGTTGTGGACCTCGAAGCCGCGTCGCAGCGCGGCGGCCAGCGAGCTCCTCGCCGCGTCGCGCTCGCTCGCGAGCAAGTCGCCCAGCACGGGCGGCGCGAAGTACAAGTCGAAGCTGAAGAGGGCGTCGGACCACTGCAGGAACTCGGTCTCGGCACGCAGGTAGACGGCGTCGCTCACACCCGGATCGACCTCGGCGAGCGCGAGCAGCGGCGCGAGGCCGTCGACGTACCAGACGAGCAGGATCAGCGCGACGGCCTCCGCGTCGAGGTCGTCGCCGCCGGCGACCAGCAGCGCCAGCGCTTGGCGCGCAGCCGCACCGGCGTCGCTCGGCACCGGAAGGCTCTGGATCTCGGCGAGCGTGAAGGCGCCGAGCCCGTAACCGCTGAAGCTGCTCAGCCGGAACGTCGCCACGCCACCATCGGCGAACGACGGCTCCAAGTGCAACCCCTCGCCATCGCCCTGGTACGCGAAGCCGACGAGGCCGTCGACACCGGCGTTCGGCTCCACCGTGAGGATGGCCGGCTCGAAGAGCGTCAAGCCGTCGGGCCCGAGGTCGACGCCCGCCGCGACGCCGGCCGCCGCCGGGAAGTCGGCGATCGCCGTCACTGGCACCATGGTGATGGTGGTCCGCGCCAACAGCGCGCCCGGCGGCACCTCGAGGCGGTAGCGGGTGCCGTCGGCGGCGGTCGTCTCGAGCTCGCCGCCGTCCCGGCCGACTTCGGCGCTCACTGCGCGGGCGGGGTCGGTCGAGACGTTCGAGGGCGGGGGCGTGGGGCCACCGCAGGCGCCGAGCCCAGTGAGCAGGAGCGCGGCGGCGAGCAGCGTGGCGGCCGCCCCAGTGGTGCGAGGCGCGCGGTGCGGACGCAACGATCGGACGTCGTGCATGGACACCTCCAGGGGCCCGACGCCTCGGCGCCGTCGCCCATGGAGGCACCTTCACCCACGGGCCGTGACGCGGGCGTGACGCGGCGGGGGGGGTGGCGGGGGGTGGCGCCCAGGTTGCAGGTGGGCCTTTGGGTTGACGGCCGCGCGCAAGCCGTCCGTGGCAGCCGGACAGCGCCTACTGACGCGACCTACGGGCCGACACGCACTTCCGTACCCTCCCCGAGGATGGCGACGTATCGCTCGTACACGAACAGCCGATCGCGCATGCGGCCGGTGAACTCTCGCGCGATGCCGAGTTCGACCAGAGCGTCGACCGCGGCTGCTGCACCAGGGTACGACAGCCCCGTCGTGGCGGCTATGTCGGTGATCGAGCGCAGTGGGCGAGCCTTGAGCGCTTCGTGCACCCGAAGCACCGACCCCGCGCGGCGACCCGTCGCACCCTCGATGCGCGTCCGATCGGAAGCGAACAGTTCGGAGAGCCGAACGGCCGTGTCGACGGCTCCTTGGGCCGCCTCTTCGACACCGTTCGCGAAGAACTCGAGCCAAGCCTCCCAGTCGCCCTCGGCCCGAACGAGGTCGAGCAACTCGTCGTACCGAGCGCGGTTGCGTTTGAGGAAGAGGCTCAGGTAGAGCAGCGGTTCGCGCAGCACGCCGGCATCGCACAGCAGCAGGGTGATCAGGAGTCGGCCGACGCGACCGTTGCCGTCGAGAAACGGATGGATCGTCTCGAACTGCACGTGTGCGAGTGCAGCGCGCACCAGCCACGGCAGACCATCGTCGCGTGCGTTGAGGAAGGTCTCGAGCTGGGCCATCGCCTCTGCGACGTCCTTGTGTGGTGGAGGCACGACGTGTGCGTTCCCTGGACGACTTCCGCCGATCCAGTTCTGAGAGCGGCGGAACGAGCCAGGTTCGCGATCCTTGCCGCGGCCGCTCCGCAACAGCACGTCGTGGACCTCGCGGATCAGTGGACCGCTCAACGGGAACCCGCCGCGCAGACGCGACACGCCGTGATCGAGCGCCGCAACGTAGCTCGACACCTCTTGCACGTCGTCGAGCGGGACACCCGGCATCTCGTCGGCCTCGAAGAGCAGGAGGTCGGAGAGCGAGGACTGCGTGCCCTCGATCTGCGACGACACGAGCGCTTCCTTGCGGACGAAGGCGTACAGGAACAGCGCCTTGTCGGGCAGCAGCGTCGATACGCCGTCCAGCCGTCCGACGGCCAACGTCGCCGCCTCGAGCACGGTGTGCAACCGACCGTCCACGACGAGTGGCGGCTCTGGTGGCAAGGCGTGAGGCACGAACGCCTGGACGCTCTCGCCCGCCACCGACGTGGTCCTGAACGTGCCGGTCATGCCGCGCTTCACGACGCTGGTCGCCTCCATCAAGCGTTGTTGAACAAGCCACCGCGCTATTCAGCGTTTACCAGGTTCTTCTCAATAACGTAGGCTCGGGCGTCCGCGCGCGTGCTCCCCACCGCCCGCGCCAACCCACCGAGCGGCACCGGCGCATCGTCGCGCGACCTCACCGTGCTCGCGTCGGGCCGATCGAGACACCAGGCCAGCAACCGCTCCGCAGCGGCGAACACGTGCCACAGGTCGATGCTGCCGTCGTTGCGCGCGCGCCGTGCGGCGTCGCGGAAGGCGAGGAGCCGCACGATCGACTCTTCCGGACGCACACCGCGCCGGGCGAACACCAGGATGACCACCATGGAGACCTCGACTTCGATGGCCGCCGTCCCGAGGTCCCAGCGGTCGTGCGGCACGGCGGCGGACCGGGTCGCGGCCCTGGACGAGCCCGTGTGGCCGAGCAGCACGTGGGCCAACTCGTGGACCAGGACCTCGGCGTAGGGGACGGCGCTGGCCGCGGTATCGACGGCGACCTCGAACCGGCCGATCGGGACGCGCCGGTACCCCTCGCCCCAGGCGCCGCGAAGCGGCGGCCGCTCGCTGCGCACGCCGCCGCGCCGCTCGAGCTGCGTGGCGTACCCGAGTGCACCCCGGCGGAGCGGCGTGCGCCACGACACGGCGATGTCGGCGGCCTCCGCGCGGGCGAGCAGGTTGTGCACCTCGTCGTCGGGCAGGCGGGAGCGGAACGGTGCGGGCTCCCCTACCGGCGCGCTCGCGCTGCCGCTGAACGACCACGCCCACGGCTGCCCGGCCGTCGCCACACCGGTTTCGACGAGCCACCGATCGAGTCGGCCTTCGACCCAGCCGCGATCGACCGTACGGCCCGCACCGACGAGCCCCGCGGCGCGCGCGACGTGCTCGATCCACGGCCCCGAGCGCCGCGCCCTGGCGCACCCCCACAGGTGCGAGGTGAGCGAGAGCGTCGGCTCGCCGTACGGCACGCGCCGCGTGAGCGACGCGGGGTCGGCCCCCGCCGGCCCGTCCAGGCCGAACGCGGCTCGAAGGTTGGACACGCTCGAGCGCCAGCGGGCCCATGGCCGCTCCTCTGCCTCGTGGTGGTGGTAGCGCTCCGCGTGCTCGCCGACCGCCCAGCGGACGCGGCGCAGAGCGAGGTCGGCGATCAGCGGCCATGGCGGCGCTCCGGCGAGGTTCTGGACCACGCAGCGGTGGACCCACGCACGCTGGCGCCAGGGACGCCCGAGTTCGGCGAGGCTCCACGCGCCGATCGCAGGCCCCGCCGCGCCGACGCCGAACTCCTCCGCGTTCATCCACGCCGTCCAGCGCTCGGCCTGGTCTTCGCCCACGTGCTCCGGCACCGGCAGGCGCGTCTCGACCAGTGCACCCGGGCCGTCGACGCTTCGGATGGGCGCATGGACGTCGATGAGCACGTCGCTGTCGGTCTCCGCTCGGAGCACCGAGGTCGACTCCCTGTCGCCGTTCGGGTCGGGGCCGAGCGTCGACCATGGGAGCCGCACGCGCACGAGGCCCTGTTCGAGCACATGCGTGGCGGTCACCTCGAGGTCGCCGAACGCCTCCACCAGAGCGTCGAGCTGCGCGGCGTCACGAGCGGACCGAGGGCCGGGGAGCGCCGGCGGCGCGATCGACGCCGCGTCGAGGCCGACGCCAAACGCGACGTCGCGCTGCCGGCGCGCGACGGGGGCCAACAGCGTCATCACCCGCAGATCGGACGGATCGAACGCGCTCACGTGCGCTCGCAACCGCAGTTGGTCGCCGTCCTGCTGCGCGCTGCCCGCATGGACGCGCGCATCGAAGCCACGCGCAGCGTCGCCGCCGAGGACGAGGCGGTGCTCCGCGCCGATCTCGAAGCTCGTCTCCACCGACCAGCGCCAGAGGTCGTCGTCCGGGCTTGCCGGGGCACCGAGCGCAGCGTCCATCCACCGCTCTCTCGGCACGCGCTCGCAACGGAACTGCTGAAGGGCGCCGCCGATCCCCACGTCGAAGCCGCCAGGAACGGCGCACACGCTCTCGTCGTCGCGACGGAGGCCGGACGACACGACGATGCGCACGAGGGCGTCGTGGGCGTCGTGGGACGGGTGGCCGGGGGGTAGTGGGTTCACGGTTGACCTCGCGCAGCCTGCATCGTTCCGAGGGGTTGGGTGCTGCCGGCAGTGAACCACATGGGATGAACGGCACGGTAGAGGCCACGCCTCCCGGAGCGCCGCCGGCAGTGCGACGGTGCTGCCGCTGGCGTAGCGCAACGACGCAATCCAGGAGGAAGTCACGCTCAAGATGCGACGAGTGCCTGCCGGTTCGACACCCGACGAGCGTGTCCCCGCCACCGACCGCTCACGCGTCGGGATCGTCAGGTGGCGCCGCACGCCGCAACCGACGCGTGTTCGCCGTTGCGTGGCTCATCAAGTGGTCCCACGAGTCTGGTGGGTCTCCCGAAGCGAGCATGCGCCGGAACACCCTGTACGCATCGGTCCTCGATCCATAGGCGCGCCGACTGTGTTCGTCGTTGACCCACACGTAGATGATGGTCCTGTCGTCGCTGCTGTACCGGAAGAAGATCCGGAACTGCTGGAAGAAGGTTGCACGGAACCAGTGCGTGTACTCACTCCCGAGCGTGTCACCTTGCCGATACAAGGCCCTCGTGGGGTCTTGCGGGATGACCTCGAAAGCGAGCTTCGTGATGGCAGCAAGGCGCTTCGCGGCGTTCGAACGCACGTAGCGCTCCGGGTCGCGTCGCCGAGCCCGTTCGACCTCACCGATGAGCGCTTCGAGTTGCTCGAGGAACAGGCTGTGGGCGAACAGCCGCCAACCGTTGACGACCGGTGGTGCGTCTGGGGGGCCGGTCATTCCTCATCGGCGTCGAGCGGGGCGTCGAGATCTACCTCGACGCCGACCGAAAGCGCACGCGCACGGTCGATGACATCGACGGGGATCGCGCGGACTCGCTGCGGGTGATGACGGACATCGGCTTCGATGAAGTCGAGGAACGCCGCGACCATGGGATCGCGCTGCGCCGCGGAGACACGCGTGATGACGACCGTGTCGTCACCACGAAGGGAGAAGCGAACCTTGTCAGCCGAACTCAACCCCAGCGCTCGCCGAATGGGCTGCGGGATCGTGGTCTGGCCACGGCTCGTGAGCGTGCTCTCGACGCTCAAGACCTCGTTCGCTTCACGCTCGCGGGGAGTCGACATGGCAACACTCCTTCCTCCTCATGGTAATGCGTTTGCATTACCACCGTCAAGCCGTTCTGGCCAACTGACCAAGCGCCGCTCACCAACCACGGCACCATCTCGTCTGCATCAGGCTCATCGACACGGCCCCGAGCCCGGGCCGACGCTCGACGGCTGAGCCACCCGGCACCGCTCGAACCGCAACCGCCGGATACACTCGAAGGCGTGGACATGCACCTGACGACGGACACGACGCTGCAGTTCGAAGAGGCCGACCAGACCGGCTACGCCGTCGATCGCTTCGGCAACGCGCCGTTCGCCGACGTGCTCGCCTCGCTCATGCGCGACGTGGACCTCGACGCGGTGGCCGAAGCGATCGACGAGTACGGCCTGCAAGCGGTCGCCGAGCACTACCTGCGCACGCTCATCGACGCCGGACTCCTGCATCCGGACGAGGCGGCGGCGAACGCCGAGGAGGACCGCATCCTCGACGAGGACGCCCAGGCGTCGCCCGCCGTGCACGAAGTCACCGTGGCCGACCTGGCCGACGAGTTCACGCGGCTCGACCTGACCGAGTCCGCGAGCTCGTGTAGGTAGAAGGACCGGAAGACGGCGCAGAGCACTACACGGACGAGTCGGACCCGACGGCCACACCTTGGACGTCGCAGCGCTGCGCGTTGGCCCGAGCCTCGCACAACGCATGCAGGACGAACGCGTCCAGGTCCATGCCGGCTGCCGCGGCCCAGTCGTCGACCTCCCGCGGGACCGCCACCAGGAGCCGCTCGCGGTCGTCGCTGACCTGGACGACGTCGTCGCCCTGCCTGACGGCCACCAGCAGTTCCGCACCGAGTTCGCCGAGATAGCGCACGATGCTGCCGAGCTTGTGATCGCCGACGCGCTCGAGCTTCGCAACCGCGGGCTGGTTGACCCCGAGGCGGTCCGCCAGCTCCTTCTGGGTGATGCCGACGCTCGCCCGCAACGTCTGCATCGCCAGGGCGAGTTCGAGACGCACGTGCGTCAGGCGTGCGGCAGCCTCGAACTCCGAGCTCCTCGTGACTCGTTGGTCTCGGACAGCGTGGCGGTCGCTCACTCGCAGTCGCCCTTCATCGTCTGGAAGCGATCGGTGGCCCGAGCGACGTCGATGCGGCGCAGCTTCTGCGTCTTCTTGGCGAACGCCGCGAGGAAGACGACGACGCCCCTACAGATGACGAACGAGAACCGCGGATTGTGCTGCCCGCTCGGGATCCTGAGCTCGAAGAGCGGTCCCTTCGCGGACGTCACCTTCTCGATGCTCGGGGTGACCTCTCCATCGATGGACGCCACGCCAAGGAGTCCCGAAGCGCCGTGCCGGTCGATGAAGCGCAGCACCCCGCTCAGCGCTCCGAGCTCGCCGTCCGTGAGGTAGGGACGTGGCGAGGCGGCGATCTGCGGTGTCGGGATTCCAGCGAACATCATCACCACGTCCTTCGGCACGGTACCGATGGGCGATTCGTAGAGGCGCCAGTTCGAGACGGCCTCTCCGCGCCGCTGAGCCTGCTGGCTGCGCTTGAGATCACGCAACACGAGCTCTATCCAGCACAGTATTATTCTTTACATGGAATGTCAACCGACTCGTCGAGCCACCGGGCGCGTGGGGACCGGGTTGCCGCCGATGCCGAACCGCCGCACAGGCTCCCCGCGGGCGGCATCGTCCGTTGTCCCGAGGATCGTCGATTGTGGCGGTGTCCACGGGTCGATGGTGCGCCCTGGTAACACCCGAACGGGCGGCATCTCGGCCGCTGCCGAGCGGAACTGGGCCGGCGCCTCGCCGATCAGCGCCCCTACCTCCAGTCGCGCATGCGAACGTACGCGTACACCGCAGAGCCTGCCGCCTGGTTCACACCGTCGACGGTCTCCTGCACGAAGGCCAGGTTGGCCGCGGACTCCTTTCCCCCGTCCTGGTCTCGCGAACGATGGCGCTGCCGCGATAGTCCACGGGATGTGCGGCCCGGCTCAGTGACCGACCACCCGCCCGATCGAGTAGCGACCAGCGAGCGGCGCACGCGGCTCGCACTCATCCGTGAGGATCCGGAGGAGCAGCATGTCGTGACCGCTGAACGCCAAGGCCCACGTCGCCACGTCACCGACGCCGCAGACGCTCGACCCCTCGTCGCTGACCACGTGCGCGACGCCGTCGACGACATGGAAGCTGCCGCGATCGGCGATGGTGCCGTCGCTGACGAACGTCAGCTCGTACGCACCGTCGCTCGACACGTCCCAGTCGTACCAGCCGCAGCGCCACTGCCCGGCGAAGAGCGTCGACAGCAATGCGTCGCGCTGCGCCGAGTGCATGACCCGCGTGAGGGCGGCCAGGCGCCCCTCTCGAACGACGTACATCCCGGTACTCTGCAGCGGCTCCAGGTGGGACGGGATGGTGTCGGCGCGCATGTGCTCGAGGGTGACGATGACGCTGCCATCACCGTGGACGGCGAGGAACTCGGTGTCGATGTGCGCACCAGCGGCGATCAGGGCGTTCATCCAGGTCCGGAACTGCCAGGTGGTCTCCAGCGTCACCTCCTCACCGGCGATCTCCAACCCGATGGCGTCGGGGTCGAGCAGGCCGATCGCGCTAGGGACGTCGCCATCGTTGATCGCCGCGAAGAACGCCTCCACCACGGCGAACCCAGCGGGCGCACCGTCACGCGCCGCGGCTGGCACGGCACACACGAACGCCAGGGCACACACGGCGAGAACGCACAGGATACGGTTCATGAGTCCTCCATTCCAGACACGCAGAGACCGGCGACGACGAGCGATTACCTGAGACGTCCCACGTGACACCTCCTCGGAGAGACGCAACTCGGCGAGGTTCCGCGCCCACCGATCTCCGGACCAGGGCACCGACCGAGGACGCTGGCCCGCACCGCACGCCCCGGTCAGCGACCCGGTAGAGCACCGGCCGCGACCTCTGCCCCGAGGGTAGGGACCGAAGCGTTCCCAAAGCGTTCGCCGCCTCCCTCGACCTCGCCCTCGCCGCGCGAGCGCAAACGGACCGACGCGTCGCTCGCGGACGGGCGCAGCGAAGCGGTGCGCACGAGCGCGATCGTACGCACCTGCTCGCCTTGCGCCTTGCTGGCTCGGTCCAGACCGGCTGCCCCGACCGGAACCAGCACCTGGAAGGGGTGCACGACGGCGACGGCTACGGCGCCAACGAACGGCAGGTCATATGGCCGGCGTTCTGGAACAGGTTGACGTCCCCGACGCAGCCGAACAACGTGAGGTTCAAGAAGGCGTACTGCGGCGCCATGGTCTCGAACCACGCCGCCCCGTGGAACGGTACGGCGACGTCCGGGGGCACGAACGCGGGATCGAACATCGCCTCGAGCAGCCCTGGCATCGGTTCGCCCAGGTAGCCCTGCAGCGTCATCGCGATCGTCGTGCCATCCGGATGCACGGCGACCCCGCGCGTGTGCATCACGCCGACGCCATCATGCCGGTAGAGGAAGTAGTCGATCGACCTCGTCGTGGCACCGGCGTTGAAGCCTTCCGTGACGACGCCAGCGTGGTGCCCGTTGAGCCGGATGCCCTCGGGGACCAGCCCGACGAACTCCTGATCGACCTGCTGGAACTCGAGCACCATGTACGGCGTCGCGGTTGCGTCGTCAGCGATGGCGGTTCCCACGGCGGCGATAAGCGCGGCCATGACGGCCACGAGCAGCGGCTTCCTCATCGCAACCTCCATGCCTCACGCGTGCCCGCGGCCCCAAGGGGTGCGGGACCACGCGGCGCTAGGGTGCGTACGCCGTGCCTCCGGTTCTCGTGCCACCTCCGCGTGCTCTCCCGGCGCCGGAAGGAAACGCGACGTGGCATCGGTCGGAACCCCAGGCGATGGTCGAGGTGACGAAGGCGCGCGGCGGCCCGTCTCGCGGGCCGGAGGCGGCCGGTGCTCGGTCCAGGTCCGGCCAATACCGATACGCCCAGTAGTAGGTGCGTCGCGTGCGCACGCGACGCACCGTGCATACATCGACCGCTGCACCATCGCCTCACGCCACCCAGTGCGTCAGCGCCTCCTCCAGCAGGTCCGCCTCGCGGCCGTCCCAGCGCCACAGGTGATCCACCCCGCGACCGGCGTTCGGCGCCCACATCGTCCCCTCGGCGTGCTGCCAGTAGCTGCTCGACGCCGAGATCGGGTGCTGCGCCCGCGCGGCCGCAGCGACCTCTCGCTCGAGCTCCGGCAGGAAGCGCGACCACACGTGCACGTGCCGGACGTAGCCCGGATCGGCCGCCCGCGCCGGCGCGTCCGCGAACTCCTCCTCGAGCAGGCAGATCACCAGCTCGTGATCGTCCCCGAGGATCTCCCGGGCGGCCACCAACCCCGGCACGTCGGAGGTGAAGACGATCACCGGGTCCGGGTCCACCCCCAACAGCGCGGCCATCGTCGCACGCTCGCGCAGAAAGCCCGGCCCGTGCTCGTGCAACCACGCCAGCAGCGCTCCGCCCACGATGCGGCACTGCCACTCCTGTGCCGCCGTGAACGCGCCGCGATCGGGGAGCGGCCGCGCCGTGCGGCAGGCGGCCGCGAAGCGGCGCAGGTCCTCGGCCCACTCGGCGACGGTGTGGTCGGTCATCGTGCCCTCCTGTCGGGCCCCCAGCGTAATACCCGCGAGGGTGTCCGTCGGCCCGGCCACCGACAGCGGCGCGCGCGGTCCGTACCGTGCGGCATCATGCCCAACACCCGCCCTACCCTCACCGTGATCGTCGGCAGCACCCGCCCCGGCCGCGTCGGGCTCCCCGTCGCGCGCTGGGTGGTCGACCGCGCGCGTGCGCACGGCGCCTTCGACGTCGAGCTCGCCGACCTCGCCGAACACGCCCTCCCGCTGCTCGACGAGCCCCACCACCCGCGCCTGCAGCGCTACCAGCACGAGCACACGAAGCGCTGGAGCGCCGTGGTCGCGGCGTCGGACGCCTTCGTGTTCGTGACGCCGGAGTACAACCACGGCATCGCGGCGCCGCTCAAGAACGCGCTCGACTACCTCGCCGTCGAATGGGCCCGCAAGCCCGCCGGCATCGTGAGCTACGGCGGCGTCTCGGCCGGCCTCCGGGCGGTGGGGCAGCTCAAGCAGGTGCTCGCCGCGCTGCAGGTCGTGCCGGTGGGCGGCGGCGTCCCGATCCCCATGATCCGCGAACGCATCGAGGACGGCGCAGTGGTCGGCAACGAGCCGATGACGAAGGCGGTCGACGCGATGCTCGACGAGTTGCGGACGTGGCACGGGGCGCTGGCGCCGCTGCGGGGCGCTGCGTAGCTGACGCGTGTGGCGAGGCGGATCGCGCGTCGTGGGCGCTGCGGACACAGAACCGCTCTGATACGGTGCCGGCCATGCGCAGGGCGAGTCTGATCGCTGCGATCGTCGGCTCCATGGCGGCGATCGTCTGCTTCCTCGGTCTCGGCGCCGAAGCGCTCCCCTATCCAGATCCCACGCCTGACATGCTCGCCGCCCAGGCTGCGGGTGTTCGCGCCTGGCAACTCGGCCTCGTCGGTAGCCTCGGCGTTTCGGCGGCAGGGATCGCAGGGTTCATCCGGTTCCGGGGGGATCGGCGCGCCATCGGGTAGCGCCTGGTGGACGTCGGTCGCCACGGCCCTCGTCAACGTCGATACACGCTGCCGCGATGGCCGACACGAACGACCAACACGA
>REEJ01000219.1 GCA_007695125.1 Trueperaceae bacterium | reverse complement strand
CCACGCAACCGGCGCTCCTCGTGTGGGGCACCACGGGCGGCTTCAGCTCGTTCGAGGACGCCGAGGACTTCGTGCTCGCCAGGCCCGACGCCCGGCTGGTGCTGCTGCGCGACGCCGCCCTGCTGCCGAACGAGGAGCGCAGCGAGGCCTTCAACGAGGCGCTGCTCGGCTTCCTGGTCGACGCTCGGCGCTGAACGAGGGCGTGTCCCGCGCCAGGAGCGCGGGACACGCCGCCTGCACGGCCGGTCCCGTCCGTCGCGAGGCCGCCGAGCGAGCGTCTGGGCGATCCGCTCGACGGCAGCGCGCCACCGTGCACGGCTTCGCGCGGGGCGTCGGTGTCGACGCGATATCGAACGTCGATCCGCTCGCACCCGGGGCGCTGCTGATCGTCCAGACCGAGGAAGGGCCGTAGGTCGAGATCGCCCTCGAGCTCGAGGTCCATGGACCGCACGTCGATGCCGCGGGCGGCCGCGTTGTACACGAAACCCACGGTGAGACACGACGCTAGCGCGTGCAGCACGGTCTCCACGGCGTTCGGCGCGGTGTTCGTGCCAAGCAGCACAGGCGGTTCGTCGCTCTCGAGGACGAGAGGGCGCGAACGTGAGTCGTCCTCACGGCCGGCCCCGTAGTGCGCCTGGATCACCGTCCGCGAACGAGCGCCACCCTGCCAAGCGCTCTCGGCACGGAAGCGGAAGCGCGACAGGCTCGGATCCTGCTCGATCGCCTCGATGGTCTCGCCGACCCCTACCGCCGGCCTACCGTCCCCCTACCGATCGTGTTCGCGGAGATGCGCGTGCAGGTCGACCCCGATCTTGAGCGCGATCAGCAGCACCAGGCTGAGCAGCGGTTGACCGAGGAACATGGCGAAGAAGCCGCCGCCGATGATCGTGACGTGGAGCACGATCACGCGGCCATACGGCTGCTGCATCAGCGCCAGCGGCGAGAGCGAGCGATCCTCCCCTTGGCCGAGGTAGTTGACCACGAACGACGTGCCGTGGCTGACGACGAGCGACAGGACCGCTAACGCGAAGCCGCCTCCGATGGCGCTCGCGACTGGACCGAACGGCTCGCCTGTCATCGGGAGGCCGCCGGACAGTCCGGGCGGCAGGCCCATGCCCGGTCCAGTCGAGAATGCCCCGAAGGGACCCGGCCCTGGACCGAACAAGAGCCTCACGAACACCCCGTGTACGGCCCAGAACAGGCCGTAGTGGACGCTGAAGAAGAGGGCCGTTCCGGCTGCGCCGAGCCGGTGGACCAGCGGCACGAGCGCGTCACCGTGCCCCGGCGCGGTCTCCAGGGCCGGGACGCGGCTCGTCACGATCTTGAGGACCGTGAAGCCTCCGATGATGCCGCTCTCGAGCCAGTAGAGGAGCATGAGGTCGGTGAGGCGCCAGCCGAGCAGGAGCACGCCCACGAGCGGTACCAGGTTGACGGCGACGAGCGCAGCGACCGCCCACGGATGAGAGCGCCTCACTGAGGACGCTGCGGCGGTCGAGGTCATGGCGCCATCGTACGTCGCCGCCAACCGTCACCTCATACTGCGCACCGGTGCGTTCGCGCCATCCATAGCAACCCGCGCGCCACCTCGGCGACGGTGCGTTCGGGGTATCCGCCAGCCCGCGGCGGTGGCCTACGCGCAATGGTGCATGCCTACGTTATGACCGTGGTCACCGACTGTGGTCGTATCATGACGGCGGAGGCCCCGCGATGCCGAAGACCGTGTCGAAGTCCCAGTTCAAGCCGCGCGCCCTCGCGTACCTGAGAGAAGTCGAGGAGACAGGCGAGGCCCTCGTCCTTACCAACCGCGGTCGGCCCGTCCTACGGATCACCCCGTACGCGCCGGCCGACGAGACGCTGGCAGCGCTGACGGGGTGCGTGGTGCGCTTCGAGGACGCCACCGACCCGGTGGCGAGCGACGAATGGGAAGCCGGCTGATGGTCGTCGCCGACACGCACGCATGGCTCTGGTGGCTCTCCGGCGACGCATCGCTCAGTTCGGCCGCACGCTCAGCGCTCGAGCGCGCCTTCGGCGACGGCGAACTCGGCGTCTCCGCCATCAGCGTCTGGGAGGCGGCCATGCTCGTGAAGAAGGGGCGCCTCACGCTCGCACTGCCGCTCGACGAACTCGTCGCGCGCTGCGAGACGCTGCCTGGCCTGCGCTTCCTCCCCGTCACGCCGCGCATCGCCTTCGCCTCCGTGGCGCTCGAACCGCTGCACGCCGATCCAGCGGACCGCATGATCGCCGCCACCGCGCTCGCGCACCAGGCCGTGCTGGTCACGAAAGACGAGCGGCTGCACGGCCAGACTGAGCTCACCTGCTGTTGGTGAGTGGCGGCACGCATGGGCGCGACGCCGCCCTCTGGTACCGCCCGCATCACTCGCACGACAGACACGCCCAGGCGTGGCTCCACGCTACGCCTCGGCGTGGCGCCCCTGACGCGACCTTCGTGCCCGGTACACGCGCCGACCCCACCACGCGTCGAGCGGCATGAGTGCCCGCCGCAGGAGCGGGTGCCCGGGGTGGAGCCAGCCGTCCCAGGTCGGCGGCTCACGCGACTCGACGTCGACCGGCCCGAGTTCGACGGTCGCCAGCACCATGCCGGGTTCGTCACCGAGGGGTCCGAAGGTACCGCCGTCGGGGGTGGCGACCTGCGACAGTCCGCCCAGCGCGAACCGCTCGGGCGCCATCAGCCCGCCGAGCAGACCGTCCATCCGGGGCAGCGGTCCGACGGCGTTGACGAACACCGCCGCCACCCCGAGGTAGTCGGCGTACGTGCGACAGAGGTCGCGGGCGCGAGCGGCCGGGACCTCCATGTCGGCGTCGCTGACAAACCCGCCCGCCCGAACGGGCATCGCCCAGGCATGGGGCATCAGGTGCAGTCGGACCCCGACCGAGCGCACCCGCTCGAAGGTGTCGATGCGGTGGTTGTCGGCGCAGATCGCCACCCCGATGCGGCCCCAGCGCGTGTCGATGGCGACAGGGCCGTCGACCGACAGGAAGCAGTACGTCTCTGGGTAGCGCTTGCGCACCACGCCGACGACCTCGCCCGCGTCGTCGGCCAACACGTAGGCGTTGACGACGTCGTCGCCCTCGCGCAAGACGAGGCCCGCACCGAGGTGCACGTGGTGATCACGCGCTAGAGCGCGCACGTGCGCGACCGACGGTCCGTCCAAAGGTTCACCCAGGCCCCAGGCCGCCGCGTTCGGAACGTAGGCGCTGTGGGAGAGCTCGGGCAGCACGATGAGGTGCGCCCCGGCCTCGGCCGCCCGAGCCACGGCTGCGGCGATCGCGGCCCGGCGCGCCTCCGCCTCACCAGGGCTGTTGCGCAGCTGCACGGCGGCGATCGAGATCGACTCTTCCATGGGGTTTGTCGCTCCTTCGGCATCATGCTGCGTCTCGGCGGCCCGGCCGACCAGGGTCGGCCGTCACGTCGACTCGGCGCGTTCCGCTCCGCCCACACGCACCCCGTCGTGCGACCGCCCATCGCACGAGGCGAGCCCGAACCACGCGCACGGGTTCTCGGCGCCAGCACCCACCGGGCGATTGGCCACGTGCGGCGGCGGCGAGCCGTCGCGGCGCATCGGCCCTCTCACGCAGGCGACGCGACGCTCAAGCCCACGGATCGCGCGGCGGTCGCCTGGCGTTCGTCGTACGTCACCACGCCGTCGGCTCCCCAGCGCAACGCCGCGGCGACGTGCAGCGCGTCGAGGCTTCGCAGCGTGGCGTCAGGCAGCAGGCCGGCGTTGCGGAAGACGTCGCCGTCGGGCACGAGCAGCGCCATGCGTTCCAGCACCAAGGTCACGCGCTCTTGGGGGATCGCCAAGCGGATCCCGAGCCGGCGCAACTCGGTCTCCAGCAGCAGGCTCGAGCCGATGGTGTCTCCGTCATCGAGCGCCTTGTCCAAGAACGCCGCGAGTGCGTCGGACTCGGCCTCCTCGACGAGCAGCTTCGCCGCCGCCGAAGTGTCGACGTAGTGGCGCACGCCTTCACTCCTCGCGCAGGGCTTCGAGCGCGCTTCGGGTCGGCTCGGCCGAGCGCACCCGCGGGATCGAGGCGAAACCGCCACGCAGCTTCGCCGGGACGATGCGGGGGGTGAGGCCCTGCGCGGGCGGCGAGAGCACGGCCACGACCTCTCCGTGGTTCGTCACCTGGATGGTCTCACCCGCCTGGACACGCCGCAGCACGTCGCTGCTGTGGTTCCTGAGCTCGCGATGGGCGATGGTCTTGGGCACGGGGCGCCTCCGTAGCAACCGTAGCACACCGATCGATCAGCCGCCGTGGCTGCTCTCCCCATGATCGGGCGCTGCGCGCTACGCCTCGTCGACCAGCCAGTAGCGCCCACCGTCGCGATCGCGTTGCATGAACCCGAAGTCGACGAGGCTGCGGCGCATGCGCGCCGTGTCGTCGTTGAAGCGCGCCAGCCGCTCATTCACCTGCGCCTCGTCGTACACGACCCCCTGCTCGAAGGCCTGCAACGTGTGTCGCACGAGGACCAGGGCCTTCTTCCGTTGGCTCGGGAACGCCGTGATGCGGCCGTCGGCGTCGGTGAAGGTCGCGAGCACCTTGCGATCGAAGGCGCCGAGGTCGGCGTCGCCCGCCAGGCGAGGCAGCGCCTCCTCGGCCAGGTGCTCGCGAGCCATCGACTGCAGCGCCTCGACGTCGAGCGAGTAGACGCTGTACGGACCCTCCGCACGCGCGCTCACCAGCCCGACCGCTGCCAAGCGCTTGAGGTGGTGCGACACGGTCGACGAATCGAGGTCGAGCGCCGCCGCCAGGTCCTCCACCGACTGCGGCTCGCGCGCAAGGACGCCGATCAACTTGAGCCGATTCGCGTCGGCGAGCGCCTTGAAGAACCGTAGGAGCGTGCTGTCCGTATCGTGTGCGGCGGGCATGGCCGTACCTCCGTGATCATGTTGACACATATCAACACATGTTGACCGTTGGCCACGTGCTGGCGCACGTCGTGTCTGCAGCGTCACGTTGGCGACGACGATCGCCTGGGTTGCGCGCGCACCTGCAGCGAGGCCGACGAGTGTCGCCTCAGAGAGCGCTCGGTCGCAACGCCACAGCCATCATGACGCCTTCCCCATACAGCAGAACCGTTCAACCGGAACGGATCGCCGACGTGCGCGACTCGAGTGCACGTACCACCCCGTCCAGGAACGCGTGGATCGCTCCAAGCTCCTCGTCGGAGAAGCCCGAGACGAGCTCGTCGACGTCCGCAGCGAGGGGCGCCAGCAACTCGTAGATGGCGGCGGCGCGCTCACGCAGCGGAACCACGATGACCTTCCGCCGGTCGTCCGGGTCCGCCTCGCGGCGAACGTACCCAGCCTTCTCGAGGCGATCGACGACGCCGGTCGCTGCGGCGCTCGTGAAGCCGAGCCACTCCGCGAGGCGCCCGGTCGGCATCGGACCGTGTCGGCTGAGCACGTCGAACGCCTTGTGGTCGGTGGTACGGAGGCCGACCTGCTCGGCGACTGCCGTGTGCAACATGATCGTCGCGAAGCTGAGGTCGCGGCCCACCGTCTGGGCGATGGCGGTGCGAACCTCATCTGGCGTCTTCGGGCGCCTTGACATCTCGGGCGATACCCCCTATCATTCCATCTCGTTGATATCTCAGGTTCTTTGATATCAACCATGTGGCTAGTCAAGAGGCTACCACACGAAAGGGGTGTCCCGTGACGACCTTCGATCTGCTGTACACGCACCACCGTGTGGCGGAGGAACGGATGCGGCGTGCGCACGAACGCGCGCGCGTCGACGCCGCCATACGGCGCTCTGGTGCACGACGTCCGTTGGCCGACCTCGACTGGGCTCCAGCCCGGCACGTCCGCACCAGCTGGGGAAACGACCACGGATCGGTCGAACCCACGACCGTCGCGCGCCAGCGCCGACGGGGAGAGTGAGCAGGAACCACTGATGCAGAACCGTAACCACACATCCGACGTCCTCATCATCGGCCAGGGCATCGCCGGCGCGGCCCTGGCGCTCTTCCTGCAACGGGCAGGCATCGACAGCGCGATCTGCGAGGCACGGCCGTCCAACGAAAACGCGGAGGGGTACTTCCTCTATCTCGCCCCGAACGGGATGAACGTGCTTCGCGACCTCGACCTCGGGGCCGCAACACGTGACGGCGCCATCCACACCACCGGGATCGAGTTCTACAACCGGCGCGGTCGCAGGATCGCGGCCATGGACAACAGCGGCGACACCGCGGCCTATGGCGCAGCCGGCGTCGTGCTCAAGCGCGCACGCCTCCACCGCGTGCTCCGCGACACCGTTCGCGACCGCGCGATCCCAGTGCACACGAACGCGAAGCTCGTCCACCTCGAGCAGCGCAGCGACGCGGTCGAGGCGCGGTTCGCCGACGGCACGACGCGATCTGCAGCGTTGGTCATCGGCGCCGACGGCATCCACTCCCGGACCCGGAGCGCCGCCCTGCCAGACGCGCCAGCGCCCGCCTACGTGGGTCTCGTCGACAGCGGCGGCTTCGCGTCCGTGCCCCACCTCAGGGACATGGTGGGGCCGCAACGCATGGTCTTCGGTCGCCGCGCCTTCTTCAGCTACACCGTGCACCCCTCGGGCGAGGTCTATTGGTTCAGCAACGTTCCCGTCGCCACGGAACCAGAACGTGGCACTCTCGAACGCATCGGTGCCGAAGGTTGGCACGCTCACCTGCTCCACCTCCACGAAGGCGACCCGGAACCGATCCGCGAGATCATCGGTCGCACGCCACCACATGCCGTCGACAAGTGGCCGCTACGCGACCTACCGACGCTTCCACGCTGGCACGCGGGGCGCGTCTGCCTCGTGGGCGACGCGGCGCACGCCACCTCCCCGAGCTCTGGGCAAGGCGCCTCGCTCGCCTTGGAGTCGGCCATGATGCTCGCGAAGTGCCTGCGCGACGAGCCCGACCACCAGAGCGCCTTCCAGCGGTTCGAGGCCTCCCGGCGCCCGCGCGTCGAGGACGTGATCGCGCAGGCACGACGGAACGGCAACCACAAGATCCCCAACCCCGTCGCCGGCGTCGTGCGGGACATGCTCCTGCCGGTGTTCCTCAGGTTGGGGGCACGCGAGGCGAGACGCACGCATGGGCATCGGATTCGATGGCACGACACGAGGCCGCGAGCACGGAACGAGCAGCGAGATTCGACCACCGGCCTGCGTGAGATGGAGGCGTGACGGCGCGTCCGCTGCGCACCATGACGTGTGCAGCGGACGACCCGCAGCGGGCGCCGGGGGAACGTTCAGTCGAGTCCACCCATCGCCTCGGCCTTCGACATGACCTCCAGGAACCGCCCCGGTTCCTCGAAGCACGCGGCGTGGCCCGAGCGGGGGAACGGGAAGAACGCCTTCTCAGGAGCGCGCAACGCCTCGAGGTAACCGTGCGCGAGCTCCGGACTCGTGATCCGGTCGTGCTCGCCGGTTATGAAGACGACGGGTACGTCCACGGCAGGGACCTCGCGAGCGAGGTTCACCCCACAGAACTCGGGCCAGAGGAGCTCCATGTTCCAGCGCAGCCGTGCGAAGAGCTGGTACAGGTCCCTGACCGTGACCTCGGAACTCATGGCGATCGCCCTGCCCAACGCCGTGGCGTGCTGCGGCTCGTGTGTCACCAAGCCCAGCGAACGGATCCAACCCCGCTGCACCAGCGTCCCCGCCACATCGCCGTACACGCCGCACCTCGGCTCGCCCAGGGCCTCCAACTGGGCCACCGCCTTGCGGTGGTCCCGTTCGCGGGCCCGGCTCAGGCAGGCTCGGTACGAGCGAAGCTCCTCCTCGGCTCGGTCGACCACCTGGTTCACGCCGACGTACGCAGCCACCAGATCGGGACGCCGCGCCAGGAAACGCATGCCCAGGGCGGTTCCCCACGAGTGGCCGACCAGGAAGAGCTTCCGCTGCCCGAAGCGCTGCAAGAGGCCCAGGCTCAGCTCCTCCAGGTCCGCCACGAACTGCGCCATCGTCATGCGGTCGGCCGAGAGCCCGCGCGAGTACGACTTGCCGCCGCCACGCTGGCACCAGTGCGCCACCAGGAACCGCTCCTCGAGTTCCGGCATGAAGTGGCGGATCGCACCAAGGTCGGGCGTCCCCGGACCCCCATGGACGTACAGCAGGAGCGGACGCCCCGCGTCGTGACCGCGGAGCGTCAGCCACTGGACGTCGCCACCCAGCGTGACCCGCTCCAACGAGGCGATGCTCCTTGCCGTTCCGTTGCGGATCGCCGGGGTACTCCCCCGGAGGAGTGAGGGCATCCTCGGCGCTCCTTCCGCTCGGCGCCCGTCGATTCCAGGCGAGCGTACACCCGCGCTCGCGACCTGGTGCTGGAACCGCTCCCCGCCGACGCCGTGCACGAAGCTCGAGCGAGTCGACAGGTACCGATCGTCGAGGGGCGTCGACTACGGCGTGGCCGGCGCCAAACGCCGCGGCCCCCACACCACCACCACGACGACCGCCGCCACCATCACCAGCGTGCTCATCGTCGCGACCACAGCCATCGACACCGGCAGGGCCAGGATGTTCACCACGTTCCACGTGGCGTGCCACGCCGCGACCACGAAGACGCTGCCACCGCTCCCGTTGTAGAGCGCCGTGAGCCACACCGCGCCGGCGAACAGGCCGACGAAGAACCCCACCACCTCGACCACGCCGAAATCGAACCGGTACGCGAACATCGGCACGTGCCAGGCGGCCCAGGCGAGCGTCAGCAGCGCGGTCGCCGCCAGCGCACTCCGGCGCGACTGCAGACGCGGCAACAGGAAGCCGCGCCAGCCGGTCTCCTCGCCGATCCCGTAGGCCAGCGCCGCCGCGAGACCGCCCAACCACCACGCCGCGTCGCGGCCCGCCAACGCGCCGACGTCCGGCCACGCGCCGCTCGCCACACGCACGCCGACCAGGGCGACCGCGAGCAGCGCCAACGGGCTCGCCACGCCGGCCAGCAGCCAGGGCAGCCCGACGCGCCAGCGACCCATGCGAGCGAGCAGATCGGCGATCCCGGAGCGGCCCGCCACGGCGAACGTCACGACGAACGCCGCCACGAGCGGACCCAACGCCCCGAGCACGTGCCAGTGCGGCGAGACGCGCCACGACACCAGCCCGAGCGCACCCAGGACGAGGGGCGTCACGAGCAACCAGGTGATCCCGCACGACAGGACCACGAACGCCGCGACCGGGCGGCCGCGGACGATGCTCAGTCCTCCGCCGCGAGCCCGCTCCCACCGACGGGGCGCGTGACGAAGCGCTCGCCGAACCCTTCGATCAGCGGCCGGCCCCTCGCGATGGCGTCTCGAACCGAGGGCAGCGACAGCGACGCGCGGTGGTCGTCCTCGCTCACCCAGACCTCGGTCACCCAGATGGCGTCGGCGTCTTCGGGGTCCTGGGCGACGACGTAGCTCAGGCACCCCGGCAAGCCGCTGACGCCCTCGATCAAGATGCCGATGAGCTCGTCGCGAGCCCCGGACACCGCGTGCATCTTCCCGATCAAGCCGTACATCGACACCGCCCCCATCCTGCTCCGCCGCCACACGGGCGGTCGGAGGCCGATCCCTCACCGAACGAACAGCCGCCGCCAGGCGCCGGCCACGAAACCAAGGATACGTCGCGTGAGTGACGCGGGTCAGCAAGCGCCGCCGGTCCCTTGCGTAGCGAGGCCTGCTCTCCTACGATTCGAGTGCTGAGTGGTGCCGCCGTCGACGCCGAGATCGACGGGAGCGAAGGAGCACTGCGTGCGAACCACACATGCCACGTCGATCCGCGTGATCGTGATCAGCGCCGTCACGATCGTGCTCGCAACGGCCCTCGCGATCGTGTCCCATGCCGTCTTGCCCGCTCCCGTGGATGACCTGGACTTCGACAGCGCGTTGGTCCGGCTCGTCGGCTTCCCCGTCGTCGCGGTGTCCTACTTCCTGCTGCTGTTCGCGCACTGCGCCATCGTCCTGCAGACCTTCGGCCGTCGCTCCGGACTGCCGAAGCTGGAGGTCGGATGGCGCTTCGGGCTCGCGTTCGCCCTCCTCTACCTCGTCGGCATGCAGGAGGTGGTCGTCGACGCCTCCCCGTTCGAGGCATGGGGGCGCGAGTTCGTGGTGTACCAGTTCTTCATGGGCGCGGGTGACGCCGTGCCCGTGTTCGCGCTGTGCATGGTGCTTGCCTACCTCACGCTCGCGCCCGGTCGGCGTGCCGCCAGCGCGAGGACCGCGAGCACGCGCGAGGCGATCGCCATCGTCGCCGTGATCGCACTGGCGTTCTTCGTGCAGCGGACGATCGGGCACACCACCGGGTTGGTGCACAGCAACATCGAGAGCTATCCGGTCCAGACCCACCTGTGGACGGCCCTGTTCGGCGCCGTCCTGGGGTGCGTGTACGTCGTCCTGTACCCGGTGTTCTCGCGACGAGACGGCCCCGTCGCACGCTCCATCCGGCTCGTGCTGCTGACGATCGGGATCAACTGGCTGCTCTTCAACAGCTTCATCGGCCTGCTCTTCAGCGGCGTGATGCCGCAGATGTTGCTCCGCAGCGGCCTGGACACGGCCGTGGTGTTCGTGGCCTCCATCGTGGTCCTCAGGTACGTGTCGACGAGCCGCGCGAACGATCAGGTGACGGGCCCGATGTCGACGAGCCCGAAGTGAGCCCAGGGCGCCCCCGGTCGAGCGGCGGCTGATCGGCGCCGCTCATGCCTCCCAGCGGAACCTGGCCACGGCCACGGCGGCGGCGACGACCAGCAGACCGGCGACGGCCGCCGTCTCGACCAGCAGCCCGGACCACGGCTCCCCAAGCCAGGCGCCCCGAAGCAACGAGACGGCGTGGTGCAGCGGGTTGAGCGCGGCAACGTCGCGTACGCCCTGCGGCATGACCTCCAAGGGGGCCGTCGCGCCGGACAGGAAGAGCATCGGGATCGCCAGCAGGTTGCCGACGACCAGCGTGCTGCGGCTGCTCGGCAACACCGATGCCAAGCCGTAGCCGAGCGCGAGGAACGCCACGGAGCCCAGCAACGCCGCTGGGACGATCGCCGCCGGCGCGCCGGTCGGGCGGGCGCCGAAAGCCAGCACGCCCACGGCGAACAGCAGGGCGAGCCCGACGAGCACCTGGACCAGATGCACCGACACGTCGGCCGCGACGAACGTGACGGGGCGCAGCGGCGTGGCCTGCAGACGCCGGAGCGTTCCGGACTCGCGCCGCGTCAGGACGGCCATGGGCACGGTGAACAGCCCCGTCATGGCGAACACCCAGGCCGCGATGGCAGGGAGCTGGTGGTCGATGGCGGCGAGCCCGTCCTGCAACGGAACGGGGGCATCGCCGAGGGCGAGCCCGAACAGCACCAAGAGGGCAGGTGCCAACGCCAGCGAGAAGGACACGCTGGTGGGGTCGCGCAGCGCGAGCGTGGCGAGGGCCAACGTCAGCGAGCGGAACGCGCGCAGGTTCACCACCTCACACCTCCGGCTCGACCGCGTAGGCGAGCGGGGCGCCGGCGAGCGGGGCGCCGGCGAGCGGCATTCCGGTTCGGGCCAGGAACACGTCCTCGAGCGTCGGCCGCTCGACACGGAGGTCGTCGAACGCGACCCCGGACTCCTCGAGGGCCGTGGTCACGCGTCCCGCCGTGCCGGTGCCTCGCACCGACACGACCACGCGGTCGCCGATGCGCTCGACGCGCACCACGCCCGGCCGTGAGAGCACGGCCGCCTCGTCGATGACGCCCAGGTGCGTGAACGCCACGCGCCGCTCCTCACCCAGCGAGGCGATGAGCCGCCCGACGCTGTCGAGCGCCACCACACGGCCGCGATCGACGATCGCGACCCGGTCGCACAGGCGCTCGGCCTCCTCCATGAAGTGCGTGGTGAGGACCACCGTGGCGCCGCGGGCGCGGATGTCGCGCACCAGGGCCCAGGCGTCCCGGCGCGCCTGGGGGTCGAGGCCGGTGGTGAGCTCGTCGAGGAACACCACGTCGGGCTCGTGCACCAGCGCCAGGGCGATGAACAGTCGCTGGCGCTGGCCACCGGAGAGGTGTGCGACGGTGGCGTCGCGGCGGTCGTCGAGCCCGACGCGGCGCAGCGCGGCCGCGGGGTCGCCACGGCGCCTGTACAGGTCGGCGAACAGCGCGACCGCCTCCCCGACGCGGATGCGTTCGGGCAACGCCGCCGTCTGCAGCTGGACACCGATGCGCTCGCGCAGCTCGAAGCGGTCTCGCCACGGGTCGAGGCCCAAGACCCTGACGCGCCCCGCGTCCGGCCGACGCAACCCCTCGATGCACTCGAGGATGGTGGTCTTGCCGGCGCCGTTCGGACCCACGATCCCGAAGATCGCACCCGACTCGATCGTGAAGCTGACGCCAGCGGCGGCGGTGACGCTACCGAAGCGCTTGGTGAGCTGGTCGACCGTCACTGCATGGGCCATCGCACCACCTCGGCTCCCGGGGTGCCCGGTCGCTGCAAACGCCTGGCGGTACGGCATCCCGCCGATGTGCCTCCTCAGCGGCTCGGGAACCGCTCCTGCAACCACTGGGCGATCGCCTCGAGGACGTCCGGTTCGATCGTCGTCTCGATGGCGCCGTACTCGTCGAGGCCGCCGGTGATCGCCGGTTGCATCAGGTGGTTGACGCC
>REEJ01000087.1 GCA_007695125.1 Trueperaceae bacterium | reverse complement strand
GTCGAAGAAGCGCTGCCGCTCGGCCTCGCTGTGGCCGAAGCGCTCGTAGGCGAGCGTCACGATGCGGCGGCCGTAGTAGTACTGCGCGTAGTTGGCGCGTGACTGGCGGCTGGTGAAGAAGCGGTGCGCGCGCTCGGCATCGTCAGGCAGGACGAAGTGCTCGACCATGAGCGCGACGGCCTCGTCCTTGGTCATCGCACCGCTGTTGCACCACAGGCACGCATCGTTCATGGCGATCCGCCCGAGGTCCATGTATGCCAACGCCACGCGCAGCCGCAGCGCTTCGTCCGTGTCGGCCGTGTCCCAACCGAGGAAGTGCAGCGACGCCTCCGGGCCGCCCTCGAACACCGCGTTGGTCGGCCCGTTGAGCTGGTAGTAGGCGGCCTCGACGGGCCAGGCTCCGCGCCGGTAGAGGTAGTCCCACAGCGCGTAGAACGTCTGGTGCCCCGGGTAGGCCTCGTGCGTCAGGACGTGGACGAAGAGGTCGCGCTGCCAGAACTTGTCGACGTTGAACTCGAGCGTGCCGCGGAAGTCGCCGACGTAGCGCGACTTGCCGCTGTAGTGCACGTCGCGCACGCCGCCGAAGTCGTCGATCCCCTCGCCGGGCGGGAGCGCGACCACGGTCCGCTCGGTCGCCTCGCGCGCCCGGGCGAGGATCGAGCGACCGTAGCGGATGACCTCGTCGCCGGTGACGCTGGTGGCCGCGATCCAGGCCTCGACCTGGCGCTCCAACGACCCGTCGTAGCCGAGCAGACCGAGACCCTCGTGCAGTTCCTGACGCAGGCGACGCGTCTCGCTCTCGGGCACGGGGCGATGGTCGATCTCGAGACAGCCCGCCACGAGGTCGTGGTAGCTCAGGTCGTCCCCCCTGAGATCCGCGAGAACGGTGCGGGCGCCGCGCACGAGCGCCGCCATGTAGCGTCGCGGATGCGCGTCGCGCAGCCCCGCGACGATGCTCTCGACTTCGTCGATGGCACCCTCGATGGCGTCGACGCTGGAGAGCGTCGGCGTGACGTCGGTGTAGTTCGCGAGGACGATCGGTCGGCCGTAGCTGGCGAGGCCGAGCTGGCTGAGGCTGAGCACGACGTCGACGAAGCGGCGTGCCGTCTGCGGGTCGGTGTAGGCGAGTGTCGTCATCGGTCTCCTTGGGATCGGGGCGCGTGGGCCCGCAGGGGTGTCGTCGAGGCTGCCGCGGGTCGTGCGCGAGGCTCGTGGGCGGCGCCGTCGGTGGTCACGGTGCGACGAGGTCGCCCGGCTCCTCCACGGTGGTGCGGTCCAGGTGGGTGCGCAGCAACCGTTCGGCGGTCTCGGCATCTCCAGCCGCGATGGCCGCGACGATCTCCTCGTGATTGCGGGCGATCGCGACGGGGTCGACGATGCGACGGTTGCGCAGGGCGATGATCTGACGTACGCGCATGTGGATGCTGGACCACACGCTGGCGAGCAGCTCGTTGTCGGTCCCTTGGATCACGAGGTGGTGGAAACGCTCGTCGGCGTCGAGGAGCGCACGTTCGTCGTTGCCTGTCGCCAGCGACGCCATCTCGCGACAGGTGTCGCGGAGGGCGCCCAACACCTCGCCGCCACGGCGCTCGGCGAGTTGCCCGATAGCGTACGCCTCGAGCAGGAGCCGCATCGTGTGCGCCTCCGCGACGTCGGTGGCCGTCAGCGCCCGGACCGTCGTGCCCTTGTATGGGACGACGTCGACGAGCCGACTCGTGGCGAGGAGCTGGAGCGCCTCACGCACCGGCGCGCGGCTCACGCCGAGACGTGTGGCGATGTCGGTCTCGATCAGTGCGTCGCCTGGCTTGAGGTCACCCTCGATGATGGCGCGCTGAAGCGCGTCTGCGATCTGCTGACGGAGCGGTCTGGTGTCGACACCGAACAGCGGCATCCGTGACGGCTCACCCATGAACGATCAGCATCCCTTCGACATGAACGGTATCGTGCGCACTGGCGTGATAATGTCGACAGTCGACAACAGATGCTACCGTGCCTGTACGATCAAGCGCCGCCTGCCCGAACGACGCCATCGCCTCGGGGCGGCAACCCCCACGACGCGACCGACCACGTCGCGTCACCACCTGGAGGACGAGGGTGAAGGTCAACGAGGGACGACTCTGGGGGCGCCTGCAGTGCCTCGGGCGCATCGGCGCCGACGAGCGCGGGGGCGTCACGCGACCCGGCTTCGGTAGCGCACACGCCGAGGCGCTGGCGCAGGTCGCGACGTGGGCCCGCGAAGCCGGGCTCGAGACGGGCCGCGACGACACCGGCAACCTCATCGCGGTGCTCCCCGGACGCGATCCGGATGCACCACTCATCGCCCTCGGCTCGCACCTCGACAGCGTCCCGAACGGCGGCCGCTTCGACGGGGCGCTCGGCGTCGTGGCCGCCGTCGAGGTGCTGCAGACCCTGCGCGAGCACGACGTCCGTCCGCGCCGAGGGCTCGCGGCGCTCGGCTTCGCCGACGAGGAGGGCAACACCTTCGGCATCGGTGTCATGTCCGCCCAGCTCTGGATCGGCGAGATCCCGCCCGACCGGTACCCGACCATCGTCGACGGGGAGGGGCGGAGCCTGGAGGCGTACCTGCGAGCGTTCGACGTGCCGGGCGTGCCGCTCGTCGCGCGACCCGCGCTGGCTGCGTACCTCGAACTCCACGTCGAACAGGGCCCGGTGCTCGACGACGCCGGCGCAAGCGCGGCCGCCGTCGAAGCGATCGTCGGCATCTCGCGGACGACGGTCACGTTCAACGGCCAGGCCAACCACGCGGGCACCACCCCGATGGCCCTCAGGCGCGACGCCCTCTGGGGAGGAGCCGAGCTCGCCCTCGCCGTCCGCGACCTCGCCAACGCCAGCGGCGAGCGCGCCGTCGCGACGGTCGGGGTCTTCGAGGTCACGCCGGGAGCGACCAACGTGATCCCGGGACGCACGCGGCTGCGCATCGAGCTGCGCTCGCCCGACGAGGACCGCCTAGCGACGCTGCGCGACGAGGTCGAAGCGCTTGTGACGACGGTCGCCCGGCGGAACGGTCTGACCGCGGCCACCGAACCCTGGCACCACGCCCCGGCCGTACCGATGCATCCGGCGCTCCTCCGCGCCACCCAGGACGCCTTGGTCACCGCGGGCCTCCCCGAACGGACGATGCCCTCGTGGGCCGGGCACGACGCCAAAGTGATGGCGCGCCGACTACCCGTCGGCATGCTGTTCGTCCCGAGCAAAGGCGGCCTGAGCCACACGCCGGACGAGGACACCGACGCGAGCCACTGCGCCGCGGGCGCGCAGGCGCTCCTGCATGCCGCGCTGCGCCTCGCGGACGAGGCGACGCCGTAGGCGGCCGGTGCCCTGACGACGTCACACCCCCCCGGTGGCGCCTGCAGCATTCAGCGCGCTCGTGTCGACGCCGAGCCGCTCACCGAGCGCGATCAGCGCCTCGAGGTCGGCCCTTGGGAAGGGGACGCCCGCTGCACGCTTCTCCTGCTCACGTCGGTGCTCGAGCTCACCCGGCACCAGCACCTCGTGGAACCCCGGCCGCAACTCGCTCGACTTGACCTCGGCGATGAAGGCCTGCATGCGGGCGTGGAACACCGCGGGGTCCATGAACCAACCGACGTCGAAGGCGATGAACGTGTGGGAGACATCGAGCCTGGCGGGGTCGCTGTAGGGCGTGAGCCCGAACGCACCGCCCGAGATGACGCCGGTCAGCACGTCGGTGAAGAACGACAGCCCGACGCCCTTGTACTGCCCGATCCCGAGCAGCGCTCCAGCCATCGCGGCGGCAGGGTCGTCGGTCTCCTCGCCCTCGGGCGTGAGCGCCCAATCGCGCGGCATCGGCTGCCCGCGCTCGGCCAGGTAACGCATCATCCCCTTGCCGGCGGTCGTGAGCGCGATGTCGAGCACCACGGGGAACTCGCCGCCAGTCGGGGCGGCGATCCCCCACGGGTTGGTGCCGACGACGGGCGTCCGGCCACCCCACGGCGCCATCTCGGGGCCCGCGTTCGTGAAGGCGACGCCGACGTAGCCGCGCTCGAGCGCAGCGCAGGCGTGGACCGACGACGAGCCGTAGTGCGTGCTCCCGCGCACCACCACCACGCCGACGCCGCACACGGCGGCCTTGTCGCAGGCGAGCTCCATGGCGCGGCGTCCGACCACGGAGCCGAGGCCGTTGTGCGCGTCGACGAGCGCCAGCGCCGGGCTCTCCTTGACGACCTCGAAGGGGGCGCGCACGTCGATGTGCCCGCGGCCGATGCGCTGCTCGTACCCGAGCAGGCGCTTGAGGCCCTGGCCCTGGCCCGGGTGGTAGCGCAGCTCGGACTGCATGAGCGCGTCGGCGCACATGGCGGCGGCGTCGGCAGCGACGCCGAGCGCCTCGAAGCACGCCAACGCGAACGACTCGGCGTCCGCGGCGGCGACGCGCGGCATGTCTGGCTCGGCGCCGCTGGCTTGGGTCGGGAGGTCGCTGCTCACGGGCGCAGGTCGAACATCTCGGCGAGGTTCGCGCCGGCCGCCTGGACGGGTGCGATCATCCCGTCGTGCGACGTCATCAGCAGCGTGAGACCGGGTCCGTAGCCGGGCCGCGGGCTGTCGCCCTGACCGACCACACCGATGCCGACCGCGCCTCGGAAGAAGCCGTGCGAGTAGCGGCTGTCGAAGTCCTGCATCGCGACCACGTCGCCGAGCTTGAGTTGGTCGAGACCGGCCTCGGCAAGCGCCTGCTTGTCCACGGTCTGGATGTGGAGCGAGCCGCCGTCGCTGGCGAGGCCCGCGCCGGCGCCGAGCAGGTACGAAGGCGCGGTGGCCGCGACCTTGACACGGAGCCGGCCCTGATCGTCGGTGCCGTCGACGAGCTTCTCGAGCAGCTGCGGCGAGCAGGCCTTGAGCTTGACCGTCGGGAACTCGGCCAGCTCGAGGCCCACGCCGGCGGCGCGGATCACGATCTTGTCGCCGATGGCCATCTTCTCGCGGTCGGCCTTGCTGAAGTGGATGATGACGTGCTCGGAGAAGCGTCCCGACTTTCCGGTCACGACGCCCTTCACGCCCTTGGCGGCACCCGTCATGACCGTGGCGGTGTTGCCGACGCACGAGAGGATGTTGAGGCCCTGGTTCGCCGGGCCCTCCTTCAGGTGGATGCTGACGCTGGGGTGGATGGTGTCCGCGAGCCATCCGTAGGCCGAGTCGCCGACCGAGACGTTGTAGACGATGCTGCCGTGGGTCGGGTAGAGGAAGGGCTTGCCGTCGGCGTCGAGCCGGTACGGCTCGGCCGGGAGACCGGGGAGGCTGGGGCTGGCGATCTGTCCCATCACGGACACGTGAACGAGCTTGTCGGCGTTGTGACGCATCAGAGGGTCTCCCGGATGTTGAGGTAGCGGGCGATGTTCGCCTGCGGGTCGATGGTCCACTCGATGTCCTCTGCGGTGCCGGCCATCAGCGTGAGGATGCCGGGGCCGTGCCCGGTCATGACCGAATCGCCGTGGATGCACAGGGCGATCGCGCGGAAGCCCTTGCGGTAGCCACGCCCCCAGTAGTGGTCGGCGTCGTCGATGGCGACGATGTCGCCGAGCCGGAGCTGGTCGATCCCGGACTCGCGCATGTAGGAGCGGTCGCCTGAGGTGAGGTCTTGGTCGACGTACTCCGAGTTCAGCTCGGCGCCGGAGGCCATCACCTTGACGGGGAGCTCCATCGCCACCGGGACGTGCAGCGTGCCGTCACGGATGCTGAGGTTCATGGCGTGCAGGAGCTCCGGGCTCATCTTCTTGAGCTCGACGTTCGGGACGTCGAGCAGCTTCAGGCCCCGCCCCTTGGCCTTGATCTGGATGGTGTCACCGACGCTCAGGAGGTCGTGGACCTCGGGATCGAAGTCGACCAGGATCCGGGCGTGCTCGCCGACCACGATCCCCTTGGCGCCGGCGGCGAGGCCGGTCGTCACGACGGCCTCGTTGCCCATGCAGGTGAGGTAGTGCAGCGCGTGGTGCACGCCGCCGTCGGTGTGGTCGATCGACGCGCCCGGTTCGACGTGGTCGCCCTGCCATCCGAACGCCGGGTCGCCGACGCGCACGTTGTAGACGTAGCCGTACATGCCCGGGCGCACGACCGCGAGGCCGTCGTTGTCCGGCAGGAACGGCCCGCGCGCGAACGCGGGCGCGGCGATGTCGCCGGCGATGGCGATCTCGACGAGCTGGTCTTCGTTGGTCCTGATCACGCCTGGTCCTCTCTCGCGGGGCGAGCCCTCATGAACGTGCCTTGGCCTCGGCGGCGTAGCGCTGCACCACCGGTGTCATCCGCTCCACGGCCTCGCGCAGCACCTCGGTCGGCTGCAGCGTCGTGATGCGGAGGTAGTCGCTCCAGGAAGCCCCGAAACCGGTCCCGGGGAAGACCAGCACGCGCGCCTCGCTGAGCAGGAGGTAGGACAGCTCGAGCGCGCGCAGGCCCGTCGACGAGCTGTCGGCCCAGAAGAAAAAGCCGCCGCGCGGGTCGGTATAGCGCAGGCCCATCGCGCTCAGACCGTCGGCCATCAGCGTCCGGCGCTCGGCGTAGACGGTCCGGAACGCGTCGATGCAGGCATCGTCGGCCTCGGCCGCAGCGAGCGCAGCGGCCTGACTCACGCTCGACACCGGCCCGGTGGTGGCACCCTTCACGGCGGCCATCGCGTCGATGGCGTCCTCGGGCGCGATGACGTAGCCGACGCGCCAACCGGTCATCGCCCAGGCCTTGCTGAACCCGGAGAGCGTGATGGTGTGCTCGGCCATGCCGGGGAGAGCGCCGATCGACACGTGCTCGTGCGGCGGCCACACGAACTTGCCATAGATCTCGTCGGAGATCACGACGAAGCCGTGCTGCTGCGCCAGCGCCGCGATCTTGGCGGCTTCGCCGGGGGTGATGATGCCGCCGGTGGGGTTCGACGGCGTCACCAGCAGCAGCGCCTTCGTCTTGGGCGTGATCAGCGGTTCGATGGCCGCGGCCTTCAGGTCGAAGGCGTCCTCGGGGTAGGTAGGGACGGTCACACTGACACCGCCGGCGTGCTCGATCGCCTGGTCGTAGCTGGTGTAGCGCGGGTCGGGGACGAGGATCTCGTCACCGGGGTCGAGCAGGGCCGTCATGACGAGGAAGAGCCCCTCCTGACCACCGGTCGTCACCAGGACCTGCTCCGGGCCGACGTCGAGGCCGTGATCACCCTTCGCGCGGCGCGCGATGGCGCTGCGCAACGCGTCCATGCCCGCGATCGGCTGGAGCGGCTGGACGCTCTCGGAGAGCGCTCGTACCGCCGCGGCGACCACGTGCTCCGGCGTGTCGAGATCGGGGTCGCCTCGACCGAGGGCGATCGCCCCCTTGACCTCCTTGGCGAGGTCCATCAAGGCGTAGCGCAGCTTGGCGCCGTCGAGTCGGCGGAGTTCGTCGAGCGTCACGCTGTGGCCTCCATCAGCCCGAGGGCTCCCCACTGCGAGAGGTTGGTGGTGCAGATCGTCAGCGCTTGCTTGAAGTCGCGAAGCGGACCGGCGGTCGCCGCCGGTGCGGCGAGGAAGCCGACGCGCCACGCCTCGAGCCCTGCGTCATGACCGAGGCCGCCGATCGTGACGGTCTGCTCGGCCAGCCCCTGGGCGGCGGGATGGGGGGCCGGGCCGTCGACCTCGAACAGCACGGGCCACCGTTGCTCGGTGGCGCGCGCCAGCCACGCCTCGCGCGCGCCCGGATCGGCGCCGCCGCTCACGTAGACGACGACGTTCCCGGCCACGTCGGCGTGTGGGCCGACGAGCCGAACGCCGCGGACGAGGCAGGCACCGGCGACGCGCTCCGGCTGCGCGAGCGCGACCACGGTGCCGTCAGCGGCGGGGAGCAGCTGCTGGATGGCGACGAAGCGCGCCTCGGTCACACCGCAGGTGATGACGACGCCGGCGCGCGCATCGACGGCGAGGCCGAAGCGCTGCTCGAGATCGTCGGCGACGCGCTCGCGCAGCGGCAGGATGCCGGGGCGGTCGGTGTAGTGCGTCTCGCCCCTGCGCAGCGCCTCGATGGCGGCCCCGCGGGCGGCCGCCGGGACGGCCACGTCGTGCGCGTCGCGCGCGCTCTCGCCGAGGTCGCGGAGCGCCGCCGCGCGTCGCGCCAGTGGCACGGCGAGGCCCATCAGATCCCCTTCACGTTCGCGTACTGCTCGAGCTGCTCGGGGGTGTAGACCTGCATGAACTCGATCTCGATGCCGCCGGCGTCCTGCTCGAGGAAGGCGACCCAGCCCTCCGGATGGACGTGGCTCCCGCTGACCTTGCACGCGGCACACTCCTTGAGGGTGGCGCCACGGGCCTGGGCTTCTGCCAGGGCGGCGTCGATGTCCTCGACGGCGTAGCAGATGTGGTGGAGCCCTTCGCCGCCGCGTTCGGCGATCCACGTCGCGAAGCGGCCGTCAGGGTCCATCGACTGCGAGATCTGGTACTCGATGCCGCCGAGTTCGAACAGCGCGACACGGTTGCGCGACTTCGCGAACTCCGTGACCCCGACCTCGTCGGAAACGCCGAGCAGGCGCTTGTAGGTGGCGAGGGTGGCGTCGACGTCGCGCACCGCGAACGCCATGTGCTTGATCTGCGTGACCTTGATTCCATCCATGTGCGTGCTCCTCACTGGTTCGTCGCTCGGCGCACTGCCTGGCGGTGCGCCGTCTCGTTGCCACGGTCGGCCCCTGTGGGGCGTTCTCGTTCGTCAACCGCTGGGCGCGTGGGCGATGACCTCGACCTCGATGCGCACCTCCGGGCCACCCAGCGCAGCGACCACCAGCCCCGTGTGGGGCGGGCGGTGCGCACCGAAGAAGCGCTGTCGTGCCGCGCCTGCGACCGCGCCGTCGCTGCCGTCGACCAGGTAGGTCACGACCTTCACGACCTGGTCGCGGCGGACGCCGGCAGCGTCGAGCACGGCGCCGAGGTTGGCGTAGACCTGCTCGGCCTGTCCGGCGGCGTCGCCCGGCGCCATGAGCGTGCCGTGCACGTCCCGAGCCACCTGCCCCGCGACGTAGAGCGTGTCGCCGGCCCACATCGCGTGGTCGTAGCTCGCCGGGCGGTAGATGCCGTCGGGTGTGATCCCGGGCCTGGGTGTCGTCGTCTCGGCCATACCGTGCCCCTCCCCTACTTCCTGAGCTTCGGATCGAGCGCGTCGCGTAGGCCGTCACCGAGGAAGTTGAAGGCCAGCACGGCGATGAAGATGAAGAGTCCTGGGAGCAGCATCCACGGCCGCTGCGTGAACGTCTGGATGCCCCCCTCCTGCGCGACCGCCAGCATCAGGCCCCAGCTCGACGCCGGCTCGCTGATGCCGAGGCCGAGGAAGCTGAGGCCCGCCTCGGTCAGGATGAAGCTGGGGATCAGCAGGCTGAACGCCACGATCGCGTAGGCGGAGGTCCCGGGCAACACGTGCCGGAGGAGCACCCGGGCCTGGCGCGCGCCGAGGGCGCGTGCCGCCTGGACGTACTCCTCCTCGCGCAGCGACAGCGCCAGGCCGCGCACGACGCGAGCGATCGGGCCCCAGCTGATGAAGCCCAGGATCGTCACGAGCACCACGAAGATCGCCGTCGGGTTGATCTCGATCGGGAACAGCGCGCGCAGCGCCAGCAGCAGGAAGAGGCTCGGGATGGTGGCGAAGACCTCGACCAGGCGCATCACCACGTCGTCGACCACGCCGCCGACGTAGCCGGCGATGCCGCCCAACAGCAGCCCCAACACCAGCGCGATGAGCGAAGCCAGGATGCCGATCGTCAGGCTGATGCGGGCCCCGTAGAGGATGCGCCCGAACACGTCGCGGCCGAACTGGTCGGCCCCCCACAGGTAGATGGTCGCGGGCTGCTCGACGCCGAAGAGCCGGGTCGAGGCCGTCCAGTTCCAGCCCATCTGGTTGCGGATCCCGACCGGGACGAGCGACAGCGGTGGCGGGACGTACGACGTCCCCTGCACGAAGAAGCGGATCGGGGTGGGGTTGCTGCGGTCCTCCACGTAGGTCACGCGCAGCGTCTGGAGGTCGCGCTGCGAGGACACCGGGTAGACGTAGGGCCGCGTCAGCCGGCCGGTCTCGGGGTCGGTCCAGTAGATCGTGGTGGGCGGCGCGTAGCTGCGGTTCATCTCGCCGCGCCGGAACGACTGGCCCTCGCCATACGGGGCGATGAAGTCCGCGAACAAGGCTGCGGTGTAGAAGCCGCCGAGCAGGAAGAGGCTGAACATCGCCAGGCGGTGCTTGCGGAACTGGCTCCGGACGATCGACGCCTGGGTCGTGCCGAGCTTCGCCTGGGCGACCGGCGTCGCTGGGGCGGCGCCACTGCTCGTCGCCCCAGGCGGGTTTGGTGGCTGCAGTGCGGCCATCAGGTGTACCGGATCCGCGGGTCGACGAGCCCGAGCAGCACGTCGGAGAGGAAGTTCCCGATCATGAGCAGCACCGCCGAGACGGTGAGCAACCCCATGACGATGTAGAGGTCCTGCGCCTTCACGGCCGCGACGAAGGCGGGCGTGATCCCGGGCCAACGGATGACGAACTCCACCAGGCCCGCGCCGCCGACGAGGGACGGGAGCAACGTGCCGATCCCCGAGATGAGCGGGTTGAGCGCGTTGCGCAGCGCGTGCTTGTAGACCACGCCTCGGGGCGGGACCCCCTTCGCCGCCGCCGTTCGGACGAAGTCGGACCGCAAGAACTCGAGCATCTGCCCTCGTAGCACCCGCACGAGGCTCGCGAGCGACGCGGTGGTGACCACGATCACGGGCAGCACCAGGTGCCAGACGCGGTCTTTGAAGCGCTCCCACGACGACATCTGCTCGACGCGCTGACTGGTTCGCATCCCACCGACCGGGAAGACGAGACCGCGATCGAGGTCGTAGGTGATGGGTCGCAGCACCTGCTCGGCCGTCCCCCCCTGCGCGGCGACCTGCCGCAGGCTCGGCTGCAGGAAGAGCACGCCGGTGATGAGGATCAGGATGAAGAAGAAGTTGGGGATCGCCAGGCCCAGGAACGACAGGAACGTGACGACCTTGTCGCCGAGCGAGTACTGGCGCACGGCGGAGTAGACCGCGATCGGGATGGTGAGGAGGTAGGTGAGCACCAACGACACCAGCACCAGCGACATGCTGTTGAGCACGAGCGGGTAAATCACGGCGTTGACGGGCGCCCGGTAGCTGAACGACTCGCCCAGGTACCCGAAGCGGACGATGCTCCACATCCAGTTTGCGTACTGGACCATGACCGGCTGGTCGAGGGCGAAGCGCTCACGCATGCGCTGCAGCTGCTCGGGGTCGATGTTGGGATCGAGGGCGAAACGGTCGGTGAAGTCGCCCGGCGCGGCCTGGATGATCAGGAACGCGAGCAGGGTGGCCCCCAGGAAGGTGGGGATCATCTGCACCAGACGGCGGAGCACGTAGGAGAGGACCATGATGCGACTGCGCCTCAGACCGGCGGTCTCAGGCGGCGACCTCCCGTCCGGCGCGCCAGACGCGCAGCGCAGCGAGGTCTTGCAGGACGCGGACGTCTCGGCTCGGGTCGCCCGGCACGAGGACCAGGTCGGCGATGGCCCCCTCGCGCACGAGGCCGGCGTCGATGCCGAGCAGGCGGGCCGCGCTCGACGTCGCTGAGACGATCGCTTCCATGGCGCTGAGGCCGCCGTGGACGAGCAGCTCGAGCTCGCGTGCGGTCATGCTGCCGTGCGGGAGCATGAAGCCGGCGTCGGTCCCCATCACCACCGTCGCCCCGGCGCGGTGCACGCGCTCGAGCGACGCCCACTTGTCCTCACGCGCGCGGTCGAGCCACGCCCAGCCCGCGTCGGACCCGCCCAGCGCCTCGCGGCCGATCTCGTAGTTGCGCTCGTTGACGAGGAGGGTCGGCACGTAGGCGGTGCCCCGCTCGGCCATCAGGTCGGCCGTCTGCTCGTCGATCCAGTGCCCGTGCTCGACGCTGTCGAGGCCCGCGCGGACGGCCATCGTCACGCTCGGTCCGCCCGACGTGTGCGCCGCGACGTGGCGCTCGAGCCGGTGCGCCTCGTCGATCGCTGCGGCGACCTCGGCGTCGGTCATCTCCTGCTTGTAGGGCGCGTTCGGGTCGCGGAGCGAGCCGCCGCACAGGTTGATCTTGATGCAGTCGGCGCCGCGCTTGACCTGCTCGCGCACGCCCTGACGGAAGGCATCGGGGCCGTCGCAGGGGGCGTTGAGGTCGCGGAAGGCGACGTGGTCGCCCCAGCCACCCTTGTCCATGTGCCCACCCGTGACAGACAGTCCCTGGCCGCAGGCGACCACCGTCGGGCCCTCGACGTGGCCGGCCGCGATGGCGTCGCGGAGCGCCAGCACCACGCCGCCGGGGGCGTTGAGGTCGCGCACCGCGGTGACGCCGGCGCGCAGCGTGTCCCGCGCGTGCCTCACAGCCTGCAGCGCCAGGGCGGGGTAGGAGTCGCTCAGCGTTGCGAGCTTGTAGTCGAGCGGCCGCGGCGAGCCGTCGTAGGTGAGGTGGACGTGGGCGTCGATCATGCCGGGCATCAGGCTCGCACCCGCGGCATCGACGTAGGTCACCCGGTCGCGGTCCGCACCGAGTTCGACGCTCGGGCACACGCGGCTGATGCGGCCGCCCTCGATCACGACGGCCATGCCCTCGGTGCTCTGGCTCCCGTCACCGATGATGAGGCGTTCGGGGCGGATGACGATCATGACGCGGCTCCTCGTGTCTGGGTGACGCGCTCGTGTGGCGCGCCGGGTGGGTAGGGTCTCGGCAAGATAGGTCTCGCTCCCCGGTGACGGGGTGGGGCTGGTGCTCGGGCGCGCGAGGCGCCCGAACACCAGCCGAGCTTGTGCGGCGGACTGCCGCACGTACATACGTCAGTCGCGCACGTACAGCACGTCGATGAAGTTGACGACCTGGCCGAGGAAGCC
>REEJ01000150.1 GCA_007695125.1 Trueperaceae bacterium | reverse complement strand
CGAGGACGACACCACGAAGGACGCCTGAGGGCGGCGCGGAGGAGCAAGCGATGAGCACCAACACGGAAGCGATCAAGAAGCTGCGCGCGCTGACGGGCGCCGGCATGATGGACGTCAAGAAGTCGCTCGACGAAACGGGCGGCGACATCGACAAGGCCGCCGCGCTGCTGCGCGAGCGTGGCATCGCCAAGGCCGCCAAGAAGTCCGTCCGCGAAGCGCGCGAGGGCATCATCGGCAGCTACGTCCACCACAACGGCCGCGTGGCCGTGCTGGTGGAGCTCAACTGCGAGACCGACTTCGTGGCACGCAACGACCAGTTCAAGGAACTCGCCAAGAACCTCGCCCTGCACGTCGCGATGGCCAACCCGCAGTACCTGCGCCCCGACGAGGTTCCCCAGGACGTGATCGAGGCCGAGAAGCAGGCGCTGCGCGCCCAGGCACTCGAAGAGGGCAAGCCCGAGGCGATCGTCGAGAAGATGGTCGAGGGGCGCATCGGCAAGTACTACGCCGAGGTCTGCCTGCTCGAACAGCCCTACATCAAGGACGACAAGCTGACCGTGGAGAAACTGCTCGCTGAAGCCGTCGCGGCGATCGGCGAGAACATCCAGGTCGGTCGCTTCAGCCGCATCGCGATCGGCGAGTAGATCGGTCTCGTGCAGCGCGTCTTGCTGAAGCTCTCCGGCGAGTTCCTCGCCGGCCCCACCGGCTTCGGCGTCGCGCCCGAGGCCACGAGCGCGCTCGCGCAGGAGATCCGCACCGCCCACGCCAGCGGCACGCAACTCGCCCTGGTCGTGGGCGGCGGCAACTTCTGGCGCGGTGCGAAGAACGGCGGCGACATGGACCCGGCCACCGCCGACTACGTCGGGATGCTGGGCACCGTGATGAACGCCATCGCCCTGCAAGACGCGCTCGAGCGCCAGGGCGTGACCACGCGCGTGCAGACGGCCATGCCGATGCAGGCCGTAGCCGAGCCCTACATCCGGCGGCGAGCCCTGCGACATCTCGAGAAGGGTCGCGTCGTGATCTTCGCAGGCGGCACCGGTAACCCGTTCTTCACCACCGACACGGCCGCCGCCCTACGGGCGCTCGAGATCGACGCCGACATGGTGTTGATGGCGAAGAACGCCGTCTCCGGTGTGTTCGATGACGACCCCCGCGTGAACGCCCAGGCGCGGCAGTACGCCGAGCTCTCCTACATGGACGTGCTCAACCAGGGCCTGGCCGTCATGGACGCCACGGCGATCAGCCTGTGCATGGGCCGCAACATGCCGATGACGGTGTTCGACATCTTCACGGAGGGGAACCTCACCCGCTTGTTGGCCGGTGAGCACGTCGGGACGCGGATCGCCACCGATGCCCAGACCCGCTTCGTCGACGATGACCCGACCTGAAAGCGTGCCTGGGACCGCTTCCGTGCGGTCCCAGGCACGGGCACGGTAGACTGGCGCACACCAATGGCCTCGCCGCGGCCTCCGGCGCGGCGTCCAGGAGGACAGCGATGAAGACCGTGCTCAAGGAGACGCGCGAGCGGATGCAGAGGTCGCTCGAGGCCTTCGAGAACAACATCGGCGTGGTGCGCACCGGGCGCGCCAACCCGGCGATCTTGAACCGCGTCTACGTCGATTACTACGGCGCCTCGACGCCCCTGAACCAGCTCGCCACGGTGTCGAGCCCGGACCCCCGCACGCTCGTGATCTCGCCGTTCGACAAGTCGGCCATCGGCGCGATCGAGAAGGCCATCCGGGAGAGCGATCTCGGCTTCAACCCCAACAACCAGGGCGATACCGTGTTCATCACCGTGCCGGCGCTGAACGACGAGCGCCGCCGCGACCTGGTCAAGCAGGTGAAGCACATGGCCGAGGAAGGCCGCGTGGCGGTGCGCAACATCCGCCGCGACGCCAACGACGAGCTGAAGCTGATGCACAAGGAGCACCTGCTCTCCGAGGACGAGCTCCACACCGGCGAAGCCGACGTCCAGAAGCTGACGGACGAGTTCGTCACGTTGATCGAGCAACGCCTGAAGGCCAAAGAAGACGACATCATGGCCGTCTGAGTGGACACGCCCTGACGTGTCCGCCACTCGTATCGTCTCCGCCTTCCTCGGCTTCCTGGTCACGCTCGTCGTGCTCACGGTCGGGTTGCCGCTGCTGGGACCCATCTACCTCGCACTGACCTTCGTGGCGATCCAGGAGTACACCACGATGATGCGGTTGCGAGGCATCCCCATCCGGCGCCGCAGCCTGTGGATCGCCACGGCGCTCACCCTGCCCGCCTCGTTGCCGCCGAGCCACCCCTGGATGGCTCCGTTCGGCGACGTGCCGTGGCGCGAGCTGCTGCTCGTCGGCTTCATCGTCGCGATGCTCGTGCTCGAGGTCATCGCCTCGAACCGCAACTCGCTCCACGCGCTCGCGTTCAGCGTGCTCGGGTACATCTGGATCAGCTGGCTGTTCGGACTCGTGATCACGCTCCGGTACACGCCCGACGGGGTGATCGGTCTGTGGTACCTGACCCTGCCGATCCTGGCCATCATCGCGACCGACGTCGGCGGCTACGTGTTCGGGACCTTGTTCGGGAAGCGTCCGCTGGCACCGCGTATCAGCCCCAACAAGACCGTCGAGGGGGCGATCGGCGGCTTCGCACTCGCCGCCGTGGTGGTGTTCACGACCCTCGCGCTGATGCCGATCTGGACGGGCTTCCGCTTCACCTTGCTGCACGTGTTCGTGTTCTGCATCGCGGTGCCGCTCGCCGCCTTGCTCGGCGATCTGTTCGAGTCGCTCGTCAAGCGCTGGGTCGGCGTGAAGGACGCAGGCGTGTTCCTCCCCGGCCACGGCGGCGTCCTCGACCGACTCGACAGCACGCTGATCGCCGTGCCCACGACCTACCTGCTCCTGACGCTGGCGCTCCGCATCGGCTGACACCAGGACCCGTGCACCCGCCCGTTGCCATCGTCGCGCGGGCGGCTGCGAGGCGGCTGGCCGGATGGGCGTCCGACGACGCCGCTTGGTTGCGGATGCTAGCCTCGTGGTTGCGCGCCGGCCAGCCAGGTTCGGCGCCCAGGAGGACGACGCCAGCGTGTCCAGCCCACGCACATCACGTATCCCCGCCGCGCACGAGCGCAGCGTGCCCCCCAACTTCGTGACCGAGGTCATCGACGCCGACCTCGCCAGCGGCCGCGTGGAACGGGTGGTCACGCGCTTCCCGCCCGAGCCCAACGGCTACTTGCACATCGGCCATGCCAAGGCGATCTGCCTGAACTATGGACTGGCGCGCGACTACGGCGGCCGCTTCAACCTGCGCATGGACGACACGAACCCGACGACCGAGGACCCCGAGTTCGTGCGCTCCATCCAGGACGACATCGCCTGGCTCGGACTCGAGTGGGACGAACTGTGCTACGCCAGCGACGGCTTCGAGGAGCTCTTCGCGCTGGCCCTCCGCCTGGTCGAGGCCGGCCACGCCTACGTCGACTCGCAGAGCGAGGAGGCGATCCGCGACGGGCGCGGCACGCTCACCGAGCCGGGCACTCCGAGCCCGTATCGCGACCGCAGCGTCGAGGAGAACCTCGACCTGTTCAGGCGCATGCGCGCCGGCGAGTTCCCGGACGGCGCCCACGTGCTGCGCGCCAAGATCGACATGGCCTCCCCCGTCATCGTGTTGCGCGACCCCGTCCTGTACCGCATCAAGCACGCGCACCACTACCGCAGCGGCGACGCTTGGCCGATCTACCCGCTCTACGACTTCGCGCATCCACTGACCGACGCTCTCGAGGGCATCACGCACTCGCTGTGCACCCTCGAGTTCGACAACAACCGCGCCGTGTACGACTGGCTCGTGGGGCACCTGTTCCCGGAGCCCCGTCCGCGGCAGTACGAGTTCGCACGGCTCGTGCTCGACCACACCGTGATGAGCAAGCGCAAGCTCAGCGCGTTGGTGAAGGGCGGCTTCGTGGACGGCTGGGACGACCCGCGCATGCCCACGATCGCCGGTCTCAGGCGTCGTGGGGTGCCGCCCGAGGCGGTGCGCACGTTCGCCACGCGGGTGGGCGTGACGAAGAGCCTCTCACGGACCAGCCCCGCCCTCCTGGACGAGAGCGTTCGCGACGCGCTCAACCCCGTCGCGCCGCGCGTGATGGCCGTCCTCGATCCGGTGCCGTTGGAGCTCACGGGCCTGCCACGGCACGTCGACGTCGTCCTCGCGCCGCGCTTCCCGGACGACCCGGCCTCCGCGGTGCGCGAGGTCCCGATTTCGAAGCGACTCGTCATCGAGCGCGACGACGTGGCGCTCGAGCCGCCGGAGGGCTTCAAGCGACTGGCACCGGGTCGGGCCGTGCGCCTGCGTCACGCCTTCGTGGTGCGCTGCGACGCCGTCGACGTCGACGCGAGCGGCCGTGTCGAACGCGTCCACGCGACGGTGCTGCCCGACTCGCTCGGAGCGAACCCCGCGGGCGAACGCGTCTGGTCGGCCATCCACTGGGTCGATGCCGAGGCGGGCGCCGAGGCCACGTTCCGACTCTACGATCGCTTGTTCGACGTGCCCAACCCCGACGCCGTGGGCGGCACCTTCACCGACCACCTGGCCAGCGACTCGCGCCTCGAGCGCCAGGGTCTGGTGGAACCGAGCGTGCTGCGCGACGGACCCGACACGCGCTACCAGTTCGAGCGACTCGGCTACTTCTGGCGTGACCCGCGCGACGGCCGCGACGACACGCTCGTGTTCGCCCGCATCGTGCCGCTCAAGGACGGTTGGGCGAAGCGCCGCGACGCGCCCACCAGCGCCGGCGGCGACGGCGGTCTCGCGACGCCTGTGGCTCCCGCGCCGTCGGGAGCGTCGCTGGACACGACCGAGGTGCATCCGTTCGCGCACCTCGACGCAGGCGCCCGGGCGACGGCCGAGCGCCTGCGCGATCGGCACGGCGTCGATCCCGCGGCGGCGGCGCCGATCGCGTCGTCGAGCGAGCTCGCAGCGCTCTTCGCCGACGGCGTGGCCGCCGGCGCGCCAGCGACCGACCTCGCCACCTGGCTCGCCAACGACGTGCAGCGCTTGACGCGAGCGCACGGCGGCGTGCCCGCAGGGCTCTCTGGGACGCTGCTGGCCCGGCTGCTGGCGCTGGTCGACGACGGTCGGCTCACGCTCCGCATGGCGCGCGCGCTGCTCGACGAGGTGGCGCATAGCGGCGAGGACCCAGAGGCGCTGGTCGCGGAGCGGGGCTTGAGCGTGCAGGGCGATCCGGCGGCGCTCGCCGCCTGGGTGGAGCGGGCCTTGGCCGAGCACCCCGCCGAGGTCGCCGCGTATCGCGGCGGCAAACGCGGCCTGCACGGCTTCTTCGTGGGTCAGGTCATGCGGGCGTCGCAGGGCCGAGCCGATCCAGCGGCGGTCCAAGACGCCGTGCGCGAGGCGCTGGAGCGCGACGAGGGCTGAGCCCGCGGACGATGGCGGCGGCGCTCGGCCCGCCCGCTTGCGCTCAGCCCGCCCGTACGAACGCTGCCAGGTCAGCACCCACGGCCCGGAGCGAGGGTTCGTGGACGTACATCATGTGTCCTGCCTCGTACACGGTGTGGCGCACGTTGCCGCGCAGGGCGGGGTCGAGGGCCATGTGGGCGAGCGTGTGCTCGCTCGCCCAGTACGGCGTGGCCAGATCGTAGTAGCCGCTCGCGACGTGCACGCGCAGGGCGGGGTTGGCGTGCATCGCGCTGCGCAGCTGCTCGGAGACGTTCACGAAGCGGTTCTCGAACCCCTCGAAGCGCCAGGTGGCGTACAGCCCGGTCAGGACCTCGTAGGGCAGGTCCGATGCGTACCCCAGGTCGCGGCGTACGTAGTCGTTGAACGCGGCGCCGTAGGGACCGAGGATCGCAGCGTACGAGGGGTCGGTGTCGGGCGTGGCGCCCACCGCGTCGCGGTCGCGCGCCGTGTAGCGCGCGTCGAGCCTGCCGACGGAGCGTCCCTGGTCACGCAGGAGCGCCTTGCAGAAGCGCATGATCTCGACGCGCAGGTGGGCGCCGCGCAACCAGTGCGCGTCCAGGCCCGTGTAGCGCGACAGGCGCTGGGCGACCGCGTCGACGAGGTCGTCGTCGGCGCGATCGCCCAGCGCCAAGAAGCGCGCGTAGACGTCCAGCGCCCAGGCCTCGACCTCGTCGAGTACCTCGCGCAAGGGGAGCGCCTGGAGATCCGCCGGGAGGCGTCCGTGGTAGTGCGCGACGGCCGCGTACGTCGGCAAGAAGAGCAGGTGCGGGAGGTCGTTGCCGGGCTCGAAGCGGGCGGTCGAGAAGTCGAGGATCGACGAGACGAGCATCACGCCGCTCAGGTACATGGCGTGGCGGGTCTGCAGGTACGCGGCGAGCGCCGCGGCGCGGGTGGTGCCGTACGACTCGCCGATCAGGTAGATCGGCGAGCCCCATCGCCCATGGCGCGAGACCCACAGCCGGATGAGGTCGCCGACCGAGCGCACGTCGGGGTCGAGGCCGTGGAAATCGGAGGGCTTGCCCCCCGTGACGGCGCGGCTGTAACCGGTCGACACCGGGTCGATGAACACGAGGTCGGTGTGCTCGAGGAGGCCGTGTGGGTTGTCGACCAGACGGTACGGTGGCGCCGTCGGTGCGGGATCGGCGTCGAGCGGGACGCGCTTCGGGCCCAGCAGCCCCAAGTGGAGCCACACCGACGACGATCCGGGTCCACCGTTGAACGAGAACGTGAGCGGCCGCGTCGCCGGGTCGCGGACGCCTTCTTTCGTGTAGGCGACGACGAACATCTCGGCGCTGGGCGTCGTGCCTTCCCACTGCCCAGCGCGCTCGCCCGTGCCGGTGCCCTCGCGGTGCAAGACGACGCGGCCGGTGTGCGAGGCGTACCGCAGCGTGCGCCCGTCGATCGACTGCTGGTGATGGCGCGTGACGAGATCGTCGCTCGGTACGGTGCCGCTGTCTGTGGTGGGTGGCCGTGGCTCGCTCACATCGCTCCTCTTCGTGCCTGGAATCGCGTCCGAGCGTACCGCGGACCGGCGGCGGTAGGATGCTGTCATGGCGGAACGCGACATCGTGCTGCTGGGCGATCCACGGCTGCTCGAGCGGTGTCGGGCCGTCGTGGCCGACGAATGGTCTTCCCTACCCGCGCTGGTGGACGACCTCCACGACACGCTGATGGCCTTCCGGCGCCGCTGGGGGGCGGGCCGCGCCATCGCGGCGCCGCAGGTCGGCGATCCACGGCGCGTGGTCTACCTGCACGTCGACGAACCGCACGTGATCGTGAACCCGCGCATCGAGCAGCGCTCGACTGAGATGGTCGAGGTGTGGGACGACTGCATGAGCTTCCCCGAGCTGCTCGTGCGCGTGCGACGGCACGCCCGGATCACGCTCGCGTATACCGATCTGCAGGGCGAGGAGCGTCGCTGGCCACTCGAGGGCGACCTGGCGGAGTTGCTGCAACACGAGCTCGATCACCTCGACGGCGTCCTCGCGGTGGCACGGGCGATCGACGGTGCGAGCGCGAGCTTCGCGCTGCGCTCGCAGGCCCGCTTCACGACGTACGACCGTTCAGGACTGCCGCCCGCCGAACCAGCGCCCACCGAACCAGCGCGCGACGACTGACGGCGCCCGTCGACAGGCGAGGCGATTCGGTTCGCCCGTCAGCGGCTGCCGGACCTCAGCCCGCGCGGCCACGGAGCACGGCGTCGACGGGGAGCACCCCAAGCGCCTCGCCGCTTCGACCGACGAGGTCACAGCTCACGCCCCCCGACTCGGCATCGAACCAGACGTCGGCGAGCCACACACTCACGCCGGCGCCGGCCGGCCCGAGCAGGTGTTGGCTGCGCCCGCGCACGGCGCTTCCGAGCAGCTCGGCCACGTCGTCGCTCGCCAGGCGTCCGTGCCAACGCCAGCCGCGCTCGAGGCGCTGGACGTGACCATCGAACGTGGCCAAGCGGGCCGGGAACGGTGGTCCGAGCGGGGCTCCGTGGTGGTCGTGGAGAGGCGTGCAGCCGTCGGTGATGCGTACCGCTTCGTCGGTCATGTGGCGATCATGCCCCGCGCACGCTCGCTGGCGGCCACGAGCTAGGCCGATGCCAAGAGGATCGCGGTAGCCTGCCGTGATGGCCATCGGCGCCCTGAACGAGTCACCGCTCCACGCCGCGTTGAAGCGGACGCTGGCGCCGCCCGGCGCACGCTTCGAGATCGAACTCGAGGGCTTCGTGGTCGACGCGGTGTGCGACGACCTGTTGATCGAGGTGCAGACCCGCAACGTCGGCGCGCTGCGCCACAAGCTGACCACGCTGCTGCGCTCGCACCGGCTGCTGCTCGTGGTTCCCGTCGCCGGTGAGCGCTGGATCGTCCGACGTGACGACGCTGGCACGACGCTGTCGCGCCGTCGCTCGCCGAAGCGCGCCGATCTCCTCGACGCGCTGGCCGCGTTGGTCGGCATCCCGTCGCTGCTCGACCACCCCAACCTCGAGATCGAAGCCGTCGTGACGCGCGACGAGGAGACGCGCGAACACCGCCCCGGGGTGGCGTGGCGCAGGCGCGGTTGGGTCACGGTCGAGCGGCGGCTGCTCGACGTGCTCGAGCGCCACCGGATGTGCGGAGCGCGCGACTGGTTGCGGGTGTTGCCGAGCGCGCTCGACGAACCGTTCACCACCGCCGACATCGCCCGCGGCCGGACCTCCCGGCGACCGGTGGCCCAGCGCGCAGCGTTCGTGTTGCGCGAGGCCGGTGTGATCGCCGCGACCGGCCGCGTGGGCCGGGCCGTTGGCTACCGGGTCACGCCGCTCGGCGACGACGCCTGAGCGCGGCTGCGCGCGTCGGCGCTCACGGGCGCGGCGCGAACGCCGACCCGACCGCCGCAGCGAGCGCGTCGCGCAGTCCAGCGACGTCGTGCACGGGCGCACGGCAGGCGCCCGCGCTGCACACGAAGGCGGTCGGGCGCTCCACGGCGCGACCCTCGAACCACGGCACGCTCGGCGCCGGGAGACCATCGGCGGCACTCGAGGCGGGCAGCGTCGCCGGCACCAGCCCGACCAGGGCGTGATCCGGCGCCTCGCGGTCGGCGCACTCCAGCAGCGCGCGGGTGCGCTCGTCGTCGGGCGCGCCAGCCACGATGACCTCGACCGGCGGCGCAACCAGCCTGTCGCGGACGCCGAGGAGCGAGGCCACGGCGGTCGGGGCGCGCGCAGCCAGTCGGGCGGCGCCGCGCGTGGCCGCTGCGGCGCGCTCGGCGCGCTCGGCGTCGGCGCTCCACGCCGCCACCCACGCGAGCAGTTCCGCGGCGAGCCCGTGCTCCGATGGCGTCGGGCCGTCGAAGGTCGAGCGTGGGCGCACGACCAACGCCTCACCGAAGGCGGGCGTCGTGTAGAAACCCCCCTCGCCGTCGGCGAAGTCGCGCTCGACCGCGTCGGCGAGCGCGAAGGCCCGTGCCAGGAAGCGCACGTCGCCGGTCGCGCGGTGCAACGCGAGGGCGGCGAGGCCGTAGCTGGCCGCGTCTTCGAGCAGCGCGACCGCCTGGGGCGCGCTCACGCCGCGGCCACCGGGTGGGGGCGGCGGCGCCAGGTGGCGCAGGCTGGTGCCGTCCCAGGCGCGCTCCCACACGGCGTCTGCACACTGCACGGCGGCGGAGCGCAGCTCGGTCGCGAGGGCCTCGGGCAGCCACGGGGCGGCCTCGACCAGGCCGCGGATCATCAGTGCGTTCCACGACGTCACGACCTTGTCGTCCATGGCGGGAGGAACACGCCCGCGCCGGATCTCGATCAGCGCGTCGCGCACGCGCGCCACGCGCTCGGCGACGCGCTCGGGCTCGAAGGCGTCCGATCCCAACGCCGCGACCACCGCGGGGTGATCGAGACCGCGCCACACCGGCACCGAGCGCCCCTCCAGCACGCCGACCTCGTCGATCCCATAGAGCGCTCGAGCGAGCGCTCGGTCGTCCGGGTCGGGCAGTGCCGGCACGAGGTCGCTCGGCGTGAACGTTGCGAAGCGCCCCTCCTCCCCCTCGCTGTCGGCGTCCTGGGAGGCGGCGAAGGCGACGCCGTCCGGTCGCATGACGTCGAGGGCCCAGCGCGCGATCCCGATGCCGGCCCCCACCAACCGCGCGTCCTCGAAACGCGCTCCCGCACGCGCGAGCACGCCGAGCAGGAGGGCGTTGTCGTAGAGCATCTTCTCGAAGTGCGGGACGATCCAACGCTCGTCGACCGAGTAGCGCGCGACACCGCCGAGGAGCTGATCGAACAGGCCGCCGTCGACCATGCGGCGCAGCGTGAGGTGGAGCATGCCAGCGGCCGTCGGTTCACCGTCACCGTCCTCGGGCGGTCGCTCGAGCAACCACCGCAGCGCCGTGTGCGGCGGGAACTTCGGCGCCCCGCCGAAGCCGCCGTGTTCGTGATCGAAGCCCGCGCGCAGCGCGGCGAGCGCCGAACGCTCGGGCTCGCCGTCATCGGCCGGCAAGCGCGTGCTGAGGTGGCCGAGCCGCTCGGTGATCTGCGTGGCAGAGTCCACCACCTCGTCGCGCCGCTCGCTCCAGGCGGCGTGCAACGCTCCGAGCAACCGGGCGAAACCGGGCCGGCCGAAGCGGTCGTCGGGCGGGAAGTAGGTGCCCGCGAACCACGGCTTCCCGTCCGGGGTGGTGACGACGGTCATGGGCCACCCGCCGCTGCCGCTCAGGGCCTGCACCGCGCCCATGTAGACGGCGTCGACGTCGGGGCGTTCCTCGCGATCCACCTTGACGCTGACGAAGTGGTCGTTGAGCAGGGCGGCGATCGCGGGATCGTCGAACGACTCGTGCGACATCACGTGGCACCAGTGGCAGGCGGCGTAGCCGATCGAGACGAGCACCGGCACGTCGCGTTCTCGGGCGACCGCGAACGCCTCCTCGCCCCAGGGGTACCAGTCCACCAACTGGTGGGCATGCTGTCGCAGGTAAGGACTGGCCGTGTCGGCCAGGCGATTCGAGTGCTGGGTCATGGTCGACGATACCCATGCGCGTACACTGCGGCATGAAACTGGCCGACCTGCGTTACGACTACGATGCACACCAACCGCTCGAAGCTGCCGACCTCGCCGACGACCCGATCGACCAACTCGAGCGCTGGCTCGCCGACGCGCTCGAGTCGGAGGTGATCGAACCGCACGCGATGTCGCTGACCACCATCGGCCCCGATGGCGCGCCGGGTACCCGCATGGTGCTGCTGCGCGGACTGCACGACGGCACCGCGGTGTTCTACACGAACCTGGAGAGCCGCAAGGCGCTCGATCTCAGCGCCGACCCGCGCTGCGCGTTGCTGTTCTGGTGGGGCCCGCTGCAGCGGCAGGTGCGCCTCGAGGGGCGCGCCGTGCCGCTGCCACGCGACACGGCGGCGGCGTACTTCGCGACCCGCCCACGCGGCAGCCAGCTCGGCGCGTGGGCCTCACCGCAGAGCCGACCGTTGCGCGATCGCGCAGCCCTCGAGGCGCGCTTGGCCGAGGTCGAAGAACGCTTCGACGGCACGGACGTGCCCATGCCACCGTTCTGGGGCGGGTTCGCCGTCACGCCCCAGGCGGCGGAGTTCTGGCAGGGTCGACCGTCGCGCTTGCACGACCGGTTCTTGTACGAGCGCGACGGCGCGAACTGGCGCCGGCGCCGGCTCGCGCCCTAGGCGCGGCGCGCTAGGCGCTGCCTCTTTGGCGGGGCGCGCTGGACGCGTGGCGCTGGGATCAGTCCTCGTCGGCGTCGGGGAGCGGCGGGATGCGCTCGGGGTACGTGCGCACGCCGGCGATCTCGATCGCTCGCTGCAGCGCCAGCTCGGCACGTGCGCTGCGGAGGTCGCGTTCGATCTGGTCGCGCACCTCGTCGAAGCTCCGTTGGCGCTCGTCGATCCGCTCGTCGACCACCAGCAGGTGGTACCCGAAGTCCGTCTGCACCGGGCCGGTCAGCTCGCCGATCGTGGCACCGAACGCGGCCTCGTCGAAGGTGGGTACGGTGGCACCCTGCGGGAGGCAGCCGAGCTCGCCGCCGCGCGTGGCCGAACCCGTGTCGGTCGACACCTCTGCCGCGACCTCGCCGAAGTCCTCGCCGGCCTCGAGCCGCTCGATGACCGCTTCGGCATCCTCGAGTTCGGGGACGAGGATGTGCTTGGCACAGACCTCGGCGGGCACGACGTAGCGCTCGCGCGTCCCCTGATACGAGACGCGCATCTCCGCCTCGCTCACGACGACCCCGGCTTCGATCGCCTCGTACGCGAGCTGCACGAGTTCCGACTCCGTGATCAGGGTACGCAGCTGGTCCTCGTCACGGAAACCCGCCTCGGTCAGGAGCTGCGCGAAGACGTCGTCGTCGTCGCCGGTGGTCGCGCGGACGTCGGCGACGATCTCGTCGATGCGGCCCTCGGGGACGGCGAGGCCGCGCGTCCGGGCGTAGTCGATCAGCACCAACTCGCTCACGCGCTGGTCCAAGAAGTTCGGCAGGAACGGGTAGAGCTGCTCGAACACCTCACGCGTGTACGGCAGGCCCTGGTTGGCGGCGACACCGCGCACGGCGATCTCGAAGCGTTCCAGGACGAAACTCACGCGCTCGCGCGTGGCGCCGAGCTCGATCAGGACCGGATCGTCGCTCTGGGCGACCGCATTGCCGGGGAGGTACAGGAGGACCACGGCCATGATGGCCAACACGGGCGTCGAACGCAGGAATCGATGCATGCGGCAGGGTACCACCGGCCCCGGCGGGATGCCGTTGCGGTTCAGGTGGACTCGCCGTCACCGCTGGCTGTCGCCGACCCGCCCGCCGACCCCGTCGTCGCCCCGCCAGCGCTCGCCGAGCCTGCGGAGGTCGCGGCCTCCTCGGCGAGGTCGCGCAGGCGCTCGTACGCCGCGCGTTGTGCCGCGCTCGGGCGCTCCGGGATGACGACGCGCACCTCGGCGAGCGCGTCGCCGCGGCCGCCCGCCTTCGCGGGCCAACCGCGATCGCGCAGCCGCAGGCGGCGACCCGTCTGCGTGCCGGGCGGGAGGCGCATGTCGACCGCGCCGTCGAGGGTGGGGACGCGTACCTGCCCACCGAGCACCGCGACGTGATCGGCGACGTCGACGCGCACGT
>REEJ01000088.1 GCA_007695125.1 Trueperaceae bacterium | reverse complement strand
GTTCGCCGGTGCGCGCCTTCGGCAGCGTCGGCGGCACGCCGCGCTTCATCGAGCGTGCCGACGGCCCGTACCTGTGGGACGCCGACGGCAATCGCCTGATCGACCTGTACGGCTCGTGGGGGCCGATGCTCCTCGGCCACAGGCATCCGCACGTGATCGCAGCCCTCAGCGCCGCGTTGGAGAAGGGGACGTCGTTCGGCGCCCCCACCGGCCGCGAGACGGAGCTGATCGAGCGGATCCTGGAGCGCGTGCACGGCGCCGAGCGCGTGCGCCTGGTCAACTCGGGCACCGAGGCCACCATGAGCGCGCTGCGGCTGGCGCGCGGCGCGACCGGTCGCGCGAAGATCGTGAAGTTCGCGGGGCACTACCACGGCCATGCCGACGGGCTCTTGGTGGCCGCGGGCTCGGGCGCGGCCACGACCGGCGTGCCGTCGTCGGCGGGCGTGCCCGAGGCCGTGGCCGGCCTGACGTTGGTGGCGCCCTGGAACGACGCCGCTGCGGTCGAGGCGCTCATGGGCGAGCACGGCGACGACGTCGCCGCGGTGATCCTGGAACCGGTCGCGGGCAACATGGGCGTGGTCGAGGCCGAGCCCGGCTTCTTGGAGCGCGTGCGCGTGCTGACGCGGGAGCACGGCGCGCTGCTGGTGGTCGACGAGGTGATGACCGGCTTCCGCCTGGCGCGCGGCGGCGCCGTGGAGCGCTTGGGTCTGGATCCCGACCTCACGTGCTGGGGCAAGATCGTGGGTGGCGGCCTGCCGGTCGGTGCGTACGGCGGCCGCGCCGAGTTGATGGAGCAGGTGTCGCCGTCCGGCAAGGTCTACCAGGCCGGCACGCTGTCGGGGAACCCGCTCGCGATGGCCGCCGGCATCGCGACGTTCGAGGCGATCGACGCCACGCCCGACCTCTACCTGGCGCTCGAGTCGCGCGGGACGCGCCTCGCTGAGGGCCTGCGGCAGGGGGCCGCCGAGGCCGGCGTGAGCGTGCGCGTGAACCAGATCGGGTCGATGGTGACGGTGTTCTTCACGGAGGAGCGGGTGATCGACTTCGCCAGCGCGGCGCGCGCAGACGGAGCCGCGTTCGCGCGGTGGTTCCAGGCGCTGCTGCGCCTGGGCGTGGCGTGGCCACCGTCGGCGTTCGAGGCGGCGTTCCTCGGGTACGCGCTGAACGACGAGCTGATCGACGAGGTGGTCGCGGCCGCCGCGACGGCGTTCGGCGAGGTGGCCGGGAGCGGCTGATCGACAGGTCCCGCCGCCGCGGAGGGGGCTCGCGGCGGCGGGGGGCGTTCGCCGGGGTCGCATGACGCCGGCATCGCAGGACGGTCCCCCCGTCGGGACGAGACCGTCCGTGCCTGTGCGCGGGGTCAGGCCCCGACGGGGGTGAGGGCTTCGCTGTCCTCCTCGCCGGTGCGGATGCGCACGACGCGCTCCAGCGGCTGGACGAAGATCTTGCCGTCACCGACGTTGCCGGTGCGCGCGGCGCGCACGATGGCGTCGATGGTGGGCTGGACGAAGCCCTCCGAGACGGCGATCTTGAGTTCGATCTTGTCGTGGAACTCGACCATGAACTGGCTGCCGCGGTACTGCTCGGTGATGCCGGCCTGGCCGCCGTGGCCACTGACGCGGGCGATCGTGATGCCGCGCACGCCGGCGGCGAAGAGGGCCTCCTTGACGGCCGGGAGGCGGTCGGGTCGGATGATGGTGGTGATCAGTTTCATGGCTGCCCCGATCAGTCGCCCGCGCCCACGAGGACGGGGTCGTTGAGTGAGTCGTGGTTGCGATAGGCCTCCGCACCGTGCTCGGCCACGTCGAGGCCGGTGACCTCTTCCTGCGCGTGCACGCGGATGCCCATCACGGCCTTGAGGGCGAGGAACAGCACGAAGGTGAGGCCGAAGGCGGCGCCGGCGTACGCGAGCGTGCCGAGCAGCTGGACGCCGAGGTTGGCACCGCCGAAGATCCCGACAGCGACGGTTCCCCACACGCCCACCGTGCCGTGGGCCGAGACGGCACCGACCGGGTCGTCGAGCTTCAGGCGATCGAGCAGCAGGATCGAGTAGGTGACCACGACGCCACCGATGGCGCCGACCAGGACCGCCCAGATGCCGTTGATCACGTCGGGGCCGGCGGTGATCGACACCAGGCCGGCGATCACGCCGTTGAGCGTCATCGAGAAGTCGGGCTTCTTGAAGATCGCCCACGAGAGCGCGAGCGCCGCGAAGGCACCGGCGGCGGCGGCGAGGTTGGTGTTCAGGAAGACGGTCGCGATGGCCTGGGCGTCCTCGACCGTGCTGAAGGCGAGTTGCGAGCCGCCGTTGAAGCCGAACCAGCCGATCCACAACAGGAACACGCCCACGCCCGCGAGTGGCAGGTTGTGGCCTGGCATGGCCATCACCTTGCCGTTCACGTAGCGTCCGAGCCGCGGCCCGAGGGCCATGATGCCGCCCAGTGCAGCGAACCCGCCGACCGCGTGCACCACCGACGAGCCGGCGAAGTCGTAGAAGCCGAGCCGGTACAGCCAGCCCTCGCCCCAGTGCCACGATCCGAGGAACGGGTAGATGAAGGCGGTCATCACGAGGGCGAAGACGAGGTACGCGCCGAACTTCATGCGCCCGCCGATGGCGCCCGAGACGATGGTGGCGGCCGTGGCGGCGAAGACCATCTGGAAGAAGAAGTCGGCCGCGCCGGGGAAGAGGTCGGCCTCGTACCCCGACAGGAACAGGCCGCTGCCGTACATGATCGAGAACCCGATCGCCCAGAAGGCGAGGCCGGCGATGGCGAACGTGGCGTAGTTCTTCATGAAGATGTTGACCGCGTTCTTGGAGCCGTGCAAACCGGCCTCGAGCAGTGCGAAGCCGGGCTTCATGTGGATGACGAGCACGGCGCACATCAGCAGAGCGATGGTGTCGAGTGCGTATGCCAGATCGGCGATGGACTCGCCTTGCGCCAGGGCGAGCGCGGAGAGCGAACCGAACGCAAGGGTCCGGAGGACCTTGGTGAGACGCATCGTGACCTCCTCGGGATGGCCACCGCGTCGGCGGCCTGCGCGATACCTTATGCAGAGGTGTGCACAATGTCAAGCGCCATGTGGCCATGCAGCCGCATGCAATGCACCATGCAGCCCGAAAACGAATGCAAGTATGCAAGGCGTATCGTGATGAATTGCCATGCGGCAGGATTCAGCATGACATGCATGAAGACGCCGGACCCGCAGGTCCGGCGTCGCCGGTCGTTCACCGTGTTCGCGCCCGGTCAGGCGGGCGGCGTCACTGCTGCAGCTCGAGCGTGCTCATGTCTCCGACGATCAGGCGGTGCGTGCTGGGCCGCGTGGTGGCGCCCTTGATGACCACGTCATCACCGATCAGGCTGCCTTGGATGCGCGCGTCGACGTCGGCGATCTCGCTGCGCTTCCCCACCACGGCGTACTCGACCTCGGCGTTGCGCAACCGCACGCCTTCACCGAGGCTCGTGAAGGGACCGACGTAGGCGTCCTCGACCACGGCGTCCGTGCCGATCAACGCCGGACCGAACACGGTCGAGCGGCGCACGACCGCGCCCGACGCCACGACGACGTCGCCCACCAGGTTCGAGTCCTCGACCGTGCCCTCGATCTTGCGCCGGCGCGAGAGCAGCTCGAGCCGGTTCGCATCGAGGATGTCGTCGGCCTGGCCGGTGTCCTTCCACCAGCCGCCGACCTCTTGCGGGAGCACGGTATGGCCGCGCTCGATCAGCCGCGCGATGGCGTCGGTGATCTGGTACTCCCCCTTGGCGCCGGGCTCCAAGCCCTCGATGGCGTCGTGGATACGAGCGTCGAACACGTAGACGCCCGCCACGGCGAGGTCGGAGGGCGGATCCTTGGGCTTCTCGACCAAGCGCGTGATGCGGCCGTCCTCGATCACCGCGACGCCGAACGCGCGCGGGTCGTCGACGCGCACCAGCGCGAGGACCGCCGCCGCGTCGTCGTTCGCGCGGAACGTGTCGACGAAAGGCGTGATGCCGTGCTCGAACAGGTTGTCGCCCAGGTACATGACGAACGAGTCGTCGCCGAGGAAGTCACGAGAGACCTCGACCGCGTGCGCGAGGCCCTTCGGTGGGTCCTGCAGCACGAAGGTGTAGCGCACGTCGCGGTAGCCTTCGACCGCCTCCTCGAGGTGCTCGATCGTGTCGTGGCTGACGACGATCCCGACCTCGCGCACGCCGGCGTCGACGAGGTCGTCGATGGCGTAGTGGATCAGCGGCTTGTTCGCGACGCAGATGGTCGGCTTCGGCCGCAGGCTGGTGATGGGTCGCAGCCGGGTTCCGAGACCGGCCGCGAGGATCAGACCCTTGAGCGTGGTGTCATGCATGATGTCGACGGTACCGCACGGCACACGAGGCCGCGGTCAACCGCGCCGGCCCGTCACCATCATGATCGCGCCCACGATCACGGCGCCACCGGCCACCCACGGCAGCCACGGCAGATCGCGCTCACGCGACGCCTCGAGTTCGAGCGCCCCTAAGTCGAGGCTGGCCGTCTCGCTGAACACACCGGCCATCTGCAGCACCATCGCCAGGGCACCGGCGATGACGAGCACCAATCCCAAGCTCACGATAGGTTTCATGAAGGTGCCTCCCTTGAGCCGCAGTGTAGCGACGGGGTGCGCGCTAGCATGTCCAGATGACCAGGAACTCCACGATCCGCATCGACGTCGCAACCAGTGATCAGGGTGTCGAGGACATCCGTTGGGAGGCCGACGACGCCCCCGAGCCAGGCCCACAAGAAGCCAACGCCATGATCCTGGCGCTGTGGGACGCAGAGCGCCGAAACGCGCTTCGCATCGACCTGTGGACGCAGCGCATGACCGTCGACGACATGAACGACTTCGTGTTCCAGACGCTGCTGTCGCTCGCCGACACGTATCGGGCGGCCACCAACGACGACGCGCTCATGAGCGAGATCAAGATCTTCGCCCGCGAGTTCGCGGACAAGGCCTCCGCCGCCGAGAAGCGTCGGGCGGGGGGTTGAGCGGGGGGCGGGTGGTCGTGGGAGGCCCGGCCTCCGCCGCCGAGAAGCGTCGGGCGGGGGGTCGGGCCGGTCTCTAGCTCGCGCCGCCTGCTCCGTGTCGTGCCAGGAAGTCGCGTACGACCGCGACGAAGCGTTCGTTCTCTTCGAGTTGCGGTGAGTGGCCTGAGTGCTCGAAGATCACGAGTTCGGCGTTGGGGATGCCGGCTGCGATCTCCTCGGAGGCCGCCACCGGCGTGATCCAGTCGTGGCGACCGACCACGATCAGGGTCGGCGCCTGGATCTCGTGCAGGCGGTCGGTGAGGTCGTAGCTCGGCAGGTTGCCCGCGAACGCCTGGTTGTGGGTGTCGGCCCGGAAGATGGCGCTCGCCACGCGCTCCGCCGCCTTCTGGGGATCGGTGTTGGCGTCGTAGAGCGGCGCGATCGTGGCGTAGGCCGATCGCATCGTCTCGTCGTCGGGAACGCGCCCCTCGAAGAGCATGTCGAGCAGATCCTCGGTGATGTCGGGGAACTCGGCGGCGCGCGCGAGCGCGTTGCGACGCGCCATGGCCTCGAAACGGCGCGAGGCGCTGGTGTCGCGCAGGATCAGGTGGCTCACGCGCTCTGGGTGAGCGAGGGTGTACTCCAGGGCCACGTACCCACCGTACGAGCCGCCCTTCATGACGAACCGATCGACGCCGAGGTGCGCGCGCAGCGCGTCGACGTCGGCGACCCATTGGGCGTGGGTGTAGGGGGGCGTGGCGTCGGACTCGCCCGAGCCGCGAGCATCGAACGTGACGATGCGATACGCATCGGCAAGTGGGGCGAAGGCGCGCTTCGGCGTGGCGTGGGTGCCCAGACCGGGCGCGCCGTGGTGGGCGATGATGGTGGGCCCTTCGCCCTGGACGTCGACGCGCAGGCGTGCTCCGTTGACGGTGACGAACATCAGGCGGCTCCCTCGTCGTGGCCTGTGCCAGCTGGCAGCCACAGCAGCTCCTCGGCAGCCGGTGTGCTCGTACCGTGACGGGCGGCCAAGACCTGGGTGATCAGCAGGGCCGCGCTGGTGAGCCCGGCGGCGGACAGGTAGCTCCCGACCGCCAGGTGGAAGGGGTGACGGTCGAAGAGGTCGTAGGCGTGTGCGGGGCGCTGGGGCGGCTCGTCGGCGGTGCGCTCAGCGCCGGCGAGCATCCCGTGGATGCGCGCCAGCAGCTGGCGCAGGCCCATCGCGCCGAAGTCCTGGTCGTCGCGCGGGGCGTCGTCGAGCCAGCCGCGGTCGCGTTCGGACAGCGAGCCGGCGAGGGCGTCGAGCGCCTCGGCGGCGGCGAGCGCGACACGCGCGGCGGCGCTGCAGTCCTCGCGCCAGGCGCGGCGGGCATCGCGGCCGTGGAAGCTCGCTGCGTGATCCGGAGCGAGCCAGCCGCCCGCGTCGCGCATGCTGAGGGCATCGAAGCGCGCCGCGGCGCGCCGGAGTTCGGCGCTGCTGCGCTCGGCGAGTGCAGGTGGGGTCGCGTCGGGCTCCTCGCTGCGAACGGACCAGCCAGGGTGCTCGGCGACACTCGCGCGGCGCGCCGGCGCCCGGCACGACGCAAGCGCCGCCACGAGCAGGGCAGCGCCCTCGCCCCAGCCGAGCAGGAGCGGACCCAGGCCGAACTCCGGGTGCGAACCGAAGAGGAGCGCGCGACCAGCCCCGACCTGCGCCTCGAGGCCGGTGGACGCGCCGCGCGCGAGGCAGCGCGCCAACGTGGTGTCGGCGTCGACGGGGTGTGGACCGGTCAGGAAGCGCTCAGCCGGCGTGAAGTCTGGCGTGGCGGCGACCGGCCAGGCGAACGGTCGCACACCGGTGGATGCAGCAGCGACGTCGAACAGCGGGCCGTTGTAGTGCACGAGGTCGATGAGCTCGGCACGCCCCTGCGTGAAGGGGTGCTCCCGGTCCAGCCGCACCGTGATGCGGCCGACGCCCGGGGAGGCGAGGCCGCCCAGGGTGGCGTCGCCGGGGTTGGCCATCGCCACGTCGACCATGCGAAGGCAGCGGGCGGTCGGCAACAGTGCAGCGGCCTCGTCGCCGAGCGCCAGCGGCAACACGGATCCCGCGCACGACGACACGTACGTGCCGCCCGCACCGACCCAGGTGCGGATCCGCCGCGCTCCATCGACGCCGAGGGGCGCGAGCATGCCTGCCATGGCGGTCGCGCCGCCGCCGGGGACGACGAACGCGTCGAGCTCGTCGAGCCGACCCGCGGCGACGTCCTCTGCCCGCACCGGGCGCACGTCGGCACCGTGCGCGGCGGCGAGCGCGAGGTGGTGCCAGGGCGCGCCGCCGCTGGCGTACACGCCGACGACCCGTCCGGCGAGGGCGCGGTCACGCGCACCCGCGCGACTCAGCGCGCCCATACCTCGTCCAGCACACGCATGATGTTGCCTCCGACGGCCTTGGCGATGTCGTCGTCGCTGTAGCCGTGCGTCACCATCCAGCGCACGATGTTTGGGAACGCCTCGGCTGGGTTCTCGATGCCGTCGACGTACTCGACCTGCGGATAGGGCGTGGTGCCCTTCGAGGCGCTCAGGCTGAGCGCCTCGCGCAGGGCGCCGTGCAGGCCCACGTGGTCGCCGAACAGGACGTCCGGGCCGAACGCGACGTGGTCGATCCCCACGAGTTCGGCGCAGTACTCGAAATGCTCCATGAACGACTCGATCGAGTGCGAGAGGTTCTTCTTCGTGATCGTCGTGTGTGGTGCGGCCTCGATGCCGATCACGCCACCCTCGGCGGCGCAGGCCCGGATCACCTCGTCGGGCTTGAGGCGAGGCGTGTCCCAGAGCGCGCGGGCGCCGGCGTGCGTGATGAAGATCGGGTGCCTCGAGGCCTTGATGGTGTCGAGCGAGGTCTGGTCGTTGGCGTGGGAGATGTCGATCGCGACGCCGAGCTGGTTCATCCGCTTGACGGCGCGCTGTCCGAAGGCCGTGAGCCCGTAGTGGGCCGGTTCCTTCAGACCCGCTCCGAGGGCGTTGCCCTCGCTGTAGGCGATGCCGAGCGAGCGCATGCCGAGGCCGTAGAGGACGTCGATGCGGTCGACTTCGTTCTCGATCATGGCGGCGCCCTCGAGCGAGATCACGAAGGCGACGCGCCCGTCGCGCTTGGCCGCGCGGATGTCGTCGCTGGTGAGCGCTAGCTTGACCATGTCCTGGTGCGCGATGTCGGAGAGACGCATGCCCATGTCGAAGAGCACGTCCTCCCACTTCCAGCCGGCGCGGGAGGTGATCATGGCCGTGCCGTCCATCATGGCGTCGAACACGCAGTCGAGGCCCGAGACCGAGAGGCCCTCGTAACCGGTGAACTCACGTCCCCAGCGCCGGAACTCGAGGAACCCCGTGAGGTCCTTCGGTGTGACGAAGCAGTGGTCGTGGAGCGAGATCACCAGGTGTTCCGCGAAGATGCGTTGCACGCGTGCTTCTTCGGCGTCGCTGGTGGGGACGCGGGTGCTGGGGACGCGACCGATCTCGGGCACGAGCTCGACCTGGGGGTAGTCGCCCGGTTCGAGGTACTGGAACGAGCGGTAGCCGTCGTAACGCTTGCGTTGCATGGTGGGCCTTTCGGGTGCGGTCTAGGAGCGCGGGTCGAGCACGTCGCGCAGCGAGTTTCCGAGGAGGTTGAATGCGAGCACGGTGACGGCGATGAAGAGGCCCGGCCATACCGCCAGGACCGGCGCTCGCCAGAGGTACCCCTGGGCGTTCTGGAGCATGTTCCCCCACGATGCGAGCGGGGGTTGGATGCCGAGACCCAGATAGGAGAGTGCGGCCTCGGTCAGGATCGCCCAACCGACACCGAGGGTGGCCAGGACGGTGGCCTGTGGCATCACCTGCGGCAGGATGTGCCGCACCATCACACGGGCGTGCGTGCCGCCGAGGGCCTTCGAGGCCTCCACGAACTCGTGCCGGCGGAAGCGCTTGAACTCCGCATGCGCCACGCGCGCCATCTGGGCCCAGAAGCCGATCCCGACGGTGATGATGATGGTGATCGGGTGGTTGCCGAAGCTGGTGACGATCACGAGGATCAGGAAGAAGGTGGGGATCGCCATGAAGGCGTCCACCAGCCGCATCAGCAAGGCCTCGACGCGGCCGCCGAAGTAGCCGGCGAGCCCGCCGATCGTGAGGCCGAGGCTGAGCCCGACGAGCATCGAGAACAGCCCGACCGCCATGCTGACGCGGCCACCGGCCAGGATGCGGGCGAACACGTCGCGGCCGAGTTCGTCGGTCCCGAGCCAGTGCGTGGCGGATGGTGGCTGGAGGATGTTGAGCGCGTTCGCGCGTGTGGGGGAGTGCGGCACGAACTGCGGGCCGAACGTCACCGCGACGATCAGCACGAGCAGCAGCACGAGGGCCGCGATGCCGAGTGGCTGACGCAGCACTCTGCGGAGCAGGCGTGAGCGCCGCTTCGGGGACGCCTGGGTGCCGACCGACGGGGCGTCAATCATGACGGATCCTCGGATCGATGACGGCGTAGAGCAGGTCGACGATCAGGTTCAGGAGGACGACGATGGCGCCCGCCAGCAGCGTCACGCCGAGGATGACGGGGTAGTCGCGTCCGTTGGCCGCCTCGATCGCCAGGCGACCGATGCCCGCCCAGCCGAACACGCTCTCGATCACCACCGAGCCGCTGAAGAGCACGGTGGCGATCAGTCCCAGCATGGCCACCACCGGCACGAGGGCGTTGCGCATGGTGTGCTTGAGCATCACGCTGAACTCGCGCAGGCCCTTGGCGCGTGCCGTGCGTACGAAGTCCGAGGCGAGCATCTCGAGGACCGCGGCGCGCGTGACGCGCACGATGTTCGGCATCAGCGAGAAGGCCAGGACGCTGGCGGGGAGGACGAGGTGGCGCACGCGGTCGCCGAGGTCGAAACCGCGACCGATCGAGGCGCTCCCCGAGGCGGGGAGCCAGCCGAGGTTCACGGCGAAGATGATGATCACCACGATGCCGAGCCAGAAGTTCGGGACCGACATGCCGAGCGTCGAGATGGTGCTGACCAGATGATCTGGCCAGCGGTCACGCTGCAGTGCGGCGATCAGCCCGAGGGCGACTCCGAACACGGCGGCGAGCGCGAGCGAGGTGAGCCCCAGCACGAGCGTCGGCTGGATGCGCTGCGCGAGCAGCCGCGATACAGGTAGACCCTGGTTGATCGAGGTGCCGAGGTCTCCTCGAAGCGCACCCGTCAGCCACGTGACGTAGCGCTCGTGCACCGGGCGGTCGAGGCCGAAACGCTTCAGGCGCGCGTCGAGTTCAGCTGTCGTGGTCGTGAAGTCGATCAGCGACGATGGCCCACCGGGGGCGAGGTTGATCAGGAAGAAGGTGAGGAGCGATACCAGGAACAAGACGACCGCACCCTGGACCAAGCGTCTCGCGATGTACTCGATCATGCCTGCGTTCGCTTCCTCCCTGCGTGCTCGTGGGTCGGCGTCGCGCGCGAGCGCGACCCCGACCCGGGGGCGAGCGTCGGATCAGCGGGTGACGTACCAGTCGACCGCGTGCTGGAAGGCGGTGGCGGCCGTGATGGCGGGGAAGCCCTGCAGCGCCACGCTCTTGGCGGTGAGGATGTCGGGGTGCCAGAGGTAGAGGTAGGGGAGCTCCACCGCGAGGAACGCCTGCATGGCGGCGTAGGCCTCGACCTGCTCGTCGAGTGTCAGGGCGGCGCGGCCGGCGTCCATCAGCGCGTCGAGTTCCTCGCTGCAGTAGTTGGGGATGTTGTTGCCGCTGTTGGCCGCCGAGCAGGAGAAGTACGGCGCCACGTCGGCGGTCGGGGGCATGCTCCACCAGGCCACGGTGACCTCGTAGTTGCGCGCTAGGACGACCTCCTGGATGTAGGCGTTCCACTCCTTGATCTCGACGTCGGCGATGACGCCGATGTCCTCCCAGAACTGCTGCACGAGCAGCGTGGCGGGGACCAGGTCACCGAACTGACCCGTCGGCATGTCGAACTCGAGGCGCTGACCGTCCTTGGCGCGTACACCGTCAGCGCCGCGCACCCAGCCAGCCTCGTCGAGCAGGGCACCGGCCGCCTCGGGGTCGTACGCGTAGGTCTGCACGTCGTCGTTGTAGAGCGCGCCGAGCATCGGGGCCACGGGGCCGGTGGCGACCTCACCGAAGCCGTCGAGGAGCGCATCGATCAGCGCCTGGCGGTCGATGGCCATGAGCAGCGCCTGCTTGACGCGCACGTCGGCGAAGCGCTCGTCGTCGTGGTTCGGGGCGACGAAGAAGAACAGGTTCTGCGACTGGCGCAGCACCTCGAGGCGACCGCTGCCCTCGACGCTGGCGACCACGTTGGGGCTGAGACGCGTGACCACGTCGAGCTGACCGGCGAGCGCCTGGGCGACTTGGGTGTTCGGGTCGGGGATGATGCGGAAGATCATCCCGGCCAGCTGCGGCTCGCCGGCCCAGTGGAGCGGGTTCGGTTCGAGCCGCACGAACGAGCCCGGGACGAACTCGGCGACCTTGAAGGGGCCGGTGGTGACGGGGATGCCCTTGTTGAACTCGGCCACGGTGAGCGGGTTCTCGGCATCGCCGAGGACGTGCTGCGGGATGATGCCGGCGAACGAGGCGAGGTAGTAGGGCAGCGCGGAGAAAGGCCGCTTGAGAACGAAGCGAACGGTGTGATCGTCGATGACCTCGACGCGCTCGATGGTGTTGAACTGCGACGCGCTCTGGGCGCCGAGGTCGGCGTTCAGGACGACGTCGTTGAAGGTGAAGGCGATGTCGTGCGCGCCGAATGGGGCGCCATCGGACCACTGCACGCCCTGGCGCAACTCGAAGACCCACGACATGCCGCCCTCCTCGGCCTCCCAGGCCACGGCCAGCGCCGGGACGGGGGTGAGGTCATCGGGCGAGTAACGGGTGAGCTGGTCGAACAAGATGGTGTTGATCAGGTTCGACTCGATGACGGCGCCCGGGGTCCACGGGTTGAGCGTGGGATCGGCGTTGGTGGCCAGGTTGAGCACCGCGCTGGTGTCGGCTTGTTGGGCCCAGGCCGCGCCTGCGGCGCCAGCGACGAGCGCGACGGCCAGGGCGAGACGGAGAGCGAGACGGTGGATGGACATGGTGGCTTCCTCCTTCAGGAACGGCCCGCGAGGGCCAGGGTGCGGGAGATCTCGGTTGCGGCGTGGGTCACCAGATCGGTGAAGCGCTCGAGGGTGTCGTCGTCGATGCGGAACGAGGGACCGCCGACGCTGATGCCGCCGACGACGACGCCGTCGGCCGCGAAGATCGGCGCGCCCGCGCCGCGTGCCGAGGCGTCGAAGTCCTCGTCCGAGAGCGAGAAGCCGCGCGCGCGGATGGTGTCGAGTTCGGCCTCGAGCGCTTCGGGGTCACGGACGGTGCGTGTCGTGTAGGCGGGGAGTTCCGTGAGCCGGCCGATGACGGCGACGCGCTCCGTCGCAGGGAGCCAGGCGAGGATCGCCTTGGGGACTGCGCCGGCGTGCAGCGGCAGCGAGCGGCCCAACACCGACACGAGCCGCACGCTCTGCGAGCTCTCGCGCCGATCGACGCAGACCGCGCGGTCGCCGGTGCGGACGAAGAGGTGGACCGTCTCGCGGGTCTGTTCGGCGAGCCGGTCGAGGAAGGGGCCGGCGACGTCGATCACCGAGGCGCTGTGGAAGCGCGTGCTAGCGGTCGCGAGCGACGCGGCGGCGGGACCGGGTTCGAAGCGCGAATCGCCGGTCTGAACGAGGAAGCCCGCGGCCTCGAGCGTCTTCAGCGAGCGGTAGGCCTGGTTGCGTTCGAGCCCGAGCGTCTCGACCACGTCGGCGAGTCCGAGCCGGTGCGGTGGCACGGCGAAGGCGTGCAGCACCTGCAGCGTGCGCAGGGCCGAGGCGATCACGTACGGGCTGCTGCGGTCGCCGACAGGTTCGGTGGGGTGAGGGGCGGTATCTCGCATCACGATATGAGTGCGGAGTGTAAGACGCTCACCGGTCGTTGTCAATGCGTATGCGCGTCGCTGCATGAACTTCGAGCTGCGCCTCTGCATGGCTTCGCCGGGTCGGCAGCAGTGGACCAGGTGAGCGATCGTTCCACGGCGGTCACGGCGATGCAGAGGATGGACCGGTCGACCTCGCACCGATTGCAGTCTGGCGCCCCCACACGAGCGTGACTTCCGGCTACCCTCCGGCATGGGCC
>REEJ01000153.1 GCA_007695125.1 Trueperaceae bacterium | reverse complement strand
TGCGTCCGCCGGTGTCGGTTCCGGCCGACGGCCCCGAGCTGCCCTTCCGCATCGCCGTCCGGTGCGCGCAGATGTGACTGCGCTGGCATGGCCACTCGATCGAGCCGATGCAACTCCACGCGCGCCCCGACGACGTCGCGTGCGCGGCCTGCACAACGCCGATCGGCGGCGCGTTCCGCGTGACGGTGCACGCCGCCCCGTAGCAGCGCAGCATGGCTGCTACACGATCCCGACTCGCCACCGACCCTCGCTTCTGGAGGAGGACACGATGACGACGCACACACGCGCACCTCGCACCATCGTCGCACCGTTCGCCGTGGCAGCCGCACTCCTGCTCGGTGTCGTGGCGGCCGAGCCGCACCCGGACCGCGCGGCGTTCTTCAGCGAGCCGCTGCACGACATCGAGATTCCCGATGCGGGCCGGTTCGGCATCGAGATCGAGGGCGAGCGCTACGAGGGCGACGTGCGCGGCATCTGCAGCGCCGACCTCGCCAGCGACGTCGAGGGCGGCTTCATGGACGCCTTCGTCGCTCGCGGTGACTGGAGCGACGACGATGGCCGCGCGTGGGCGTTCGAGGTCACCCGGAACGTGAGCGACATGGAGGCCATGCGGCGCCGCTCCGGGCCCGGCCACGAGTCCGATCGCGTGTGGCTGCACGTACGCGAGGACGGCAACCGCAGTCGCGTCACGAGCCGCGGCAACGAGGGGACCGAGTACGGCGACGTGTGGGTCTACCGCGTCGACCCCGGTGACGACGAGATCCGCGTCGACAACGGCGAGGCGGTGCTCCCGATGGTGCGCGTCGCCGAGGACGGCGTGCGCGCGACGGCGGAGGGCGTCGCCGCCACACGCGATCGGGACGAGGGCTTCCAACCGTTCGACCTCGCGTTCCGGCTGGCCGTGCATTGCCCATCGTGAGCGTTCACCACACCGAGCACTCGATGCGCTCGGAGCGCTTCGACCGACATGAAGGAGGCCGATCACCGTGACCATGACCCGTTGCCATCGTCCGCGGCACGCCCTCGCCGCGCTGCTCGTCGCCGCGCTGGTGCTCCCGAGTTCCGTCCACGCCGAGGGCGAGCCCGCCTGGTCCGAGCTCGTGCAGGAGCCGCTGCACGACCTGCCCGTGCCCGCTCCGGGCCAGATCTGGATCGAGTTCGACGGCGAGGTGCTCTACGAGGGTGCGACGTACGGCGAGTGCGGGTTCGTCACGACCCCGACGGAGTGGCTCGACTACCGGAACTTCGTGGCCAGTGCGAACTGGCTCTCGCCGGAAGGGCACGCGCGCTTCGTGACCCTCGAGCGCGGGATCTCCGGGGAGGAGATGACGTGGCGTCGCTCGGGCACGGGGCACGAGGCCGACCTCGTGCGCTTCATGTACCGCGACGACGACGAGCTCTGGCGCGCTCGGGAGCTCGACTTCCGCGACACGCTGCGGTCGTTCGCGTCACTCTTCCGGGTCGACCCCGGCGGCGAGGTGATCCGCGAGTGGGGCGAGGCCGACTTCCCGTTCATCCGGGTCGCCTCCGACGGAGCGCGCGCGACCGCGGTCGCCACGCTGGAGCCGCGGTTCGACGACGACCCGGCCTCGCTGGCAGGCGTGATCCGCATCGCGGTCCACTGCGGCGACGGCTGAGCGCCGCCGAGATCCGCCCACGCGTGGCCGCTCGGATGTAGACTCGCCGCCGCATGCGTGAGCCGGCGCCCGACGACCTGGACCAGCGCCCGAGTGACGACGCCGCGGGCGACGCGAGCGCGACCGACGCCGGTTCCGAGGCGCGGATCGAGCCGAGCGAGCTGCCTGCCGAGGCGCTGAGCGAGCCGATCGCGGCTGGCGACGAGCCGCCCGCCGAAGTCCCACCGGGCTCCGTCGTCAGCGCGGACTGGCTGCCAGACGACGTGCTGGCGCAGGTGCGCCGCACGATGCGGCTCTCCGTGATCGAGGGGAGCCTGACGCAGGCCTTCCTCAACTGGACCTCCGGCGCCGTGCTGATCGGCTACATGCTGCACGTCGGAGCGCGGCCCGCCGAGATCGCGCTGGTCGGCGCCGTGCCGCTGCTGGCGCAGGTGGCCTCGCCCTTCGCGGCCTTCCTGGCGGCTGTGCTGGGCCGGCGCAAGCTGTTGACGGTGCTGCTCGCGCTCGTCTCGCGCACCAGTTGGTTGCTCGCCGCCGCGCTGCCGGTGCTGCCGGTCTCGCCTGAGCTGCGGCCGGCCTTCCTGGTCGGCCTGGTGCTGGTGGCGAGCTTCTTCCTCGCCGGCAACGGCACGCTCTGGACGGCTTGGATGGGCGACGTGGTGCCGGAGCGCGAACGCGGGCGGTACTTCGGGCTGCGCACCGGCATCACCGGCGTGGTGGGCATGCTCGCCAACCTGCTGGCCGGTTGGTGGCTCGATCGCATCGGCGCCCCGCTGTCGTTCCAGGTGGTGATCGTCGTCGCCGTCGCGACGGCGCTGATCGGCGTGTGGATCTATTGGCAGCAGTACGACCCGCCCACGGTTCGCGAGCGCCTGCGTATACGCGAGATCGTCACGGTGCCGCTGGCCGACCCCGGCTTCCGGCGCTTCCTCGTCTTCGCCATGTACTGGACCTTCGTGGTGTTCCTCGCCGCGCCGTTCGTGTTCCCCTACTTCCTCGACGAGTTGCAGCTCACGTTCACGCAGGTCGCGATCTGGTCCACGATCGCCGCCACCGCCTCGATGGCGACGACCGTGCTGTGGGGGCGCGCCGCCGATCGGGTCGGCAACAAGGCCGTGTTGGCCATCGGCACGTTCGTCGCCGGCGTCGGGTTGCCGGGCGCGTGGATCGCGGCCGGGGCGAGTGGCTGGATCGGCTTCATCTGGATCTCGGCCCTGCTCGACGCGGTCGCCTGGGGCGCCATCGGCCCGGCGACGTTCAACCTGGCGCTGGTGTCCGCGCCGCGACAGAACCGCGTGCTGTTCATCGCGATGTGGAGCCTCACGTCCGGCGTCGCGGGGTTCGCGGGCGGCGCGCTGTCGGGACCGCTGCTGGTCGGCTTCCAGTCGCTGAGCGGCGGCCTGGGGCACGACGGTTGGGTGGCGTACGGTTGGTTGTTCGCGCTCTCGGGCGTGCTGCGCGCGTTCACGTGGGTGCTGTTGCGGCGCGTACCGGAGGCCAACGCCTGGCGCACGCGCGAGTTGCTGCGCAGCATGCGGACCGGCTGGAAGGGCGTCGGGTTCCCCTGGCGCTCCTGACCCTGGCGCTCGAGGGGCTGCCGCTCAGGACCCTGGCGCCTGGGCGCCGCTCCCACGTCCTGCGCTCAGGCGCTGGTCGCGCGCACGCCGGATTCGCTCACCAGGAAGCGCACCAGCGCGTCGTGTGGCTCGCGCGGTACGCGGGGCACCACCAGGGCGTCGTGCACCACGCCGACCGTCACGACGTGCAGGGGCAGGAGCGGCAGCAGGCGGTCGTAGTAACCGCGGCCGTAGCCGAGCCGCGCGCCTCCACGGTCGAAGCACAGTCCGGGCACCAGCACCACGTCGATCGTGTCCAGGGCCACGACCGGCGCGTCGCCGCGCGGCTGTAGGAAGCCGAGCGGGTGGCGCTCGAGCGCGGCGGGCTCGAGCGCGTGCACGCGAAGGCCGCCGCTCGCCGGTGTGCGGGTGGTCACCAGCAGGGGCAGCGGCGGGGGCGCGGTGCCAGCCGAGTCACCACCCGAGTCACCACCCGAGTCGCCACCCGCCTCGCCGCCGTGGCTGCCGGGTCGTAGCCCAGCGGCCAGCGGGTCGAGTTCGCTGCCGAACGCGAGGTACACGAGCGCGACGCGCGCCTGGCGCCACGGCGTCCACGCGCGCAGGTGTTCGGCGACGGCGTGCTCGGACGCGCGCCGGGGATCGGCGTCGGCGAGCGCTCGTCGCCGTGCGCGCGCCCAGTGGCGCCAGGCGGCCTTGCTCGCGCCCTCCGGGGGCAGCGGGGGTGTCGGGTCGTCGGGCACGTCGCTCACGAGCGTACCCTCCGTCGGCTGCGCGACCGCGGCGCGCCGCGGCACCCGTCGATACTGATGCATGGCCACCACCGAGACCGTTCTGCACCACCTGACGGAGAAGCGCTTCGTCGGCGTCACGCCCGATGGCATGCGCGTGATGATCGACGGCGAAAGCGAGCACAAGACGGGCATGGGCCCGATGCAGCTGGTGCTGAACGCGGTCGCGGGGTGCGCCGCGTACGACGTCGTCGAGATGCTGCGCAAGCGCAAGCTGAGCGTGCGCGGGTACCGCGTCGAGGCGACCGGCGAGCGCGCCGACGGCACGCCCAGCCCGTTCACGAAGGTGCACACGCGCCACGTCTTCGACGTCCCTGGTCTCGACCAGCGCACGGCCGAGCGCTTCGTCGAGCTGGCCGTCACGAAGTACTGCTCGGTGGCCAGCAGCCTGCACGCCGAGCAGACCTTCGAAGCCGTGCTCGAGCACGACGAGGCCGAGAGCGGCGCCACGTCCGGCCCGGTCGGTGAACCCGCCGAGGCGACGACCGCCGACGACGCGTGAGCAGGGCCTGACGACGACGCGGCGGCCCGCTGGTAGGCTTGAGGCGCCGTGAGAGACATCGACCTGCATGACCCCGCGCTCTACTTCAACCGCGAGCTCGCTTGGCTCGCGTTCAACGAGCGGGTGCTGGACGAGGCGCGCGATGCCGACGTGCCGCTGCTGGAGCGCTTGAAGTTCCTGGCGATCTTCAGCTCCAACCTCGACGAGTTCGTGATGATCCGCTACGCGGGCCTCAAGGAGCAGCAGGCCGCCGGCGTCGAGCGACGCTCCTTCGACGGCATGACGGTCGAGGAGCAGATCGAGGCCGTCAGCCGGCGCTTGCACCCGATGGTGCTGCTGCACCGGCAGGTGCTGCGTGACGAGGTGCTGCCGGCGCTCACGGAGCACGGCATCCGCATCGTCGCGATGCGCGACCTGAGCGTCGGTGAGCACGAAGTGGTCGAGCGCTTCTTCGAGCACGAGCTCTACCCCGTCCTCACCCCGCTCGCCGTCGATGCCTCCCACCCGTTCCCGCGCCTGCCGAACCTGTCGTTCTCGCTGCTCCTGCAGGTGGTCGACGAGCACGAGGGCGTGGAGCGAACGGCGATCGTGCAGGTGCCGTCGGTGCTGCCGCGGTTCGTGCGCCTACCCGGGCCGGGCCACCGCTTCGTGATCCTCGAGGACGTGATCCGTCACAAGGTCGAGGCGCTCTTCCCCGGTCACACGGTGCGCAGCATCCACGGCTTCCGCATCACCCGGAACGCCGACATCGAGATCGCCGAGGACGAGGCCGACGATCTGCTGCAGGCCATCGAGGACGAGGTGCGGCGCCGCCGCTGGGGCGACGCGGTGCGCCTCGAGGTGATCGCCGACATGCCGGCGGTGTGGCGCGAGCACCTGCGCCGGACGCTGCACCTCGATCCCCACGACGTCTACGAGGTGCCGAACCACCTCAACGTGACCGACTTCATGGAACTCGCCCTGCTCGACCTGCCGGAGCTGCGCGACCCGCCGTTCACCAACCGGCTCCCGACGGAGTACCGCGAGGCTGGCGGCGTGTTCGAAGCGATCCGCCGCCAGGACGTCTTGGTGCACCATCCGTTCCACGCCTTCGACGCGGTGCTGCAACTGCTCGAGGCGGCCGTCGACGACCCCGACGTGCTGGCGATCAAGCAGACGCTCTACCGCGTCGGGCGGATGTCGCCGGTGGTGGCGGCGCTGGCGCGGGCGGCCGGCAACGGCAAGCTGGTCACGGCGCTGGTCGAGCTGAAGGCGCGTTTCGACGAGGAGAACAACATCGTCTGGGCGCGCGAGCTCGAGCGCGCCGGCGTCCACGTGGTGTACGGCTTCGCCGGCCTCAAAACGCATTGCAAGACGCTGCTCGTGGTGCGCCGCGAGCGCGACGCGAGCGGTGCCAGCGTGATCCGTCGCTACGTGCACTTGGGCACCGGCAACTACAACCCCGCCACCGCAGCGCTCTACACCGACTTCGGTCTGTTGACGTGCGACGAAGACCTGGGCGCCGATGTGTCCGACCTGTTCAACGTGCTGACCGGGTTCAGCGCCCAGAAGAGCTGGAGGAAGCTGTGGGCGGCGCCCACGACGCTGCGTCGCGAACTCCTGGCGGCCATCGAGCGCGAGGTGGCGCACGCCGCGGCGGGGAGGCCGGCGGGGATCGTCGCGAAGATGAACAGCCTGGTCGATCCCGAGGTGATCCGGGCGCTCTACGGCGCCTCTCGGGCGGGCGTGGAGATCGACCTGCTCGTGCGCGGCATCTGCTGTCTACGACCGGGCGTCCAGGGCGTGTCGGAGACGATCCGCGTACGCAGCGTGGTGGGGCGCTTCCTGGAGCACTCGCGCGTCGTGTGGTTCCGCGACGGCGGGCGCGACACGATGATGCTCGGTTCGGCCGACTGGATGCAGCGCAACCTCAACGCGCGCGTCGAGGCCGTCTTCCCGGTCGACGACCCCAGCCTGAAGCGCAAGCTGCAGCAGGTGCTCGACATCCAATGGCGCGACACGGTGAAGGGGCGCGAGCTGCACGCCGACGGCGTGTACCGGCACGTGAAGCGGCGTCCTGGTCAGCGCAAGGTCGACTCCCAACGACGCCTGCTCGAGCTGTCGGCGCGCCGGGCGGCGGAGGGATCACGCGAGGCGCGTCGCTGAGGCGAGCGCGTCTGGCTCGGCGGCGGCACTCGCTGTCGGCGTGCCCTGGGGCCTGCGCTCAGGCCTGGATCGGCCCGGGACCACCCCGTGGCGGTTCGCTGGCGCCGGCTTGGCCGGCCGCGAAGCCCGTCTGGAGACCCATCAGGTAGCCCAGCTTGAGCATGAACAGCAGGGTGTCGTGGTCGCCAGCGGCGACGCGCGCCCGGACGTACTCGGCGGTGCCCTCGGGCAACGCGATCGCGCCGATCTCGTCCGCGTAGCGCGTCCGCATCTCGTTCAGGAAAGCTTCGATGAGCTTCGTGGCGTCGTCGTCCATGGCGTCGCCCCTGATCGTACGACGCATCGACGCTCAGGACCGCAAGCGCGCCGGCATGAACCACACCTCGGTGCCCGGACCGGCCTGGGCGAGCTGCCACAGGTCGCGCGGGTCGACCACGGCCGGGACCGCGTAGCCGCCGGTGCGGCCACGGTCCGCGAGCAGCACCAACGGCTGTCCGTCGCCTGCGACCTGAACGGCGCCTCGCGGCACGCCTTGGGAGCGGACGTCGTGCCGTTCGAGGCGCAGCGGTGGCCCGTCCAGGCGCGCACCCGTGCGATCGCGCGCCTCGAGGCGCCAACTCGTGCCGACCAGTGCGCCCCACGCGTCGGCCGTCGCCTGGGGTCCGGGGTACACGCGCAGGTAGGCACGGCCGCCGTAGCGCGGCCGGCCGATCCACGCGCGCGGTGTGCCGGCGGGACCGTCCGCGGCGAGGCGGTCGCCGGCCCGGAGCGGCCGTCCGATGCCGGCGCGCGCGTCGGTGCTGGGCACCGCGGACAGGTCGGGGTGCACTCGCTCCGGCCACGGCCAACGGAACCCGCCGGCCACGGCCAGCACGCTGGTGCTGCCGGAGCCTCCGGCGGCGGGTCGCAGGGCGACGTGCGCGCCGGCAACGAGCGCGTGGGGGCGCCAGGTGGCGGCCTCGGCGCCGTCGACGAAGAGCCGTGCGCCGCCGCCCGTGACGGCGAGCGTGGTCGCGCGCTCGAGCGTGAAGCGCGCTCGCGGCACGATCAGTTCGAGGGCCGCGGCGCGGCGCGGCGCGCCGACGATCTCGAGGGCCGCAGCGAAGGCCAGCGGATCGAGGGCGCCGCTCTGCGCCATGCCGTGATGCGCGACGCCCCAGCGGGGCATGCTCTGCAGGCTGGCCGCACCCGTCCAGACCTCGTCGACGCGCAACACGGCGTCGTCGCTGGCGAGGGGCGCGTCGTCGCCCTCCTGCGGGTCCTCGAACGGGGCACCGTCCGGCAGGGGGACGAAACGCAGCGTGTCGCCGCCGGCGAGGAGCGTCGGAGCTGCTCGACTCGGATCGAACAGGCGAGCCTCGGTCGTCCCGAGCACCCACCACCCCCCCGGGCTGGCGCTGGGGTAGATGCCGGCCTGGCCGTCCGCGACGGCGACCGCCCCTGCCGGCACCCTCGCCTCGGGGCGCTCGCGGCGCGGCAGCGCCAGCACCTCGGGGAGGCCGTACAGGTACGGGAAGCCGGGCGTGAAGCCGATGAACGCGACCGTGTAGTTGGCCCCGGCGTGCGCGTCGACCAGCGCCTGCCAGGGTCGACCGGTGGCGCGCTCCAGCGCCTCGCGGTCGGCCCGGTCGCCGTAGCGGACGGCCAGCTCGTGATGGCGGGGACCCGGCACGGTGGCCGCGCCGTCGCTCTCGTCGTCGCGAGCGCCGCTGCGTGGCGCTGCGAGCGGCGTGGTGAGCCAGCGCAGCACTTCAGCGGCGTCCGCCCCGGCGCGGAACTCCGCCAGCAGGCCGCCGTAGGCGGGGAGCAGATCGTACGTGCTGCGCGGGCGCGACGGCCACAGCGCTGCACGGCGCTGAGCGAGGCGCAGGGCGAGCGCCGCGGACGGGGGCTCGTCGGCATCGAGGTACGCAGCGCCGCTGCCGGCGCTGCGGGCGCGCCAGCGCAGGCCGTCGGTGTCGGTGACGCTCGCCTCGGGTCGCTCGTCCACGGCCACGGCCGTCAGGCGGAGGCGGGCTGGAGGCGCACGCCGGCGGCGGCCAGGGCGTCGCGCACGCGCCGCGCGACGATGACCGAACTGACGCCGTCGCCGTGCAGGCACAGCGTCGCAGGTGCAAACCGCAGCGTGCTGCCGTCGACCGCCGTTACGACCCCATCGCGGGCGAGGCGCACGGCGCGCTCGGCGATCTCGTCGACGTCGTCGAGGAGCGCGCCGGGCCGGTGCCGTGGCACCAAGCCGCCATCGGGCAGGTAGGCGCGATCGAGGAACGCCTCGGGCAGCACCCGCAGCCCTGCCTCCTCCATCACGTCTTCGGCGCGCGAACCGGCGCGGAGCATCACGGGCAGGCTAGCGTCGAAGGCCGCCACGGCCTCGGCGAGCGCCTCGGCCGTGGCCGGGTCCTCGCACACCGCGTGGTAGAGCGCCCCGTGCGGCTTCACGTGCCGCAGTGGCTCACCCTCGGCGTGGCAGAGCGCCTGCAGCGCACCGAGCTGGTAGAGCACGTCGTCGCGGATCTGGTGCGGGGGGAGCGCCATCGGCACGCGGCCGAAACCGCGCAGGTCGGGATAACTCGGATGCGCGCCGATCGCCACGCGATGCGTGGCGGCGAGGCGGATCGCGGCTCGGAGCACCGTCGGGTCGCCGGCGTGGAAGCCGCAGGCCAGGTTCACCGACGTCAGTGACGGCACGAGGGCCGCCTCGTCCACGACCTGCCAGCGTCCGTACGACTCGCCCAGGTCCCCGTTCAGGTCGATGACCATGGCCCATCCTACCGAGCCGAGCAGGCGCTCAGTGCTGGAGCACGGTCTCGAGGCGGCCGCCGTGACCGTGAGGCGGACCGTGGCCTCGAGGGCCCGTACACAGGCTGGGGGCGAGGCCGCGTTGCATGGCTGGTGGTCCTCAGTCGGCCATGCGTGGCTCGGCGCCGTCACCTTCCGCGAGGGCCTGGTCGAGGTCGTCGATGAGGTCGTGCACGTCTTCGATGCCGCAGGAGTAGCGCACGAGTGCCTCGGGGATGCCGAGCGCGGCGCGCTCGGCGGCGGTGAGCTCGACGTGCGAGCCGGTGCGTGGTGGCGCCACCACGGTCTCTACGGCGCCGAGGTTGGCCGCGCGGTGCGCGTATCGGAGCCGCGGCAACACGCGTTCGACCGCAGCGAAGCCGCCGCGGAGCTCGAATGCGAGCATGCCGCCGAAACCGCCGGGCATCTGGCGCGCCGCGACATCGAAGTTCGGATGCTCTTCGAGGCCGGGGTAGTACACCGACGCGACCGCTGGGTGCTCGCGCAGGTGCCGAGCGATCCGCATGGCGCTGGCGTTCTGGCGTTCCACGCGCAGACCGAGCGTCTTCATGCCGCGCAGCAGCAGGTAGGCGGCCTCCGGGTGGAGCGCGGCGCCGTCGACCTCGCGGTAGCGGAAGACACGCTCGACGAGCTCGGCACGGCCGGCGAGGACGCCGCCGAGGGCGTCGGCGTGGCCGCCGAGGTACTTCGTGGCGCTGTGGACGACGAGGTCGGCCCCGAGCTCGAGCGGATGCTGGTTGATGGGCGTGGCGAAGGTGTTGTCGACGACGACGATCGCGCCGGACGCCGTGGCGCGGCGAGCGAGACGCTCGAGGTCGAGCACCTTGCAGGTCGGGCTCGTCGGGCTCTCGAGGTAGAGGAGGCTCAGGCCGTCGTCGATGGCTCGTTCGATGGCGGCGTGGTCGAGTGTGTCGCACAGCGTGACGTTGACGCCGAAGCGTTGCAGGTGGTGGCTCAGCACGCGGGTGGTGCCGCCGTAGGTGTCCTTGACGGAGACGACCCGGTCGCCAGGCGAGAGCAGCGCGAGGAGGGTATCGCTGATGGCGGCCATGCCGGTCGCGAAGCTCGTTGCGGCCTCGGCCCCCTCCAGCACGCGCAGCTTCTCCTCGAACACCTGCACGGTCGGGTTGGTGTTGCGGCCGTAGATGTGACCCTCGGCCTCGCCGACGGCGACGGCGCGCCAGTCGTCCACGTCGTCGTAGCCGAACGAGACGCTGTGGACGACCGGTACCTGGGTGGCGCGGTCCTGGAACGCTCGCTGCTCGCCGGCCCATACGGCTTGGGTGTGTCGTGACGGACGACGGTCGTCTGGCATGATCGACTCCTCTGATCGCTGCTGCGCGGTCGCTGGCGCACGGTGCTTCGTCGGGACGGGCAACCTGCGTGGTCGGGACGGGCGCAGTGGTCGGTCGCCAGCTAGGCGAGGCCTACGCCCGATGGGCGGGGGTGGTGCCACGCACCTGTTGGCGAGTACCGCGAAGATGATGGCGCTCGTGCGTAGGTGCTGCATGGCGCCTCCCTCACGTGGAGTGAGGGGGCGTAGTGGCGAGGGTGATCGGTTCAGCTGCCCAGTCGGGCGACACCTCCGTCCCGGCGGCTGCGCGAAGCGCCTCTTCGACCGTGTCCTGGCCGGCGAGGACGGAGTTCATGCGGTTGATGCGCGCCTGGGAGTCGTGCCGGCGGACGCCGACGGCGCGGCGCACGTCCTGGGCGACGAGAGCGTCGCGCACCGCGTGGACCTCTTCTACGATCGGGTCGACCTCTTGCACCCACGTCATCCAATCTAGGGGTCTCTGGGAGCACGTTGAGCCAGCTGCACGAGGTTTGGTCGATGCAGCGATCGGTGACCTCGCTCAGGACCGTACCTGGGCGGCAGTCGAGGAGGCACACCCGGTCGCGCAGTTCTTGTGTGGCGCTCCGCGAACCTGCACCGGCTGGCGCCGTCCAGGTGGCCGTCGTCCGATCCCACGCGTCGCTGTACGCGTCCTCGTCCGGTGGTCTCGACCCGCGCAGCGCGCTCGTGCTGCGTCGGTGAGGGCGCCTCGCGGTATGCCAGCCGTGTGGGATCAACCTGTGCGCGGGTGAGCGACCGGTTGGCCCGTCGTCCCTGCGCGCCGGGAAGGCCAGCCGTGCTGCCGGTATGGGATGCTCGTGGTGCCGACGGCGTCCGTCGTCGAGCGGAGGGAGCACCGATGCGGCAACGCGACGACCTCACCTTCCCGATGCGCGAGTACGACGACCGCCTGGGCGCACTGCGGCGGCGCCTGTACGAGCGCCAACTCGACGCCATGCTCGTCACCACGCCCGAGAACATCACGTACCTCACCGGCTTCGAGAGCCCAGGACACTACTGGTTCCAGGGGCTGCTGGTGCCGGTCGATGGCGAGCCGATCTGCGTGTCGCGCGCGCTGGAGTGCCCCGGTGTCGAGGCCTACACGTGGCTGGAGCACAACTGGGCCTACTTCGACAGCGACGAGCCGATGCAACGTGTCGCCGATGCGCTCGATGCGCTCGGCTTGCGCGGGATGCGCGTGGGGTACGAACGCGACTGCTGGTTCTTCACCGCCAGTCAACAGGACCGGCTGTTCGGCAGCGCCGCCGACGTCGCGTGGGTCGACGCCTCGCTCGTCGTGGAGCAAGGCCGGTTGATCAAGTCCGAGCTCGAGATCGAGCTGATGCGCGAGGCGGCGGTGGCGACGGCGGCGGGCATGCAGGCCGGCATCGACCACGTCCGCGAGGGGACGAACGAGGACGAGGTCGCGGCGCAGGTCCACCTCGCCATGATCAGGGCGGGCAGCGAGTGGCCCGCGATCGCCCCGTTCGTGGCGGCCGGCGAGCGCGGCGCGATCGGTCACGCCACCTGGCGCGGGCGCGAACTCCGCGCTGGCGACCCCGTGTTCCTGGAGGTCGCGGGGTGCCGGCGGCGCTACCACACGGCCATGCTCCGGACCGTGTTCGTCGGCGACCCGGGACCAGGCGTGCGCGAGGCCTTCGACGTCGTGACCGCTGCGTTCGATGCCGCCGTGGCGGCGATCGCCCCCGGCGTGCCGGCGGGCGAGGTGGACCGCGTGGCGCGCGAGGTGATCGCTGGATCGTCGTTCGGCGGCGTGCAGGCGTCGCGGACGGCGTACTCGATCGGCATAGCGCTGCCGCCGGATTGGGGCGAGGGGCAGATCCTCTCGATGAAGCCCGGTGAGACACGGCCGCTCGAGGCGAACATGACGTTCCACCTGCTGCCGTGGGTGCAGATCCCGGGCACCGGCGCGATCGGCTGCACCGAGACGGTCCGCGTCACGGCGACCGGCTGCGAGTTCCTGACGGTGGGCGTGTCGCGCGCGTTGCTGGTGGTGTGAGACGGGTCGACCGGCCTACCCACGCGGCCACGTCGTGGCACCGCGCGACACGCCACAGGTGGGCTGGAAGGACCGCCGGCGCGGCGACCGCTCGACAGGGGTTGACACGCCTTGCGGCAGGGGTTTACTATTGCTTTTGCCGCTCGCGAGAGGGGCGCGTACATTGACAAGCGCATAGGAGAGCATGAGCATCCTGAGCTCGAAGCGTGTTGTGCCGTCCTAGACGGTGAAACCGCGACGAGTTCTTGCGATCGAAAGACATTTCGGATCGAGCGATCGATCCTTGATTTCGAAGATCGCGTGTCGAACCACTCTTACAAGACGAACCAGAACGATGGTTACGTTACTAAGGGCACACGGTGGATGCCTTGGCTGCCGAACCGATGA
>REEJ01000089.1 GCA_007695125.1 Trueperaceae bacterium | reverse complement strand
CCCTGCGAGGTGTGCAAGGGGGCGCGCTACAACCGCGAGACGCTCGAGGTGAAGATCCGCGCCAAGTCGATCGCCGACGTCCTGTCGATGACGGTCGACGAGGGGCTCGAGTTCTTCGAACACATCCCCACGGTGGCGCGCAAGCTGCAGCTGATGAAGGACGTCGGTCTCGGCTACATCCGCATCGGCCAGCCCTCGCCGACGCTGTCGGGCGGCGAGGCGCAGCGGGTGAAGCTGGCCTCCGAGCTCGGCAAGCGCTCGACCGGCAAAACGCTCTACATCCTCGACGAGCCCACGACCGGGCTGCACTTCGAGGACACACGCAAGTTGCTCGACGTCTTGCATCGCCTGGTCGACGCCGGCAACACGCTGCTGGTGATCGAACACAACCTCGACGTGATCAAGACCGCCGATTGGGTCGTCGACCTGGGCCCCGACGGGGGCGCCCGTGGCGGCACGCTGGTGGCCGAGGGCACACCCGAGCACGTGGCCACCGTGGAGACGTCGTCGACTGGCCAGTACTTGCGCCAGCTCGCAACGATCCGAGAGCGCCTAGAGCGGCTCCAGGTGGCGTGAGGCGGCGTTGTACCATGCCCTCGTGATCCGCACCGCCCCCGACCCGCAGCGCGTCATCGTCGGTACCTTCTTGGTGCTGGCGGCGGTGGTGTTCGCCGTCGCGCCGATACCGTTGCCGATGCGCAGCGCGGGGATCGTGTTGATGGCGTACCTCGCCTTCGGCATGGGCGGCATGCCGTTCGCGTACCTGACGGCGCTGCTCGCGCCACCCGTCGGCCTCATCGCGGGTGACGCGGAGTGGCTCGTGATGCTCCCGATCATCCTCAGCGGCAACCTGTTGGGCATGCTCGCGCTCGAGTTCGCCTGGCGCTACCCCGCGCTGCTGCTGTCGCCGCTGCTGCTCGTGACGCCGGCGGCGTTCGTCCAGCTCGCGACGCAACGCGAGCTCTTCGCCGTCGCGCTGCCATGGGACGACGGCCGCGGGACGTGGCTGACGCTCCACGTCCTCGTGGCCGTGCTGGGCGTGCTGAGCGCCTTCGTGATGGACCGCGTACGCGGCCGCCGCGCGGCTGCCCCGGCCGCCGAGGCCGAGCCGCGCGCCAGCGGTCCACGGCCCACGCCAGCACGTCGACGCACCTGACGTGCCCACGCGAGTGCGCGACCTAGCCGAAGCCGCGGCGCGCCACCCGGCTGGCGTCTTCGTCCAGGCCCTCCATCGCCGCTACCGCGACAGCAACGTCGCCATGCTGGCGGCGGCGCTGGCGTACTACGCCGCGTTCTCGCTCGGACCGCTCCTGCTGCTGCTCGGTGGCTGGCTCGGCCTGGTCTTGCGCGATCGGCCCGAACTGGCTGAACCCTTCCGCGAGGCGCTCGAGACGCTGGTGGTGCAGGTCTTCCCGCTCACCGAAGACGCCGCGATGCTCGTCCAGCAGAGCGTCGACACCATCGTGCAACAACTCGGAGAGGGGGCGCTGCTGCGCTCGTTGGTCTCGCTGCTCGTGCTCCTGTGGGCAGCGAGCAACTTCTTCGCGTCGCTCCAGCTCGCGCTCGAGCGGATCTTCGCCGTCCAGATCCAACGGGGCTTCTGGCGCAACCGCCTGGTCGCGCTCCTCCTGGTGTTCGCCGTCGCCGCCTTCGTGGCGGTGGAGGTCGTGGGCGCGACGATCGGCGACGCCGCCGGGCAGCTCTGGTCGAGCGCGAGCGCACGACTCGCAGCGTTCGGCGTGTTCTTGCCACAGTGGCACCTGCCGGCGGTCTTCAGCCCGGTCCGCCTGGCCGTCGGCGTCGGCGTCCTGACGCTCGCGTTCCGCTGGCTCCCTCGGCAGCACTCCGACTGGTCGAGCGCGCTCGTCGCCGGTGTGTTCGGAGCCCTGGCGCTGGCGGCGTTGCGACAGGCCTTGGTGATCGGCTTCAGCGTGGAGCGGATCAACCTCATCTACGGCGTGGTGACCGGCGTGGTGGTGCTGCTGCTGTGGCTCTACCTGGCGATGCTCGTGGTCTTGGTTGCCGCGACCCTCGCGGCCGAACTGGCGCGTCGCCGCGCTAGCATGAGGTCGTGAGTCGGCCTCCAGGCGTACCCCTCATCCCACGCGGCCCCTGGCTCTACCGCCTCGGCTACGCCCTCTCGAAAGCGCTGGTCTCCGTCGCGTTCGGTCTGCGCGTCGTCGACGTCGAGCACGTCCCGCTCGACGGACCCTGCGTCATCGCGTCGAACCACGACTCCGGTTGGGACCCGCCGGTCGTCGGTGTGGCGACGCCGCGGTTCCTGCAGTTCATGGCGAAGCGGGAGCTGTTCTCGAACCGCCTGATGGCCTGGGCGCTGCGCGGCGTCGGCACCTTCCCTGTGGATCGCGGCAAGAACGACATCGGTGCCGTCAAGGAGGCGCTCAGACGCCTGCAGGCAGGCGGCGCCGTCGGCGTGTTCTTCGAGGGCACCCGCAAGGCCGAGTCGAAGGCCGCGATGGGGGGCGCCGCCTACTTGGCGCAGCGCAGCGGCGGCGCCCTGGTACCGGCAGCGATCTGGCGTGAGGGGCGGCGTTTCCACGTCCGGTTCGGCGAGCCGCTGCGCCCCACGGGTCGCTCACGCGACGAGACCGCCGCCTTGACCGCCGCGCTCACCGAGCGGGTGCGGTCGCTGTTGAGCCAGCAGCCGGGCGCTGCGCAGCCAGCGCCCGCGGACGACGACGCGGACGACGACGCAAAACAGGGCTGAGTCGCACGAACGCCGTTCAGGACGTCACCCGCTACGATCCGCTGAAGTGCCATCTCGAGAAACGTCGTGCTGGACGCGTAGAGACTGTGGGAAGTTCGATAAACGCCGTCGTGCACTTGCCTTGTGCATGGTCGCGTGCTAGATTGCCCGCAAGCAACATGCGTTGAGGAGGAGTCTGATGGCGAAACAGAAGACCGTGTCCAAGGCTGATCTCGTCGACACCGTCGCCGATGCGACCGGGATGAAGAAGAAGGACGTCAAGGAAGTCGTCGACACCATGCTCACGAAGGTGAGCCAGCATCTCGATGACGGCACCAAGGTGCAGTTGACCGGCTTCGGTACCTTCGAGGTCCGCAGGCGCAAGGCCCGCACGGGCGTCAAGCCGGGGACCACCGAGAAGATCAAGATCCCCGCCAGCAAGTACCCCGCCTTCAAGCCGGGCAAGAGCCTCAAGGAGCAGGTCAAGAAGTAAGCGAGTACGGTCTTCTGATCGTATCGCCCGACCGACGCGTGGGCGGCCTCTCGGGGCCGCCCACGTCGCGTGTGATGTCGCCCCGGGCGACGACACCACACGCGCCCGGGGCGACGCGGCCGGTACACTGCCGAATCGTGAGTCTCCTCGACGTCATCGGTCCGGTCATGGTCGGCCCCTCCTCCAGCCACACGGCGGGCGCCTGCCGGCTCGCCCTGCTCGCCCGGCATGCGTTCGGGCACGCGCCGCATGAGGCGCGCTTCGTGCTGCACGGATCGTTCGCCAAGACGGCCCGCGGCCACGGGACCGACCTGGCGCTCGTCGCCGGGGCGCTCGGCGCCGCTCCCGACGACGCTCGCATCCCGGTCGCGTTCGCCGAGGCCGAGCGCGCCGGTCTCGCCGTTTCGTTCACGACGGCCGACCTCGGCGACGTGCATCCGAACTCCGTGCGCATCGAGTTGCACGGCCGTGACGCTGCAGGCGCCGAGCGTGGGCTGGTGCTGCAGGGTTCGAGCCTCGGCGGTGGCATCGTACGCGTGTTCGAGCTCGACGGCTTCCGCATCGAGTTCAGCGGCGCTGCGCCGACGTTGCTGGTCCGCCACGTCGACACCCCAGGCGTCATCGCGCGCGTCACCCGCGTGATCGCCGACGACGAGGTCAACGTCGCGGCGCTCTACAGCGCACGCAAGCGCCGAGGCGGCGAGGCGCTGATGGCGGTCGAGTGCGACCGGGCGATCACGCCCGTGGCCGCCGCGTACCTGCTCCACCTGAACGCGATCACGTGGTTGCGCCAGGTCCCGGCCGTGATGAGCGCGAGCAGCGACGGCAGCCACATCGCGAGCGCGACGGCGGAGGTCGTGCCGTGACCCTCGCCGCCCTCGCCGCCGCCTCAGGACCGGCGAGCGCGGCCGTGCTGGCCGACCAAGGTCTGTCCGACACCGAGCGAGCGGCTCTGCTGGACGGCATGCGCGGCAGGCTCGGCGAGATGCGCGACGCGATCGCGCGAGGACTGGCGAGCGATGCCAAGAGCCGCACGGGGATGGTCGGGTGGAACGCCAAGGGCCTGTGGGAGGCGCACGACGCGCTCTCGGCGCCGCTCCTGAAGCGCGTCCAGGCGTACGCCATGGCCGTCAACGAGGAGAACGCGCGCATGGGTCGGATCGTGGCTGCGCCGACCGCCGGCAGCGCCGGCACCATCCCAGGTGCGCTCATCGGGGTCGGTGACCATCTCGGTCTCGACGACGAGGCGCTGCTGCTGCCGCTGGTGCTCGCCGCCGGCATCGGCGAGGTGATCTCGAAGACGATGTTCATCGCCGGCTCGACCGGCGGCTGCCAGGCGGAGATCGGCTCGAGCGCTGCGATGGCGGCGGCGGCCGTGACGGAGCTGCTGGGCGGCGACGCCGAGGCGGCCGTGCACGCCGCGGCCATGGCGCTCATGAACACGATCGGCCTGGTGTGCGATCCGGTCGGCGGCTACGTCGAGGTGCCATGCGTGTCGCGCAACGCGTTCTTCGCGGTGCACGCCGTGTCGAGCGCGCAACTCGCGCTCGCGGGCCTGCGCTCGTTCATCCCACCCGACGAGGTCGTGCAGGCGATGGCGTCGGTCGGCCGGATGCTGCCGCCGGAGCTGCGCGAGACGGGCGAGGGGGGCATCGCCGACACGCCCACGGGGCGTCGGATCGCGCTGGAGATGGCCCGCTAGACGCGGAGCCTCGACACCGAGGCACGACCGACGTGCGCACGCGCGTGCGTCTCGTTCGACACGGCGGCGCTGGCCGCTGCGGTCGCTACGGTGGGCTGGCCCACGGTCATTCGTGAAAGATAGTTTATGCTTTTCTTCACGAGGGACATTCGTCCCGACCGTTGTTTCACGCCGGGAGGCCCCCATGACCACGCCCACACAACCGCACCACATCGTCGTCGTCGGCGCCGGCTTCGGTGGCCTCGCTGCGACGCGCGCCCTCGCCCGCACCGACGTCCGGATCACGATCGTCGACCAACGCAACGTCCAGACGTTCCAACCCCTCCTCTACCAGGTGGCGACCGCCACGCTGTCGGCCGACGACGTCGCAGCGGACGTGCGTGGGCTGCTGCGCCGGCAACGGAACGTCCGCGTCCGCATGGGCCGCGTCACCGGCATCGACCTCGAGGGCAAGACGGTGCGCCTCGACGACGACACGGACCTCGCCTTCGACAGCCTGCTGCTCGCCGCCGGCACGGTCTCGAACGACTTCGGGATCAGCGGGGTCCATGCGCACGGCTTCGCTCTGAAGAGCGTCGAAGACGCCACCGTGCTGCGCAACCACGTGCTGCGTCAGATCGAAGACGCTGCCACCACGCCGACCCAGCCGGGCACCGGTCGACTCACGTTCGTGGTCGCGGGCGCCGGACCAACCGGCGTCGAGATGGCCGGCGCGCTGAGCGAACTGGTCGCGCAGACCCGCGCCGAGGTCCCCCAGCTCGCCGACGTCCCGGCGCGCATCGTCCTCGTGGAGCCGACGGGCACCGTGCTGCCCCCGTACGCTCCGAGCACGCAGGCGTACACCGAGCGCCAACTGCTCGCCCGCGGCGTCGAACTGCGCTTGGACGCATCGGTGCGCGCGGTCGACGCCGAGTCGGTGACGCTGGACGACGGCGAGGTCATCGCCTGTCGCACCCTGGTATGGGCCGGTGGCGTGCGCGCCCACCCACTCGCGGCGGCACTCGGGGTACCGCTGACGCGCGGGGCCCGAGTGCCGGTCACCGATCGGCTCCACCTCGCCTCGCATCGCGACGTGTTCGTGATCGGCGACATGGCGGGACCGGCCGGCGACGCGGCGCCGTTGCCGCAAGTCGCCCAGGTCGCCATCCAGATGGGCGCGCACGCGGCACGCGTCATCCGCGCCCGCCTGCGCGGGCGGTCCGAGCCGGCCTTCCGCTACGCCGACCGGGGGCAGATGGCGATCATCGGCCGCGGCGCGGGCGTGGCCGAACTCGCGCGCAGCATGGGCGGCGCACGCATCCGGGGCCCGCTCGGTTGGCTCGCCTGGTTGGCGCTGCACCTCGTCTACCTCCCGGGTGCGCACAACCGCGCGCAGGTGTTGGTGCGCTGGCTCGCGGCTCTCGTGTCGCCCCGCGGGAACGCGCGCTCGATCCTGGAACCGCGGCGCGATGCCGCACGGGCGTACCAGCCGTCCGAGCCCGACCTCGCCGCCAGCGGCGCGGCGGACGGCCGGGAGCGCGACGGCTGGCGACGGGCGGCCTGAGTGGCGGCGGCGACACCTCCCGGCAGGGCTTCCGGTACATTCGTCAGGAGCGTCCGCTCGTTCGGTCGCATACGCTTCCTTTCACGAGGGACCACGGTCCCTTGACGACGGCCCGCAGCCGGGGGGTATCCGCATGTCCACGACCACGCAGCGACACCACGTCGTGATCGTCGGTGCCGGCCACGGTGGCATCGAGGCCGCCAAGGCGCTCGGCAACAAGGCCGGCACCGACGTCACCATCATCGACCAGAACAACTACCACACGTTCCAGGCGCTCCTGTACCAGGTCGCCACCGCCGGCCTCGAAGCCGGCGCCATCGCCCACCAAGTACGCGGCATCGTGCGCCGCTACCCGAACGTGCGCTTCCGCCTCGGTCGCGTGGCGTCATTCGATCTGGACGAGCGCCACGTGGCGCTCGAAGGTGGCGACGTCATCCCCTACGACAGCCTGATCGTGGCGGCCGGCACGGTCTACGGCGACCTCGGCGTGCCCGGAGTGCGCGAGCACGCCTTCGTGCTCAAGAGCCTGCGCGAGTCGGTCACGCTCCGCAGCCACATCCTGCACCAGTTCGAGCGCGCGGCACGCCACCCCGACCGCATCCACGACGGTCGCCTCACCTTCGTCATCGCCGGCGCGGGCCCCACGGGGGTCGAGATGGCCGGCGCCCTCAGCGAGCTCTTCGCGGTCGCCGCCAAGGACTACCCCGAGCTGGCCGCGGTCGAAGGCGGCCGGCCGAACGTGATCGTGCTCGAGGCGCTCGACGCCGTCCTCGCCATGTACTCCGAAAAGACACGGCGCTACACCGCCGACGTCCTGCGCCGCCGCGGAGTGGAGTTGCGGCTCTCGACGCGGGTGAGCAGCGTCGAGGCAGGTCACATCGAGCTCGACGACGGCACGCGCATCGCGACGCAGACGCTGATCTGGACGGCCGGCGTGCGCGCGCACCCGCTGGCCGAAGCGCTCGGCGTCGAGCTCATGCGCGCCTATCGGGTCCCCGTCACCGAGCAGGGCCATCTCGTCGACCGCCCGGAGGTGTTCGTCATCGGCGACATGTCCGGCATGCACGCGCCGAACGGCGAGCCTTACCCGATGGTCGCCCAGGTGGCCATGCAGCAAGCCAAACACGCGGCCAAGCTGCTCCAGGCTCGGCTCGCGGGCGCGGACGCCACGGCCCCCTTCCGCTACCAAGACCGCGGGATGATGGCGATCATCGGTCGCGGTGCGGGCATCGCCGAGCTGTCGCCGCGCCTCGGCGGCATGCGCTTCACCGGCTTCATCGGCTGGCTGGCCTGGTTGTTCATCCACCTGATCTACCTGCCCGGGCACCAGAACCGCATCAGCGCGTTCTTCTCCTGGGTGTTCAACTTCTTCACCTTCGACCGCGCCGCCCGGTTGCAGCTCGACAAGCCCGAGGACACGGCGCGCATCCGTCGCACCAGCGGTAGCATGCCCAGATGACCTCACTCCCACATGGCTTCGACGAGGCCGCGCTCGACGCGGCCCTCGGCGTCGCGATCGACGCAGCCGACGCAGCCGAGCGCATCCACCGTGCCCATCAGGGCGGCGGGATCGCCACACGCACGAAGTCGACCGAGGTCGATCTCGTCACCGAGGCCGACACCCGCTCCGAATCAGCGATACGCGAGATCATCGCGGCGCGTTACCCCGACCACGCCGTCCTCGGCGAAGAGGCCGGACAAGACGTCGACGCGCGCTGCCGCTGGATCGTGGATCCCCTCGACGGCACGGTCAACTACGCCCACGGCTTCCCCTTCTACTGCGTCTCGCTGGCGCTCGAGATCGACGGCGAGGTCGTGCTCGGCGTCGTCAAGGACACCGCCCACGGTGAGCGCTTCACCGCCGTTCGCGGCCGCGGCGCCTCCCTGGACGGGCGCCGCCTGCGGGTCAGCGATACCACCGACCTGCGCTCCGCCATGGTCTCCACGGGCTTCTCCTACGACCCGGACGTCGCCCTGGCCAACGTGCCCGCGTTCGAGCGGGCGCTGCCTCGCACCCAGGCGCTGCGCCGCGCGGGCGCGGCCGCGCTCGACATCTGCTACGTGGCCGCCGGCCGTGTCGACGCCTTCTGGGAACTGCGGCTCAACGCCTGGGACGTCGCCGCCGCCTTGCTGATCGTGCGCGAGGCCGGCGGCACCGTGACGGCCGGCGACGGCTCGCCGTACCGCTGGGACTCCGACGTCTTCGTCGCCAGCAACGGAGCGCTCCACGCTCGCCTGCTCGACGTGCTGCAACTCGGCGACGCGTTGGCCTGAGCGATCAGACGCTCGCCGGCCGGCGCTCGGCCGCATCGACCCGAACGGCATCGACCGGCACGCCGACCTGCTCGAGCGCCGCCTGGCTGATCGCCCACAGGCGCTCCTGCGCAGCCTCGTCGCGCGCCTTCGGCGCCGGCGCACGCACGCGTCGATCGACCACGTAGGCACCGTGCTCGGCCGGTGGATCGGGCTCCGTCGCGAGCCAGACGATCGAGTCCGCACCGCGCTCCGGCGTCCGGCCGAACAGGCGCTGGGCGCCGCGTACGGCGGTGCCCATGAACCCGTCGACGTGGCCGAACGCCGTCGCGACGAAGCCAGGATGCATCGCGTACACGTGCACGGCGGCGGCGTCGACGCGTCGCGCCAACGCCAACGTGAAGAGCTGGTTGCAGAGCTTCGACCACGCGTACGCGCCCCAGCCGCTGTAGCGGCGCTCGGAGTGCGGATCGTCGAGTTGGAGGCGCGCACCGAGGGAAGCGTTCGACGACACCGTGATCACACGCCCACGCGCCCTGCCGAGCAGCGGCAGCAGCGGCAACGTCAGCGCGAAGGTGCCGAGGTGGTTGAGGGCGAACGTCAGCTCGAAACCGTCCTCGGTGCGCACGCGCCGGTGCACGAAGGCTCCAGCGTTGTTCACCAGCACGTCCAGGCGCCCGAAGCGCGCCTCGAAGTCCTGCGCCAGCGCCGCGGCGTCGCGCGGCCGTGAGAGGTCGACAGGCACGAAGCGCACGTCGCCCCCGGTCTCGCGCGCCAGCCGCTCCGCGACCTCCGCACCCGAGCCACCTGCGCGCGATGCGCACACGACCGTGACACCGCGCGCGGCGAGCTCGCGGGCCGCCGCGAGGCCGATGCCGGAACTGGCGCCCGTCACGAGGGCGACCGGCGAAGTGGAGGGGTGATCGCTCGACATCTCACGAGCCTACGGCGTGCCGCCGCCGTGTTCCGTCACGTGGAACGCTTTCGTCTGCGGATCAGAAGTCGTCCGGGAACTCCAACACGCGGTCGCGTGGCCGCTTCGGCGCCGCGTCCTCGTCGGCGTCGGGGTCGGCGGCGGCGGGCGTCGGGCGCCCGTCGAGCGTGGGCGCGCGACCGCCAGGCGTGACGGGATGCGCCGGCACCTGGCCGTCACCTGTGCGGCTCCCTTCGCGATCAGCGGGTCGATCAGCGGGTCGATCTCCGGGTCGATCACCGGCGCGATCAGCGGGGCGATCCGCTGAGGGCCCGCCACCGGTCGGGCCGGTGACCGGGACGACGGTCGTCGTCGGCCCTCGTTTCGTCGTGGCAGCGCTGCCCGGCGTCCGTGCGGCCCGCGCGGACGCACCAGCGCCGCCGCCTGGCGGCGCCTGCGGCGGTGTGACCGCGGTCGCGCGCTTGTTCCCGAGCAACGCCGCAAGCGGTCCACGCGCCTCGGCGCCGTCGCTGGGACCACCCTCGCCGGCGCGCGCGGCGGGCACCACCCGCGACGCGTCCTCCCGCACCGCAGTGCGCCGCGGCGTGACGGCCTCGACGGCGCGCGGCATGATCTCGCTGCGCTTCGCCTCGGCGTGGCTGGCGACCGTCGCGGCCTGCTGAGCCACCGCCTCCACCGCCTTGCGGACGTCGTCCATGCGCACCACATCGCGGCGCGAGCTGGCAAGGGCCTTCGCCGGCTCGATCCGCTGCTCGAGCGGCGCCACCTTGAAGCGCTTGGCCCACGGCTCCCACACCAGCTCCGCGCGATGCCGCCAGGTCTTGGTGCGGGTCGCTGCTGCGTAGCAGAACAGGTCGAGCACGCCGTCCTCGAGCTTCCCGACGGGCAGGTGCACCTCGACGTCGACCTCGCCCATCGCCGGCACCAGCGCGACCACGTCGGCCACTCCGAAGCGCCCACCGCCACTGCGGTTCGCGGCCTCGAGCAGCTGTACCGGGTAGCGCCCGAGGTTGCTGACCGTCATCGTCAAGAGGCCCGACCCGACACGACCGGGGCGCGCCTCGGGCACCAGCTCGCCCTGCGTGATCAGGATGTCGGGAGGGCGCACGTCGAGGGGGGCACGCGCGCGTCGTCGCACGGTCGCCGCGAACAGCAGCACGACGAACGCGGCCAACAACAGCCACAGCCCGACGGGCCACGTGCCGGGATCGACGGGGTCGATGACACCGCCAGCGGCGAACCAGTCACGCACCGCCGACGTGGTCGCCTCGATCATCTCGCCCATGCGCCGCAGCGCGGTCTCCACCCGAAAGCCTTCCTCTCCGCACCGCCGAAGACGGCGCGTCGGTGACGTACGCCCTTCAGCGTACCGTGGTCAGGTGAGAAGGTTCAGCCGTCCAGCACGGTCCAGCCGAGTTCGGACGCGGTGCGGCGCAGCGCCTCGTCCGGGTACACCGCCACCGGCGCGTCCGCGAGGAGCAACAGCGGCACGTCGGCGCCAGTGTCGCCGTACGCGACCGCCAGGCGTTCGCTGCCGAGCAGCTCGTGGACCCGCTGCGCCTTCACGTCCCCCGTGCTGATGCGCCCTGCGATCCGGCCCGTGAGCCGTCCACCGGCGACCTCGAGCGGCGTGCCGAGGGCCTGCACCGGCCGCCCTGTCGCTTCCCCCAGGCGCCGCGCGAAGGCCGTCACCAACGGTTCCAGCGACCCCGACGCGATCACCAGCGGCTCGCCCGAGGCGAGGTGGACCCGCAGAGCGGCGATCACGTCGTGGCGACGCTTCGGCCACAACTCGGCATCGACCGCCCGAACGGCTGCGGCCTCGAACTCGGCCTCGTCGGCGCCCGCGAAGCAGCGGGCCAGCCCCTCGAGCCACGCGTCCTGGAACGCCCGCTTCGAGCCGCGACCCGCCATCACCCAGGCCATGCCGGGGAGCCGTCGAGCCGCGAACGCCAGGTACCGCCCACGGCCGATCCGGAGCGCCGCCTCGCGACCCAACGCGCGCCACGTCTCGCCCGTCGTCAAGGTCCCTTCGAGGTCGCTGACCACCGCCACGCGGCGGTCATACCACGCGCGACACGGGACATCTGCTAGCGTCGAGGACGTGGATCGCATCGTGTCCGACGACGGCAGCCCGAGCCTGGTGAGCGCACGGTACGGCGAGGGGTACCGCTCGCGGCACGGTGCCCGCAGCGAGTCCTGGCACGTCTTCGTCGCCGGCTCGGGCGTCGCCGCGAGGCTCGCCAGCGCCATCCCGACGACCGTGCTCGAGATCGGCCTCGGGACCGCACGAAACCTCGGCGCCAGCGCGGCGGTGGCGTTCGCGTTCGACACCCCGCTCCGCTACGTCGCGCTCGAGCACGACCTGCTCAGCGCCGACGAGTGGGCGAGCCTGGAACGCGACGCGCTCGGCCCGAACGCCTTCCGCAGCGCGTTGCTCGAGGCGCGCCGCAATTGGGACACGACGCCCGGAACGCGCCACACGCTCCGCGTCGGCCCGGTCACCCTGGAGGTCCACCTCGCCGACGCGCGCGCCGCCGCTTGGCCCAGGGGCGTCGACGCCGTCTACCTCGACGGCTTCTCGCCGACCGTGAACCCCGAGCTCTGGACGGACGAGGTGCTCGGTCGGGTGGCGACGCACCTGGCACCCGGCGGCACCGTCGCCAGCTACTGCGTCCAGGGGCGCGTGCGGCGGGCGCTGGCGAGCGCCGGGCTGCGCGTCGAGAAGCGCCCCGGACCACCCGGCGGCAAGCGCGAGGTGCTGTGGGCCCGGCGCCCATCCGATCGAGCCTCGGTCGCCGGGCCTCCGCTCGACGCGGCTCGGCCGCTGGCCGGGACGCGCATCGCGATCGTCGGCGCGGGCGTGGCGGGCCGCTCGCTCGCCTGGGCGGCCACCCGCGCTGGCGCCACCGTGGCCGTGTTCGACGCCTCGGACGGGCACGCTGGCGCCTCGGGGGTCCCCGCGGCGCTCGTGAACCCCTACCGCGGCCGCGCTGGCCGCGCCAGCGACGACGACCTCCTCGGCGCCGAGCGAACGTGGTCGTGGGCGGCGCACCTCGCCGGGGCGGGGCTCGATCCCGGAGCGCATCCGACGGGCGTGGTGAGGGTGGCCGATGGATCGCGTCAAGCGCGAACGTGGAGCGCCCGCCCGGGAGCGCAGCCGTTCGGACCGGAGCCGACACCGGCACCCGGTCGCTGGCGCGCGCCGCACGGGGGCATGCTCGTTCCCAGGGGCGGCTGGATCGACACGTCGCGCTGGCTCGTAGCCCTGCGCAGCGCGACGGCGGCACACGGCGGTGTCGACCGTCCTACGACGCCCGTGACCGGCCTCGCAGCGGTCGCCGGTGGCGGTTGGCACCTCCGGGTCGACTCGGCTGAGGCGGGGCCGAACGTGGACACCTACGACCTGGTGGCGCTCTGTCTCGGCGCCTCGCCGCCCGGCGCGCTGCCGCACCTGCCCGTCACGGCCGTGACCGGTACGGTCGCGCTGGTCGCGGGCCACCTGCCGGCGCGACCACTCGCCGGCGCCGTCTACGCTGCGCCCGTCGGCAGCCCCG
>REEJ01000101.1 GCA_007695125.1 Trueperaceae bacterium | reverse complement strand
CGCCGTCGAGCGCGCCGACGATCAGGTCGATGCCGAACCCGGCGGCGTCGAGCGCAGCCGCGATCACGTCGGCTTGCAACTCCAGGACCGTGCTCAAGGCGCCGGTGATGGCGTCTGCTCCGAAGCCGGCGAACGCCAAGGCCGTCGCGATCACGTCGGCCGGCAGACCCAGGACCGTGCTCAAGGCACCCGTGATCGCGTCCACACCGAAGCCTGCGAGTTGCAGCGCCGCTGCGATCACCTGCTCACCGAGCTCCAACACGGCGTCCAGGGCGTCGGTGATCTCACCCGCGTCGAAACCCGCAGAGGCGAGTACGGCGGTCAGTGGATCGGGCGCGAGGCCGTACACCTGGTCGAGGACGCTGGTGACGTCGCGGGCGTCGAAGCCGACGGTCCTCAGGATCGCGGCTGCCTCCTCGGCGGCCACGTCGTACACGTCATCGAGCGCCTCGGCGATGGCGATCGCCCCGAACGGATCGAGGTCCTCGGCGAGCAGCCGCGCGGTCTCCTCGGGCGGGAGCCCGAAGTCGTCGAGGAGGACCTGAGCGATCTCGGAAGCAGAGAAGCCCTGCTCGTTGAGGACCCGTACCCGGATGACCGGATGGTCTTCGACATGGAACCTGATGGGCAGCGTCCGTCTGAGGTCGCCACGGCTCGTCGAGACCCGCTCCACCTGGCCGATCTCCGCCCCGGCCACCAGAACGGCGATCCGTTGGGTGGCACCGACCTCGATGTCGCTGGGTCCTGGAGTCCAGTTCACCATGTAGAAGGCGTCGTCCTCGAGACGCAGTTGGGCGGAGTCGATGCCGTCGGCGTCGAGCGTGGCGAGGAGCGTGCAGTCGTCGTTCGCCACGAGGCACACCTCGACGCTCAGGAAGTCCGTCAAGGTCGTGTCGAGCTCGTCGGGATCCGGGGTGTTGGACGCCAACGGCTCGAGGAACCTGAACGCGTCGCCCACGAGGCTGTCCGCGCTCGTGAGACCCTGCACCTCGAGGGTCTCTTGTTCGTCGGCAGCGGGCTGTGCCGCCTCGTCAGGGATGGATGCCTCGGGCAGCGAAGCGCACCCTGCGATCAGGGCGGCCACGAGGAACCAGAGCCAGGTCGACCGTCGTGTCGGGTGTCGTGTCGTGCGCATGGGTTCTCCTTCGGAGTCGTCGTGGTGGTTTCCGTTGCTGGGAGCGTTGGGGCTCTCCCGGAACGGACGCGTGCGTCGGTGCCCCCCTTCTGTCAGGACTCACCGACGCACCCTGCACGAGCGAACACTACCGACGCGCTACCGGTGCACTACCGACGTACGACCGACGTACGACCGACGCTCTCACAGCCCGTTGATCTACTCCGAGGTCGTGGCCAACGCCTCGACCAGGCGGTCCGGCGCCAGGGCAACGAGGCGCTCAGCGCCTACCTCGCGATGATCGCTCACAACCCGTGGTCGAGATGCGCCGCCTGCTGGCAGCCATGCGTGCGCACGCCCTAGTCCGGCACCGCTCCCAGGCCGGGCGCTTCGAGCCGCGGCAGCGCCAGGCGCAGGGCGTCGAAGGTACCGTCCCCGTCGCGGCCGGGCCGTTGCCATGCCTGCCACGCCCGGCGCTCGAGTTCGCCGATGTCGTGATCGACGTACGGGCCCGGCAGGCGCGTGCGCGCCAGCGCCGCGAGCAATGCCTGGACGGTGTCGAGGGTGCGGCTCAGGGTCGCCTCGTCGAGCCGCTCGGGGCGGTCGTCGCCGCCGCGGTGGTGCGGGGCGCGGCCGGCCGTGACCCACAGGTAGGGCGTCTCGTGAGCGCGGAAGACGTCGGCCGCCGAGGCGGCGCCGAGACGGTGCCGAGCGACCGGGGCGACCCAACCAGGGAGCGCGGCGATCGAGGCCAGCACGCCAGGGAGCCGCGGCTCGCTCTCGACGCCGACAGCCAGCAGGGCCGGGCCGACGTCGGTGTTCACGGCATGGCCGATGCGGTCGACGACCAGCGCGGCCTTGAGGTCGTGGCGGCGGTGCGATCGCATGAACGCATCTGCGCCGTGCGGCAGGGCCGGAGGCCGTGCGGCGTCGCCACGGTCGAGGAGCGCTACGACCACGTCGCGGTCGAAGCGCGTGGCCGCCAGCCGCGGTGCGAGGGTGACGATCAGGGCGACGGCAGCGGCGTTGTCGCCTGCGCCAGGCGAGGCTGCGGGCCCGTCGTAGTGCGTCGCGAGCAGCAGGGGTCGCAGGTGGCGCTCGCGGCCCGGCACGACGCCCAGCAGGTTGACCACGCCGCTCGCGTCGCGCGCCTCGAACTCGGAGCCGTGGTACGGCGCCACCCTGGCGTCCTCGAGCGCGTCGCGCAGCAGCCGCCTGGTGCGGGCGAGGCCTGCGCTGTGCTGAGGCCGAGGCCCGGCTGCGCAGAGGCGCTCCACCAGCTCGAGCACACGGCGGCCGAGGTCGCGGTCGTCCACCGTCCCCTCCACCCTTCCGTCCCCCGTGCCGTCGCGAGGACGCACCGTCTGCGTCACGTGCTCGTCCATAGGGCTTACGTTGCCACGCTCCGCGGTTCGGAACCGGTTGCGGGGTCAGCCCTCGGTACACGCCTCGCGTCTCGGTGAGCGCCGCCATGCGAACAGCGCGACCAGGACGAGCGCCGCGGCCAGGCCGAACGTCAGGCTCACGGCGCCGGCGTGCGCGGCGCCCATCAGGACGAGCGGGGCGGCGGCCGCACCGAGCGCCGCGCCCAGGTCGCGCGCGTTGGCGAGCCACGCCAATTGCGCAAGGCGCGACCGTGTGCCGCCGCCGGCGACCACGGCTGGGATGAGCGTCACCACCAGCGAGGCCGCGATCATCGCGGCCACGGCGCCGACGAGCAGCAGCTGTGGCTGCCACGGAGCGGCCGCCATCACGGCCAGGGACAGCGCCGTCACCAGCGTGCCCGATCGCACCGCGCGGTCGACCCCGAGCCGCTCGCCGGCGCGCCCAGCGAGCGCCGACACCACGATCTGGACGACCTTCCGGGTGGCCAGCAACGCACCGCCGGTCTGCGCGGCGGCGAGCGGGCTCCAGCCGAGCGCGATCAGCGCCAACACGACGCCCGCCATCAACATGCCGTCGACGCCGAACGCGACGGCGGTCGCCACGCCACCTGGCCCCCACGGCGGCGCGCGCTGGTCGGTCATGTCGGCGGTCGCCACGGTCGTGGAGGGCCCGGCTCGCACGGGCGCCGCTGCCACCGGGAGCGCCAGCGCCAGCGGCACGGAGACCAGGGTCAGGGCGGCGAGGGCCGCGAACAGGCCGCGCACGCCGAGCCATCCCAGGGCCGCGGTGCCGAGCACGAGCAGGACCGCAGGGGCGAGTTCTTGCAGGGCGGTGGCGTTGCCCAGACGGCGTGGGGCGCGCCTGGCGTCGAGCGTGGCGTAGGCGAGCATCGTGAGCCGCAGCGTCGCGAACGAGGCGCCCCAGACGACACGTGCCACCAACAGCGCGACCAGGCCGGGTGCGAGTGCGTAGGCGGCCGTGGAGGCCGTCGCCAGGATGGCGCCGAGGAGCGTGCCGGTCCGCAGACCGATGCGCGCCAGAGCGCGCGCCGCCAGCGGGTTGAGCAGCAACCGCACGAAGCGGTTGAGGGAGAGCGCCAGCGCCACACCGGCCGCACCCAGCCCGTAGGTCGCCGCCGAGGCGGGCAGGACCGCGTACAGCATCGCGTCCCCCACGAGGCCGAGCGTGAGGACGCCGGCGGCGACGAGGTGGGCGCGCCGCGTCCGGGCGCCGCGGTCGGATGCGGGCATCGGTGCGTGATCATCGCATGGCGGTGCGCGTCGCAACGCCGGGACCGCCGGACGTCAGGCGTTCGGTCGCCCGCCACCCGGGTCGCCGACGCGACGCAGCAGCGCATCGATCGCCGCTGTGTGCGAGGTGAGGTTCGCCTCGTCGATCGCGGCGGCGCCGTCGGTGCTGAGCGTCAGGAACGCGTCGTGGGCCGCCGTACCGGCCTCGAGCGCGGCGGCCGTGTCGCCGAGCGCCTCCGCTGCATGCGCCTCGGCACTCGCCAGGACGCCCTGGACGAAGCGATCGGTGCCGCCTCGATAGGCGGCCGCGGCCTCGATGCGTCGGCGCAGCGCACGCCCGAGCGACACGACGTCCTCGTGGCGCTCCAGGTCGCGCGCCGCGAAGACGGCGTCGGTGAGCATCTGCGCGAGCGCGGAGCGTTGCGTCGGCGTGAGCGCACCGGCGTGGGCCTCGGCGACCGCGAGCGCGCGGTGGCTGCCCGCGAGCGCTGCGGGCCCGGGGGCGAGCCGGACGAGCAGGCTGGCGACACCGACCAACTCGTCGAAGTGGAGCGGATCGAACGAGCCGGCGCCGGGCGCCCGTGCGTCGACCGCAGCGAGGCGTGCGCGCACGTCGCGCCGCGCGTCGCCACAGCGTTCCTCTACGACGTCGCCCACGAGCCTCGCCACGGCGCCGATCGCCGCGTGCGCCGGGTGCGTCGTGGGGAGCTCGTCGAGCGCATCAACCACCCGCTCGAGCGTCGCGACGGCGGCCTCGGCGCCCTCCCACGCGGCGGCGATGCCGTCGAGCAGCAGCGCGTCGCCGTGCGATCGCAGCGGGTCCGCCTCCGCCAACGGGGCCAGCCTCGTTCGTGCCTCGAGCAGCAACGCCGCGCTGGGCACCGCCTCGTCGCGCTGGGCGGCCGCGATGGCGATGGACGCGGCGACGCGCACCCAGATCAGCTCGGCCTCGCGCCAGGCGCGCTCCACGTCGTCCGGCGCTGGAGCGGGCTCCACGAGGTGCGTCTCGTCGTGGCCGTACGCTTCCACCAACTCGTCCGGGATGCCCCTCGCGGTCAACACCGCCGATGCGCGCTCCAAGGTGTGCCACGCCTCCCGGTACCGCCCCTGCTCGCCGTCCACCGCAGCGAGGTGGCACCAGACCTCGACCGCCGTCCAAGGCACGAGCTGGACCAGGCTCTCACCGTCGTGAGGCGCGAACGCGGTGGCGACCTCGTCGACCAAGGGGGCGATGCCCGCCCGCCCGCCGCGTCGACTGAGCGCCTCGGCGATCGCGGCCTGCGAGCGCACTCGACACGCGTCGTCGTGCGCTTCGAGCACCGCCCATGCACCCGCGCTCTCGTGGAAGGCGCACCACTCGTACGCGCCGCTCGCCGCGAGCGCCATGCGCAGGTCTCCGTGCTCGGCCTGGTCCAGCACCGTCATGAGGCCTTTCGCGACCTCGAGGTCGTGCGCCTCTAGGAGGTCAGCGGCATAGCGACCACCGCGGCGCGCCTCGAGGGCAGCGATGAGCACGTGATTGACGCCGAGCGCGCCGAGACCGAGACGCTCGCCGCCGACGGACAGGAGGGTGAGCACGAGCGCCACCAGGCCCAGGTTCACGCCCGTGCGCAGCGCGAGGGTGACGAGGCTGCCCGCAAGGGGGCGCTGTTCGAGTGGGAGCGGCGCGATCGCGAAGACGTCCGCGGCGCCGAAGAAGACCTGGACGCGCGCGAGGTTCGCCACCACGAAACCGCTCGCGGCGCGTGCATCCACCACCTGCCCGACCGCCGCGGCCGACGGCGCGCCGACGGCGCCGCGCGGTGCGAACGCGTGCGGCGCGACCGACGCGACGTTGACGATGAGGCCGTAACCGGCCACGAGGAACACGACCGTGGTGGCGCCGACCCAAGCCACCGTCGCGTGCCGGAACCGCTCGACGGGGAACACCGGCACCACGCCATGCTCGACGGCCGCCTCGAGCAGCGCACGCGGCGACGCCAACGCGCAGGCGGCCGCCACCGTGAGCGCCGTCGCGAGGGCGACACCCCACGGTCCGACGACAACCAGCGGCACGGCCAGCGCAGCGATGATCGTGACCACGAGCACCGCACGCAACAGCGGCCTTGGGCTGGGGTCCGCGAGCGCCGGCGGCTCGACGTCCTCGTCGTCGAGCCGCTCGACGATCGCGCGGAAGCGCTCACCACGCGGATGCCCGTCCGCTGCTTCGACACGGAGATAGGGGATCGCCCAATCGCGGATCGCGTGCAACGACCGCCATGCGTCTGCGGTGCGCGCGGGATCGTCGACGCGCTCCGCGAGGAGCACGACCGTGTCGTGCATGCCGGCCGCGATCGCGCGCGCGTGCAACCGGGCGCCAGCGACGTCGTCATCCTCGACGGCATCGTGCAGCAAGGCCAGGTGGTCGACACCGCGCCCCACGCCGCTGGCGCGGTAGAGCGCGGCGCGCAGCACGCGCAGGGCGACCCGGATGAAGCCGAGGCTGAGCATGGCCCGTGTCGTGAAGACGGCGACGGCGCCCAGGAGCGAGGTGGCGTCGCTCGCGAGCGTCAGCCGGAACACGTCGAAGACGTCGAGGAACAGCTCGGTGAGGAGGAGGTTGTCCAGGGCGTAGCGCCATGCCATCCCCCAACCGTCACCGGCGAGGCTGCCCGGGAACTGCCGCTCGAGGCGCCAGAACAGCACGGCTTGGGAGAGCATGTAGAACGGGAACGCAAAGAGCGCGATCACGTCGGGCAGGTGCCCGACCACCGTCGGGTCGCTGCGGCCACGGACCCCGAGCTCGTCGTCGATCCGCCACAGCCGCGCGACCACACCCGGAGCGACCAGCACGAGCGCGAGGATTGCCCATGTGAGCACGTGCAGAGCGAGCGCGAAGGGACCCAGCGGTAGGAGCCCGACGCTGGCCAGGAGGAGGTACCAGACCGTGAACGCGAACCACGTGTCCAGGGGCACGCTCCGCGCCACTGCGTGCATCGCGCGGACCTCGTCGCCGAGGCCGCGGGCGACCGCTCCGAGCCGCAGCATGGGGGAGTGTACACGCGCAGCGCTCGTGCACGGTCGGTGGAGCGGGGCGTCCGTTCAGGACCCGTAGCGCTCCCACGCGATGGAAGCGCGTCCAGCGTGGGAGCGCCACGCGTCGACCCGGCGGGTCACGGCGCGCTGCAGCGCGACGCCGTCGTGACCGAGCGCGCGCAGGGCCCACCGGTCGGTACCGAGCGGCACGGTCGCGACGTCGGTGCCGAATGGGGTGGCCTCGTGCGGCGCGACGTCGGGTGCGGCAGAGACGCCGAAGGCGACGCCCGCCGCGAGGTAGGCGTGCGCCTCGAAGACGCCCGGCAGGTCGGCGAGGTCGGGCTCGAGCACCAGCGCGTCGGCGTAGGCGAGCCGTCCCGACACCCGGACCCGCACCTGGCTCTCGATGCGCCGGTAGGCGTGGCGCTCGCCGCGCGCGACCCGCCCACAGGCCCACCGCTCGACCAGCACGAAGCGCGCACCCGGCTCCAGGTCCACCTCGACGCGTTGCCCGAAGGCGGCGCGCGCGAAGGGGATGGTGAGGCCAGGGTGCCACTCGAGGCTCGCACCGGCCGCGACCCGCACCTGCACGGTCTGCTCGGCATGGGCGTCGTCGTCCATGGCGTGCAGTTTGGTCGCGCTCTGCGCAACCACCACGGCCTGTGCGCCCGCTTCCGCCGTGAGCGTCAACGTGAGCCGGTCGCCCGCCATCATCCCTGGTCCGACGTGGACCACCTGCGCGATGGCCTCGCCGCCGCCCAGCGGGAACGACCGGAGGCACCGCAGGGGCGCACGACCAGCCTGTTCGGTCAGCCGGGTGCCGTGCGGACCCGGCGCGAACCGCAAGGACAGCGCGCCGCTCAGCGGGGGCGCTCCTCGAAGAGGACGTCGTGCAGCAGCCAGTCGATCACGGCGTCGACGCCGTCGCCGCGCTTGAGGTCGGTGAACACCTGCGGCCGGTCGCCCCGCTGCGCTCTCGCGTCGCGCTCCATCACGCCGAGGTCGGCTCCCACATGCGGCGCGAGGTCGGTCTTGTTGATCACGAGCAGGTCGCTCCGGGTGACGCCGGGCCCGCCCTTGCGCGGCACCTTGTCGCCGCCGGAGACGTCGACGACGTAGATGCTCACGTCGACCAGGTCGGGGCTGAACGAGGCCGCGAGGTTGTCGCCACCCGATTCGACGAAGACGACGTCGAGCTCGGGGAAGCGAGCGGTCATGGCGTCGATCGCCTCCTGGTTGGCGCTGGTGTCCTCGCGGATCGCCGTGTGCGGGCAGCCGCCGGTCCGCACGCCCCGGATGCGCTCCGGCGCCAGCGCCCCGGAGCGGGTGAGGAACTCGGCGTCCTCGTCGGTGAAGATGTCGTTGGTGATCACGGCCAGCTCGAGGTGCTCGCGCAGCCGCTGGCAGAGGGTGTCGAGGAGCGCCGTCTTGCCCGAGCCGACCGGGCCACCCACGCCGACCTTCACCGGGCGCACGTCGTCACCCCCGCCGCCGGCGCGGCACCGCTGCGGTGCGCCGCCCCGCTCACGACTCGAACATCCGCGATGTCATCCGCGGCTGCTCCGCGGCCCGCAGGTCGGCCGCAGGCGTGGCCGACCAGAGCGAGCCGCGCGGATCGGCGAGGACGCGTTCCACGGCGTCCGACACGTCGCCCTGCAGCCCCGCGAGGAGCGCTTGGGCGCGCTCCGGCCCGAGCGGCAGGCAGCGCGTGGCCGCGGCCAGCGCCGCCGCGACGGAGCCTTGGGCGAACGCCAACGCGCTGGGACGCAGCGGTAGGTCGAGCGCGCGCGCCAACTGCCCGGTCACCAGCGCGTGGTGGCAGCGTTCGGGCTCGAGCCGCAGCCGCGCGACCTCGGCGGGCCACACGCGGCGTGCCAGCGCGAGCGTTCGGCGCCCGAGCGCCAGGCTGGTGGCGCGCAGGCTCGGGACGCTCTTCCACGCGTCGAGAGTGTCGGCCAGGTCCGCCAGGTCGCGCTCGTCCACCGCCGCATGGGAGAGCGCGAGCGCCGCCAGGTCCAGGCGTCCGAACCCCAACCGCAGCTGGACACGGAGCCAGGCCTCGAGCGACTCGGGCGTCATGCCCAGCTCGGCGGAACGCTCGAGGCCGTTGGAGTGGGCGAAGGCGCCGATGGGGAAGGCGCTGTCGTGCAGCTGGAGCAGGGTGAGCCACGCTCGGTCCTCCATGGTGCTCGGTGCGCTAGTGGGCGTGTTCGCCTGGCGCGCGGCCGGAGAAGGGGCGGTCCTCGTACGTCGCCGCCAGCCCGGCAGCGCGCAGGCGCGCCTCCAGCGGGGCGTCGTACAACGTCACGAGGGTGCCGTCGGCGAGCACCTCGACGTCGCGGTGCAGGTTGCCGATCAGGTGGCCGGCGCGTGCGGCCTCGGCCAGGTCGCGCGGGCGCACCACGAGCGTCGCCTCGGCCTGCGCCGTGACGACGTAGGCGCGCTCGTCGTCGACGTGCAACACCAGGCCGACGCCGAGCACGCTGCCGGTGGGCAAGGCGAGCTCGAGCACCGGGCCGTCGGGCGTGACGAGCCGGCGGCGCACGCGCCGGCGGTCGACCGCGCTCATCGGCACCTCGACGCGCGCCCGTTCGCCCGCGTCGAGCCGGGGGAGCGACTCGATCCGAACGCTCCGGGCGTCGCCGCCGGGCACGTCGTTGGCGGCCATCAGAAGAGGAAGTAGCGCTGCGCGAGCGGCAGCGTGCGCGCGGGCTCGGAGGTGACGACCTCGCCGTCGACGCGCACCCGGTAGGTCTCGGGGTCGACCTCGACGTGCGGGAGGGCGTCGTTGTGGACCATGTCGCGCTTCGTGACCGTGCGCGTACCCCGCACGGCGAGCGTGGCGCGCGTCAGGCCCGTTGGCAGTCCGCCGTGGAGCGAGGCGGCCGACACGAAGTGCACGCAGGCGGACGACGGCGCGCGCCCGAAGGCGCCGAACATGGGGCGGTAGCGCACCGGCTCGGGGGTCGGGATCGACGCGCTCGGCGCGCCCATCGCCGCCGCCATGATCTGGCCCCCCTTCACGATCAGGTCGGGCTTCACGCCGAAGAACGCCGGGTGCCACAGGACCAGGTCGGCCAGCTTGCCGACCTCGACCGAGCCGACGTGCTCGGCGATGCCGTGGGCGATGGCGGGGTTGATCGTGTACTTCGCGACGTAGCGCTTGGCGCGCAGGTTGTCGGCGCCGGGGCGCTCGCCCGGCAGGGCGCCGCGCAGGGTACGCATGTGGTGGGCGGTCTGCCAGGTGCGGTTGATCACCTCGGTGACGCGGCCCATGGCCTGCGAGTCCGAGGCGATCATGCTGATCGCCCCGAGGTCGTGCAGCACGTCCTCGGCCGCCATCGTCTCGGGCCGGATGCGCGACTCGGCGAACGCCACGTCCTCCGGGACCTGCCGGCTGAGGTGGTGGCAGACCATCAGCATGTCGAGGTGCTCCTCGAGCGTGTTGACGGTGTAGGGCATGGTCGGGTTGGTCGACGACGGCAGCACGTTGGGTGCGCCGACCACGCGCAGGATGTCGGGGGCGTGGCCGCCGCCGGCGCCTTCGGAGTGGTAGGTGTGGATCGTCCGACCACGCAACGCCGCCAGCGTGTCCTCGACGAAGCCCGACTCGTTGAGCGTGTCGGTGTGGATCGCCACCTGGACGTCGAAGGCCTCGGCAACGCCGAGGGCCGTGTCGATCGACGAAGGCGTGGTGCCCCAGTCCTCGTGCAGCTTCAGTCCGATCGCGCCGGCGCGGATCTGCTCTTCGAGCGCGTCGGGTCGCGACGCGTTGCCCTTGCCGAGGAAGCCGACGTTGACGGGCAGACCCTCGGCCGCCTCGAGCATCCGGTGCAGGTACCAGGGACCGGGCGTGACGGTCGTGGCCTTGGTGCCCTCGGCCGGCCCGGTGCCGCCGCCGAGCATGGTGGTGATCCCGCTCGTGAGCGCCTCCCAGGCCTGTTGGGGGCTGATCCAGTGGATGTGGGCGTCGACCCCGCCGGCGGTGAGGAGCTTGCCCTCGCCGGCGACGATCTCGGTGCCGGGCCCGATGGCGAGCGCCGGGTGGACCCCGTCCATGACGTCGGGGTTGCCGGCGGCGCCGATGCCGACGATGCGACCGTCCTTCACGCCCACGTCGGCCTTCACGATCCCCCAGTGGTCGAGGACGAGGGCGTTGGTGATCACCAGGTCGGGCGTGCCCTCGGCGCGCGTGCGCTGCGACTGGCCCTGGCCGTCGCGGATCACCTTGCCACCGCCGAAGACGACCTCGTCGCCGGGGTTGGTGAGGTCGGCTTCGACCTCGACGAGCAGATCGGTGTCGCCCAGCCGGACGCGGTCGCCGGTCGTGGGCCCGTAGAGCCCGGCGTGTTCGACGCGCGTCATCCTCATGCGCTCGCCTCGCCGTCGGAGCCCGCGCCGCCGGGGTTGTCGACGCTGTCGTCGGCGCCAGCGCCGGGCGGCTCGAGGTAACCGCGCTCGCGGGCGGCGGCGAACGCGGCCTCGCGGCGCTCGTCGAGCGAGCCCGACACGAGCCCGGCGAGGCCGAACGCGCGGCGCTCCCCCGCCAGCGCGACGACCTCGACCTCGCGCCCCTCGCCGGGCTCGAAGCGCACGGCGGTGCCGGCGGCGATGTCGAGCCGGAAGCCGTAGGCGCGCTCGCGCTCGAAGGCGAGCGCCCGGTTCACCTCGAACAGGTGCGCGTGCGAGCCGACCTGGATGGGCCGGTCGCCGCGGTTGTCGACGCGGAGCGTGCGTCGCTCGCGGCCCGGCGCCAGCTCGATGTCGCCAGCGCGGACGATCGTCTCTCCTGGGATCATCGACGCCCCCTCATCGGATCGGGTCGTGGACCGTCACCAGCTTGGTGCCGTCCGGAAAGGTGCCCTCGACCTGGATCTCGGGGATCATCTCGGCGACGCCGTCCATGACGTCGTCGCGGCCTAGGACGGTGGTACCGAAGGCCATCAGGTCGGCGACGCTGCGGCCGTCGCGGACGCCCTCGAGGATCTCGGCGGTGATGAGCGCCACGGCCTCGGGGTGGTTGAGGCGCAGCCCGCGCTGCCGTCGTCGGCGCGCGACCTCGGCGGCGACGAAGACGAGCAGGCCGTCGGTCTCACGGTCGGTGATGCGCAACTGGGGACCTCCAAGACGCACGCGGAGACGTTGCCATCCGACAGGTTCGGACGGCACGTTCTGCGTAGATCATACGAGATGCGAGCGTGATGTCATGCCACGGGGCGCATGTCTATGCATATTGCCTGCACGACGCGTCATCGGTCAGAGGAGCGAGACGACCACCCCGGCCACCAGCAGCGCCGCCGCCACGAGACGTGGCCCGTCGACCTGGATTCGGACGCCGCCGAACGTGCCGAGGTGGTCGACGACGGTGCCGGCGGCGATCGCTGCGGCGAAGCGCGATGCGTTCGCCAGGTGCAGGCCGACCGTCGGGATCACGGCCAACGCCACCGCCAACGCTGCGACGTTCCACACGCCGGGCACCAGATCGCTCGGTCGCATGGCGGCACGCTCGACCGAGCGGTCGCGCAGGGCGATCGACATCAGGAGCGCCCCCGGGAGCAAGAAGGCGACGGTGGCGGTGAACGGGCCGGTAGCGGCTGCCAGCGTCGTGTTCATGGCCACCGCCGCGGCATCCACGGCGCCGCACGCCAGCGCGGCCAGCACCGCCCAGGCCGGGGGCGCCGGCCGAACGGCTCGCGGCGCCGTGCGTCGACCGAGCCGCAGGGCCAGCAGGGTGACGCCGACCACCAGACACGCTGCGCCCATGAGGCGCGGGCCGCTGACCGCGATCGTCGGCAGGTCGAAGGCGCCGATGTGGTCGAGGACGAGGCCGACACAGACGCTGCCCGTGAACACGCTCGCCATCATCTGCAACGTGCCGATCACCCGAACGAGCCGGATGATCGAGGCGACCATGACGGTATTGAGCACACCCGGCAGCAGGGCGTAGGCCGGCAGGCCAGCCAGCAGCGCCAGGTCGAACGCCACTCGCTCGACGGCGACGACGCACGCGAGACCCACCACGCTGCCGACCGTCATGAACAGGCGCGTCGCCCGCCAGGGGCCGAGCCGCTGGCCGATCGCCCCGTTGTGCGCCGTGACGAGGCTGCCCGACGCGCCGATCGCGGCGACAGCGACCAGCGCCAGCACGAGGCTCACCGCGGTTCCGGCTGCCTCACGGGGTCGGTGGCGTGCGCTCGAGGTGGTACCACGCCACCGGAGCGCCGTCCTCTTCGCCGTGCAGCACGTCCACGGCCCGGTAGCCGGCGGCGAACGCGGCCGTCAGGGCCTGGCGCACTGCCAAGCGCCACGCCTTGGCGGTCTCGGGCGTGTCGCGCTTCAGGTGCTGGACGTCGGTCGGCACGTCGATCAGGACGTGCGTAGACGTTGGTGACGACACCTCCACCGGCTCGCGGAGCCCCGCCCGGACGGCCGTTCGGAGCAGGCGCTGCGTGTCGTCGGGATGGGCCGCGACCGTCGACGATCGCTCCCCGTGGTGGCCCCGCGCGCGCCGCCGCCCCCCACCCC
>REEJ01000190.1 GCA_007695125.1 Trueperaceae bacterium | reverse complement strand
TGCGCCAGGACCCCGACATCATCATGGTCGGCGAGATCCGCGACCACGAGACCGCCAAGATCTCGATGGAGGCCGCGCTCACCGGCCACCTGCTGATCGCCACGCTGCACACGAACGACGCCGCGGGCGCGGTGGTGCGCCTCACCGAGATGGGGATCGAACCGTTCAACGTCTCGGCCTCGCTCATCGGCGTGCTCGCGCAGCGGCTGGTGCGGAAGGTGTGCAAGGAGTGCCGGGTCGAGTACACGCCCGAGGAGAACGTGCTGCGCCGGCTCGGGATGAACGACGCGGAGATCCGCGGCCGCAAGCTGTTCCGCGGGGTCGGATGTGAGAAATGCGGCGGTAGCGGCTACAACGGGCGCTACGCTATCCATGAGCTGCTGATCGTGGACGACACGATGGAGAACGCCATCGTGCGCGAGGCCTCGGCGCTCGAGATTCGCGACCTCGCGGTCGCGAACGGCATGAAGACGCTGCGGCATGACGGCGTGTTCAAAGCGTTCGAAGGCATTACGACGCTCGAAGAGGTACTCGCCCGCACCGCCGACTGAACCGGCGAACGAAGGAGCCAGCGTGTCCGATCAGATCCGAGCGACCCAGCAGCAAGTCGACATCGTCGACCTCCTCCGCTTGGCCATGGAGCGCCGGGCCTCCGACCTGGTCCTCACCGTCGGGCTACCTCCGATGCTGAAGGTCGACGGCGAGTGGCGCCCGACCGAGCACGACAAGCTGACGCCGACGCTCACGCGGCGCCTGATGTACTCGATGATGGACGAGAAGAAGCAGCGCAACTTCGAGGAGCGCAAGGACCTCGACTTCTCGTTCAGCCTCTCGGGCCAGGGCCGCTTCCGGGTCAACTGCTTCCAGCAGCGCGGCTCGGTGGGCGGCGTCATGCGGACGATCTCGGAGGAGGTCGTGTCGTTCGAGCAGCTCGGCGTGCCGAAGGAACTGATCGACATCGCCCGCCTGCCGCGCGGTCTGGTGCTCGTCACGGGACCGACGGGTTCGGGCAAGTCGACGACCCTGGCGACCATGATCGACCTGATCAACGGGGAGTCCGCCAAGCACGTCGTGACCGTCGAGGACCCGATCGAGTTCTTCCACACGCACAAGCGCAGCATCATCAACCAGCGCGAGATCGGTGAGGACACCTCCGGCTTCCACGCGGCGCTGCGCTCGGTGTTGCGTCAGGCGCCGGACGTCATCCTGGTCGGCGAGATGCGCGACCACGAGACCATCGGCGCCGCGGTGACCGCGGCCGAGACCGGCCACCTGGTCATGGGCACGCTGCACACGAACTCCGCGGCCGAGGCCGTCGACCGCATCATCGACGTCTTCCCCGAGGCCCAGCAGGAGCAGGTGCGCGTGCAGCTCGCCAACAACCTGCAGGCGATCTTCACGCAGCAGCTGATGCCCCGCACCAACGGTGACGGGCGCGTGTTGGCGTACGAGCTGTTGCTCGCCAACGCCGCCGTCCGCAACCTGATCCGCGAGGGCAAGACGCACCAGATCCTGTCGCAGATCCAGATGGGCGGCCAGGTGGGCATGATCACGATGGACTCGTGCCTGGCGGAGCTGCACCTGAAGCGGCTCATCTCGTTCGACATGGGGCTGTCGCGCTCGGTCGACCCCAAGGAGTTCGAGCGCCTCGTGACATCCGGCGGTGTGTCGGCCGCGAGCGAGGGCGGCCAGAAGCCCGCGCGCGGTCCCGACGTCGGCCCGCGAGCCGGCACGACGGTCGGCCGCCCGGCCGCTGGCGCGCCGTTCGGACGCACGGGACGCGGCTGAGCGCTGGCACCGGCGCCGCGGTCGGAATCCCGTGGCGCAGTTTGCAGGCCCCCGACGCGTTGTCGCCGCGGTGTGGCGGGCCCCGTTGACCGCGCGTCGGCGCCCACGTAGACTCACGAGCATGGTGAGGCGCACCGCACCTGTACGGATGCGTCGTCGGCTCCGCGTCATCGCGGCGCGGACGACGATCGGTCTACGTTCGGGGCCGCAGCGCTAGCGTGCTCCCGCTCGGGCCGAGGCCCGACCGAACCGCCACGCATCGCCAATCGGCCCCCGGGACGCTCGTCGCCCGGGGGTTTCGTCATGCAGCATCAGGGTTCGCCTCACGACACCGGAAGGATCCACACCATGCCACCCCGCACGCTCTTCGACAAGGTCTGGGACGCGCACACCGTGCGCACCCTCGAGAACGGCCAGACCCAACTCTTCATCGGCACCCACCTGATCCACGAGGTGACCAGTCCGCAGGCCTTCGGCATGCTCGACGACCTCGGTCTCGCGGTGCGCATGCCCGAGCGGACCTTCGCCACCGTCGACCACATCGTCCCCACCGACGTGCGCGAGGAGCCGTTCGCCGACGAGCTCGCCGATCAGATGATCAAAGCGCTCCGCGCCAACTGCGAGCGCCACGGCATCACCTACTTCGACCTCCACTCGGGGCTGCAGGGGATCGTGCACATGGTCGGTCCTGAGCAGGGCATCACCCAGCCCGGCAGCACCATCGCCTGCGGCGATTCGCACACCAGCACCCACGGCGCGTTCGGCGCCATCGCCTTCGGCATCGGCACCAGCCAGGTGCGCGACGTGCTCGCGACGCAGACCCTGGCGATGAGCCGGCCCAAGGTGCGCCGGATCGAGGTCAACGGCACGCTGCCACCCGGCGTCTACGCCAAGGACGTCATCTTGCACATCATCCGCACCCTCGGCGTGAACGGCGGGATCGGCTACGCCTACGAGTACGCCGGCGATGCCTTCGACCGCATGAGCATGGAGGAGCGGATGACGGTCTGCAACATGTCGATCGAGGGGGGCGCGCGCTGCGGCTACGTCAACCCCGACCAGACCACCATCGACTACCTGGAGGGCCGCCCCTACGCCCCGAAGGGCACCGAGTGGGAGGCCGCCGTGGAGCGCTGGCGCGCCCTCGCGAGCGACGACGGCGCGCGCTACGACGACGTCGTCGTCATCGACGCCGCCGACATCGCCCCGACGGTCACGTGGGGCATCAACCCGGGCCAGGCGATCGCGATCTTCGAAGACGTCCCGCACCCCGACCGCGTGCGCCCCGAGGAGCGCGCAGGCGTGCTCGAGGCGCTCGCGCACATGAAGCTGCAGGGCGGCGCCCCGATCCGCGGCACCAAGGTCGACGTCGCCTTCCTGGGGTCGTGCACGAACGCCCGGCTCTCGGACTTCCGCGAGGTCGCCGCCGTGCTGCGCGGACGCCGCGTCGCGCCGGGGGTGCAGGCGATCGCCGTTCCGGGCTCCACGCTCGTCAAGGAGGCCTGCGAGCGCGAGGGCATCGACCGCGTGCTGATCGACGCCGGCTTCGAGTGGCGCGCCGCCGGCTGCTCGATGTGCCTGGCGATGAACCCCGACAAGCTCGTCGGCGACCAGTTGTGCGCGAGCAGCAGCAACCGCAACTTCAAAGGGCGTCAGGGCTCCGCGACGGGCCGCACGGTGCTGATGAGCCCGGTGATGGTCGCCGCGGCGGCCGTCACGGGCGTGGTCGCCGACGCCCGCGAGGTCTTCGGCGCGGCCGAGGCGGTGAGCGCCTGATGGCCGCCATCGAAAGCGTCCGCACGGTCGTCGGCCGCGGCGTCGTCGTCCACGGCGACGACATCGACACCGACCGCATCATCCCGGCCCGCTTCTTGCGCTGCGTCACCTTCGACGACCTGGCCGAGGGCCTGTTCGTCGACGTGCGCTTCGACGAGGACGGCCGACCGACCGGGCACCCGCTCGACGCGCCCGAGCGCGCCGGCGCCACGGTGATGGTCTCGGGTCGCAACTTCGGCTGCGGCAGCTCGCGTGAGCACGCGCCCCAGGCGCTCGCCCGGGCGGGCTTCCGCGCCGTGATCGCGGGCAGCTTCGCCGAGATCTTCTTCGGCAACGCCACCACCCTCGGCATGGTCTGCCTCGCGCTGGGCGACGCCGACCTGGCGGCGGTGCAGGCCGCCGTCGACGCCGACGCCACGGCCGAGCTCACGATCGACGTGGACGAGGCGAGCGTCACCGTCGCGAGTCGCACCTACCGGGGCCACCTGCCCGACACCGCGCGCAGCGCGCTCGTCAAGGGCAGCTACGACCCGCTGGCCGAGCTGCTCGGCGCCGACGCTGCCATCGGCGCCGTGGCCGACGCACTCCCCTACGTGCGCGCCAGTGGAGCGGCGCGATGAGGGCCGTGACGACGCACCGCGTCGCCGTCCTGCCGGGCGACTTCATCGGCCCGGAGGTCATCGACGCCACCGTGGCGACGCTCGAGGCCCTCGCGCCGCGGGCCGGCATGGTGCTCGAACTCACGCCCCTCCCCTTCGGCGGCGGCGCGTACGACGCGCACGGCCACCCGCTGCCGGAAGCCACCAAGGCCGCCTGCTCCGCCAGCGACGCGGTGTTGATGGGCTCGGTCGGCGGCCCGGTGGGCGACCACCCCTGGAACCGTCTGCCCCGCGAGCTGCGCATCGAGAGCGGCATCCTCGGCCTGCGCAAGCACCTGGGCGTGTTCGCGAACCTGCGGCCCGTGACCGTCTTCCCCGGCCTCGAGCACCTGTCGCCGCTCAAGGCCGAGGTCGCCAGCGGCACCGACATGCTGATCGTGCGTGAGCTGACCGGCGGGATCTACTTCGGCAAGCCGTCGCAGAACACGCCCGAGCGGGGCGTCTCGACCGACGTCTACGAGCGCTTCGAGGTCGAGCGCATCGCGCGCGTCGCGTTCGAGGCCGCCAGGCAGCGCGGCGGCCGCGTGACCAGCGTCGACAAGGCCAACGTCCTCGACGTCTCGCAGTTCTGGCGCGACGTGGTGATCAAGGTGCACGAGGACGAGTACCCGGACGTCGCGCTCGACCACCTCTACGTCGACAACGCCGCCATGCAGATCGTTCGTCAGCCCGCGAGCTTCGACGTGATCGTGACGGCGAACCTCTTCGGCGACATCCTCTCCGACCTCGCGGCCGTCATCCCCGGTTCGCTCGGGCTGCTGCCGTCCGCGAGCCTCGGCGGCGACGTCGGGCTCTTCGAGCCCATCCACGGCAGCGCGCCGGACATCGCCGGCCAGGGGATCGCGAACCCCGTCGGCACCATGCTCTCCGCCGCCCTGATGCTGCGGCACGGCCTCGGCGAGGGCGCCGCGGCCGACGCCCTCGAGACGGCCGTGCGCACCGCCCTGGCGGACGACCCCACCCGCGACCTCGGTGGCAGCCGCGCGACCGCGGCCTTCACGGACGCCGTGATCGAAGCGCTGCCGCGCGAGATCGCAGCCCCGGCGGCTCCGGCCGCCCCGGCCTGAGCCGCGCGGTGGCCACCGCCCTCGACCCCCGCGCCGCGAGCCGCGTGACCGAGTTCGAGGAGACGGTCTTCGCGACGTACTCGCGGCTGGCGCTCGAGACCGGGGCCGTGAACCTCGGTCAGGGCTTCCCCGACGACCCGCCGGACCCGCTGGTGCAGCGGGCGCTCCAGGCGGCGGTGGCGGGGCCACAGCAGTACGCGCCGCTGCCGGGCGTGCCGGCGCTGAACGAGGCGCTGGCGACGGCCATCGGGGCGCGTCTGGGTCGCTCGCTCGATCCGGTGCGCGAGGTGCAGGTCACCGTCGGCGCGACCGAGGGGCTGTTCGCCACCATGCAAGCGCTCGTCGACCCGGGCGACGAGGTCGTGCTCCTGGCGCCCTGGTACGACGCCTACCCCGCCATGGTCACGATGGCCGGCGGCCACGTGGTCGGTGTCGCCATGCGCGAGGACGCGGGCGCCTGGCGGCTCGACCGCGCGGCGCTCGCTGCCGCCGTCACGCCGCGCACCAAGGCGATCGTGATCACCACGCCCCACAACCCCACCGGCGCCGTCATGGACGAGGCCGACCTCGACGCCGTGGTCGCCGCCGCCGCGAGCGCCGACGCCGTGGTGGTCAGCGACGAGGTGTACGAGCACCTGTCGTTCGTCCCGTTCACCCCGGCCGCCTCGCGCCCCGGGGCGTGGGAGCGGACGCTCACGGTCTCGTCGGTCGGCAAGTCGTACGCGGTCACGGGCTGGAAGGTCGGCTGGGTGACCGGCCCGACGGAGCTGATCGCGGCCGTGCGCGCCGCCCACCAGTGGATCCCCTTCGCGGTGGCGACGCCGCTGCAGCACGCCGTGGCGAGCATCCTGAGAGACGACCTGCTCGCCGGCGGCGCGCGCCTCGAGGAGCAGCGCGAGCGCTACCGCTCGCGCCGCGACGCGCTCCACGAGGGCCTCACCGCGGCCGGCTTCGCGGTGAGCCGCGCCGACGGCGGCTACTTCCTGGTCGCCGACGCGCGCGCGCTCGTCGACGAAGGCGCCGACGCGCTCGCGCTGCGGCTGCCGCGCGAGGCCGGCGTGGTCGCGATCCCCATGACGCCGTTCACCGACGCCGCCACCCGCCACGTCGCCGAGGGCCGACTGCGCTTCGCCTTCTGCAAGGGTGAGGACGCGATCGACGAGGCCTGCCGCCGCTTGCGCGCCTGGCGCGGGTAGACTCGGACGACCAAGGAACGGCCCGGTGCCCCGCGGCGCGCCGCGCCAGCGAGACCACCGCCGCGTTGGAGTGACCCCATGAGCGACCCCGCCACGCCACCCCTCAACCGTCGCAGCCGCGTCGTCACGCAGGGCGACCAGCGCGCCCCGAACCGCGCCATGCTGCGCGCCGTCGGCTTCGGCGACGACGACTTCGTCAAGCCCATCGTGGGCGTCGCCGATGGGCACAGCACGATCACGCCCTGCAACAGCGGTCTCGGCACGCTCTCCGACGCCGCCGAGGTGGCGATCCGCGCGGCCGGCGGGATGCCGCAGCGCTTCGGCACCATCACCATCAGCGACGGCATCTCGATGGGCACCGAGGGCATGAAGTGCTCGCTGGTGTCGCGCGAGGTGATCGCCGACAGCATCGAGACGGTCTGCCGGGGCCAGAGCATGGACGGCGTGCTGGCCGTGGGCGGCTGCGACAAGAACATGCCCGGCGCGCTCATCGCGATCGCCCGGCTCGACATCCCCAGCGTGTTCGTGTACGGCGGCACGATCAAGCCCGGGAAGCTCGATGGCGAGGACCTGACGATCGTCAGCGTCTTCGAGGCGGTGGGCCAGTACGCCGCCGGACGGATCCCGCTCGAGACGTTCCGCGCGGTCGAGCAGCACGCCTGCCCCGGCTCCGGCTCGTGCGGCGGCATGTACACCGCCAACACCATGTCGTCGGCCATCGAGGCGCTCGGCCTGTCGCTGCCCGGTTCGTCGACCATGGCCGCGGAGGACGCCGAGAAGCGCGACTCATCGGCCACTTCGGGCACGGCGCTGCTGCGCTGCATCGAGAGCGACCTGCGCCCGTCGGCGATCCTCACGCGCGAGGCGTTCGAGAACGCCATCACGACCGTGATGGCGCTGGGCGGCTCCACCAACGCGGTGCTGCACCTGCTCGCGATCGCGCAGGCGGCCGGCGTGCCGCTGTCGATCGACGACTTCGAGACGATCCGCCGCAAGACCCCGGTCCTGTGCGACCTCAAGCCGTCAGGCCGCTACGTTGCGACCGACCTGCACGACGTGGGCGGCGTGCCGTTGGTGATGCGGATGCTGCTCGACCACGGGCTGCTGCACGGCGACTGCATGACCGTCACGGGCCGCACCATGGCCGAGAACCTGGCCGACGTCGACGGCACGCCGCCGGAGCTGCAGAGCGTGGTGCGCCCGTTCGACGCGCCCGTCTACGCGCAGGGCCACCTCGCGGTGTTGCGCGGCAACCTCGCGCCCGAGGGGGGCGTGGCGAAGATCTCGGGCCTGAAGCAGACCAACATCACCGGGCCGGCACGACTGTTCGAGTCCGAAGAGGACGCCATGGCGGCCATCCTGGCCGACCAGATCCGCCCCGGCGACGTGGTGGTGATCCGCTACGAGGGGCCCAAGGGCGGCCCCGGCATGCGCGAGATGCTCTCGCCCACCAGCGCGATCATCGGCCGCGGCCTGGCCGACTCCGTCGCCCTGATCACCGACGGCCGCTTCTCGGGCGGCACGTACGGGCTGGTCGTGGGCCACGTGGCCCCCGAGGCCGCCGTCGGCGGGCCGATCGCGCTGCTGCACGAAGGCGACGTCATCACCATCGACGCGGGGCGCAACCTGATCGAGGTGGCGCTCTCCGACGCCGAGTTCGACGAGCGGCGCGCCGCCTGGCGGCCGCCCGCGCCGCGCTACACCAGCGGCGTCTTGTGGAAGTACGCGAAGCTGGTGGGCTCGGCCTCCGAGGGCGCGGTGACCGGCTGATGGCGCGACGCGATCCGACTCGAGCTCCCGGGCTCAGCCCGCCGCCGCACCGATGAACGCCTCCGCCACCGGAACCGTACCCGTGGCGAGCGTCTCGGGCACGCTCGCCCTCATCGGCGACGTCATCGTGCCGACCCTCGCGAAGGGTCCCATCATCCGGCGCCGCCGGGTCGTCGGCATCGCCGAGCGTCACGACCTCGTCGGACGAGCCGTGAGGCGCATGCAACGGCTCCATCAGCACTACGGCGACGGCCCGTTGCTCATGCGGATCCCTGCGCGCAAGCAGGCGGTGCTCCTGGCGGCCGCCGACGTCCGGCGCGTGTTGGACGAGTCTCCCGAACCCTTCGCTGCCGACAGCAGCGAGAAGCGCGCCGCCCTGTCGCACTTCAACCCGGACACGGTGTTGATCTCACGCGGCGAGGATCGAATCGACCGCCGCCGCTTCAACGAGGCGGTGCTCGACACGGGCTGCCCCATGCACCGGCTCGCGGAGCGCTTCCGCACCGTCGTGGAGGAGGAGGCCGGCGCCGTGCTCGCGCGCGCCCGCCGCGGCAACACGCTCGACTGGGAGGTGTTCGGCGACGCCTGGTTCTGCGTGGTCCGCCGCGTCGTGCTCGGCGACGCCGCGCGCGACGACCGGGCCTTCACCCGACTCCACGAGCGCCTACGCGCGTACGCCAACCTGGCGTTCATGCAGCCGATCCGCCACGAGCTCCGCGATCGCTTCCTGGCGCGCCTGAACCAGTACCTCGACGACCCAGAGCCCGAGAGCCTCGCCGCGATCATGGCGCGCACCCCGACCACGCCGCGGACCGCACCCGACCACCAACCACCACACTGGATGTTCGCCGCGGACCCGGCGGGCATGACCACGTTCCGGACCCTCGCGCTGCTCGCGGCGCATCCCGAGCACGAGGAGCGGGCCCGCGCCGAGGCCGCTGGCGACGACCCGACGCTGCCCTTCCTGCGCCGCTGCGTGCTGGAGTCCCTCCGCCTGTGGCCCACCACCCCCATGCTGCTGCGGCAGTCTCGCTCCGACACGCAGTGGGACACCGGCGTGCTGCCGGCCGATACGGGCATCCTCATCTACGCGCCGTTCTTCCATCGTGACGACCGCCATCTCCCCTTCGCGCATCGCTTCGCTCCCGAGGTGTGGGAGCCCGGCGGAGCCGCCGAGGCGTGGCCGTTCGTCCCGTTCAGCGCGGGCCCCGTGCGCTGCCCGGGTGAAGACCTCGTGCTGCTGCTCACGAGCAGCATGCTGGCCGCCCTGCTCCGCGGCGGACGCTACCGCGAACAGCAGCCGACGAGGATCGCGGCCTCGACGCGGATGCCGAGCACCCTCGACAACTACACGCTGCGCTTCTCCGTCGACACGGCGGCGCGCCACGCCGCCTGAGGCGCGCGGGGCATCGTGATCGCGATCATCAAGGAGACCCTCGGCGAGTACGGCAAGGACAACGCACCGCTGCTCGCCGCCGCGCTGGCCTACTTCAGCGTCTTCTCGCTGGCGCCGCTCCTGCTCGTCCTGACCTCGGCCCTGGTCTTCGTGGGCGCCGGCGATGCCCAGACCGCCCTCATGGACGAGGTGCGCAACCTGTTCGGGTCGAGCGGCGCGGAGCTGATCGACAGCATGATCAAGGGTCAGGCGGAACGTGGCGGCGGCACCCTGGCGGCCGTCGTCGGCGGCATCGCGCTGCTGGTGGCGGCGACGACGCTGTTCGCCCAACTCGAGCGCGTGCTGAACATCATGTGGGGCGTGCAGCCCGAGGCGAGCTCCACGCTCGGCAGCGCCAAGCACGTCGTCATGCAACGCGTCCGCTCGCTCGGACTCATCGCGGTGATCGGCCTGCTCATGCTGCTCGCCGTCTTCCTGTCGACCTACGTCAGCGCAGCGATCTCGGGCGCGGCCGAGCAGCTGTGGGGCGGCGGCGTGATCCTCGCGTGGCTCAACCGGCTCGTCGCCCTCGCTCTGCTGGCCGCCACGTTCGGCGTGGTGTTCACGCTCCTGCCGAACGCCACCGTGCCTCGGCGGGCGGTGCTCGTCGGTGCGGCGGTGACCGCCGTGCTGTTCGTGCTCGGCAGCTGGGCGTTCGGCATCTACGTCACCAACGTCGCGATCGCGAGCGCGTACGGGGCGGCCGGTTCGCTCGTCGTGTTGCTGCTGTGGGTGTTCATCTCGGCCCACACGGTGCTGTTCGGTGCCGAGCTCACCAAGGTCGTGGCGCGACGGCAGGGCGATGAGGTGGGCATAGAGCCGTACGCCGACGCCTGACGCGCCACACCTCGCGCCGCACCTCGCGCCGCGAGTTCGGACGTGAGCGGTGCGCGCAGACCCCGCGGTACGCTGGGGGCCATGGAACCACTGCGCGTCACCGTCTGGAACGAGTACCTGCATGAACTCGAGCACGACGTCGTCGGCACCATCTACCCCGACGGGATCCACGGCGCCCTGGCGGGCGCCGTGGCCGAGCACCACCCCACGGCCGAGGTCCGCACCGCGACGCTGCGTGCACCCGATCACGGCCTCTCCGACGAGCTCCTCGCGACCACCGACGTGCTCGTGTGGTGGGGCCACAAGGCGCACGCCGAGGTGTCGGACGCCTGGGCCGAGAAGGTCCACCACGCCGTGCTGGCAGGCATGGGGCTGGTCGTGCTGCACTCCGCGCATTTCTCGAAGCCGTTCAAGCGCGTGCTCGGCACGCACTGCTCGCTGACGTGGCGCGAGGCCGACGAGAAGGAGCGGCTCTGGAACATCCAGCCGGCCCACCCGATCATGGCGGGCATCCCCGACATGTTCGAGCTGGCCCAGGAAGAGATGTACGGCGAGCGCTTCGACGTCCCCGAGCCCGACGAGTTGCTGATGCTGTCGTGGTTCCAAGGCGGCGAGGTGTTCCGCAGCTTGTGCACCTGGCGCCGCGGCGTCGGCCGCGTGGTCTACTTCCGACCCGGCCACGAGACCTACCCCACCTACCACCACCCGCACGTGCGCCGCATCGTCGCCAACGCCTGCGAGTGGGCCCGGCGCCGGGTGACCGTCGACGCGTCGAAGTCGCCGCCGGTGGCCGCGCACGAGCCAGTGCCCAACCCGACCAAGGAACACGTGTGAGCGACGCGCAACGCTCCGCCGCCGCGACCGCGGCGGCGCTCGCGCACGAGGCGCCCGAGACGGTGCTGCGCGCCGCGATCATCGGGGTCGGCGGCATCTCCCAGGCCCACCACGCCGGCTACCTCGCCGCGGGCGCGGACGTCGTGGCGCTCGTCGATCCACACCCGCGCGGCCTCGCCGCGCGCGCGCAGGCGTGGGGCGTGGAGCGCACCTACAGCGACTTCCGAGCGCTCTTCGCCGACGGCGACGTCGACCTCGTGTCGATCTGCGCTCCGACCTCGGTGCACGCGCCCGCCACGCTGGCGGCCGCGGCGGCCGGAGTCCACGTGCTGTGCGAGAAGCCGTTGGCACTCGACCTGGACCAGGGACGCACGATGATCGACGCCTGCCGAGCCGCCGGGGTGGTCCTGATGGTCAACCATCAGCTCCGCTCCCACGGCGCCGTGGCATTGGCACAGCGCATCCTCGAGCGCGGCGATCTCGGCGACGTCACCCACGTGCGTCTGCGGCAAGCGCACGACTGGGCCGGCGCAGCCGAGGTGCGCCCGTCGTTCGCGACCCGGGCCAGCTCCGGCGGCGGCACGCTGCTCGACAACGGCTGCCATCTGATGGACTTGGCTCGCTACATCGGCGGGGACGTCGACGAGGTGTACGCCCGGACCGCGACACGCAAGTTCGCCGGCGAGCTCGAGGACACAGCCCACGTCTCCCTGCGTTTCGTGAGCGGCGCCATCGGCACGGTCGAGGTCGCGTGGACCGCGACCGGTTGGGAGGAGGGCTTCTGGATCTACGGCACGCAGGGCGCCCTCGAGTACACCAACCGTTCTGGCACGCCGGTGTTGCGCCACGCCTTCCGCGCCTCGCCGGGCACGACATGGGGCGACACCGACGTGAGCGAGCACCGCTTCGCCGGCGACGCGCCGCACGCTCGGCACGTCCGCGCGTTCTTGAGCGCCGTCGCCGGTGAGCGCTCGGTGCTGTGCAGCGGCGAGGACGGCCTCGAAGCGGTGCGGCTGATCATGGCCGCCTACGAGAGCGCCGAGCGCAACGCCCCCGTCGCGGTGCACGAGGCGCCGACCACGCTGCCGGTCTGAGGGCCCCGCCTCACGAACGCTGCGCCAGGCTGGTCGCCGCGATCCAGGTGCCCTCGGGGAGGTGCGATCGGAGGCGGTCGGCCAACGCCGACGCCGCCGGGGCGTCGCGCGCCAGCGCGAAGCACGTCGCACCCGATCCGCTCATCGCCACGGGTCCGTCGTGCACCAGGCGCATGCGCTCGAGCAGCGCGCCGACCAGCGGTACCTGCTCGGCCACGCCCGCCTCGAGGTCGTTCACGATCGCGGGGCCGCGCCACCACGGTGCGGTGGCGCCCACCGGCGACCGCCCAGGCGACCACCAGCCGTACGCCTCGGCGGCGCTCACGGCGACACCCGGGTTGACGAGCACCACTGGCTGCGGGGGCACGTCGACGGGCTCGAGCCGCTCGCCGCGGCCACGTGCCCGCGCGGCCACGGCAGCCTGCACGAAGAAGGGCACGTCGCTGCCGAGTCCTGCCGCCAGCGTCGCCAGGTCGCAGCCGGCCGGGTAGCGTTCGGCCAGCATGCGCAGCACCGTGGCCGCGTCGCTCGAGCCGCCTCCCAGTCCCGCTGCGATGGGTACGCGCTTGGTCAGCTGCCAGCGCAGCGCCGGCACGCGCACGCCGGCGGCCGCCGCGGCCGTGCGGTACGCCTGCGCCGCCCGCAGCACCAGGTTGCTGCCGTCCACGCTCATGGGCTGCGCGTCGAGCCACGGGTCGCCGCCGCTGGCGCCGCGCTCGAGCGTGTCGATCACGTGCTCGCCCTGGGGCGCCGCGGTGCCGGCGCCGGCGCCCGCGGACGCCGAGGCGTGTTGGCGGTACGCCACCTCGTCCGCGAGCGTCAGGCGGGCCATGACGCCGTCGAGTTCG
>REEJ01000208.1 GCA_007695125.1 Trueperaceae bacterium | reverse complement strand
TCGGGAGGGTGGTCGGACGGTCGGCGCTGGTGTCGTGACGGCCGTGACCAAGTAAGCCCCGAACCGTCCTGAACGCGGTCGGCTGGTGCCCACACGGGCGCTGGCCGACCAGGCCGGTCCGCGTGTCGCGGATCGGCGTGACGAACGCCCCGCTTTCTGATATATTGCCTAGTTTGGGAGGCCAGCATGGCCAGTGACGTTCGAATCCGGCTCTTGCTCGAGTGCACCGAGTGCAAGCGGCGCAACTACGCGAGCCACAAGAACCGCCGCAACACCACCGCGAAGCTGGAGCTGCGCAAGTACTGCTCGCACCAGCGTAAGCACACGGTCCACCGCGAGGTGAAGGTCTAAGCGTGAAGCGCTTCCTGCAGTACCTGCGTAACTCACGTGCGGAACTCGCCCGCGTCACCTGGCCGACCCGCGAAGAGGTGCTCCAGTCGACCCAGGCCACACTGGTCTTCGTCGTCATCACGGCACTCTTCCTGCTGTTCGCCGACACCACGCTGGGCAACCTGATCGGGTTGCTCACCTGAGCGGCGTGCTGCGTCACCGGCGGTCCCTGCGGGTCCGCCGCGTCGAGCGGGTCGAGAGGTCGTCATGAGCATCGAGTGGTACGCCGTCCACACCTATGTCGGGCACGAGGACAAGGTGCGCGAGAACATCTTGAACCGCGCCCGTTCGCTGGGCGCGACCGACAACATCTACCAAGTCGCCGTGCCGAAGGAAGAGGTCGTCGAACGCGGCTCGTCCAACAAGGACGAGGTCGTCAAGCGCACGCTCTTTCCCGGCTACATCTTCGTGCAGATGGATCTCGGCGACAACGTCGACGAGCCCAACGAGGCGTGGGAGGTCGTTCGTTACACGCCCGGCGTCACCGGCTTCGTCGGCTCGGCCACCCACGCGGTGCCGTTGAGCCCCGACGAAGAGGCCCGCATGCTCAGCACGCTCGGCATCACGGGCACGCGCGAGGCTCCGAAGGTGAAGATGTCGTTCACCGTCGGAGACATGGTCCAGGTCACGAGCGGACCGTTCGCGGACTTCACCGGTGTCGTCTCGGACGTCAACCCGGAGCGCGGCACGCTCAAGGTGCTCGTCTCCATCTTCGGCCGCGAGACGCCGGTCGAACTCGACTTCTCCCAGGTCGTCCGCGCGTGAGCGCGGCGACCCGTCGTGCGCGCGTGAGCGCGGCGACCCACATCGATGCCCACCCCGCGCTGCCTAGCGGCGCGTTCGGTACGGGAAGCGCCAGGACCTCGGCCGGTGGCGGACCGGCGAGGGAGCTGAGGAGGTACCGCCACCATGGCTAAGAAGGTCATCGGCATCGTCAAGCTACAGCTGAAAGCGGGCGCAGCGACGCCGGCCCCACCGGTCGGCCCCGCGCTCGGTCAGCACGGTGCCAACATCATGCAGTTCGTCAAGGAGTACAACGCCGCCACGGCCTCACAGGCCGGTGCGATCGTGCCGGTGGAGATCACCATCTTCGCCGACCGCTCCTTCACCTTCATCACCAAGACGTCGCCGGCGTCGTACCTGATCAAGCAGGCCGCCGGCATCCCGAAGGGCTCGGGCGTGCCACACAAGGACAAGGTCGGCACGCTGACGTGGGCGCAGTGCCTCGAGCTCGGCAAGGCCAAGATGAGCGACCTCAACGCCAACGACGAGGTTGCCGCGGCCCACATCATCGCGGGCACCGCGCGCTCGATGGGCGTGATGGTCGAGGGGGTGCCGCGCGATGCCTAAGCACGGGAAGCGATACCGCGGGCTCGCCAGCCAAGTGGAGCCCCAGAAGCTCTACCCGGTCGGCGACGCGACGGCGCTGGTGCGCCAGCTGGCCACGGCGAAGTTCGACGAGACCATCGAGGCGCACTTCCGCCTCGGCATCGATCCGAAGAAGTCCGACCAGAACGTCCGTGGCACCGTCGCGTTGCCGCACGGCACCGGTCGCACGGTGCGCGTCTTGGCGTTCACGCAGGGCGACAAGGCAACGGAGGCCGAGGCGGCAGGCGCTGACCACGTCGGTGGGCAAGAGCTCATCGAGAAGGTCGCCGGCGGCTGGTTCGAGTTCGACGCCGTCGTCGCCACGCCCGACATGATGGCGGCGGTCGGCTCGAAGCTCGGCCGTGTGCTCGGTCCCCGCGGCATGCTGCCGAACCCGAAGTCGGGCACCGTCGGCATCGACATCGCCGCGATCGTGCGCGCCCTCAAGGCGGGTCAGATCGAGTTCCGTTCCGACAAGACCGGTGTGGTGCACGCGCCGATCGGCAAGGCCAGCTTCACCCCAGAGGCCCTGACCGAGAACCTCGCGGCGCTGCGGCAGGCGGTCGAGTCCGCCAAGCCCGACGCCGCCAAGGGCACCTACCTGCGGACCGTGTACCTCAGCTCCACCATGGGGCCGAGCGTGCGCGTGACGCTCTAGCACGGCATCCCGGTGCGTAGCGGAGGCTACACACCTCTGGCGTCGGAGACAGCAGGGGCCTGCCAGGCTTAAAGATCCTGCCGAGG
>REEJ01000233.1 GCA_007695125.1 Trueperaceae bacterium | reverse complement strand
ATGAAGCATGCCCCGAGGGCCGCGCCAGCGACGAGACCGACCACCACGCTGCGCTCGAGCAGCTTGGCGGTCGATGTCGCAGCCACAGGACCCTCCGACGGCTCTTCTGGACGCCGATCGTGCTCACCATCCGAACGGACAGCACGCTAGCCCCTGCGATCCGGGCGGGAACGCACCCGTCGGTGCCACCCACCGGCCGACGCCATCACCGTGACTCTGCGCGGTTGACCTACGGAATGACTCCGCACATAGCAAACACGGCGGTTGCAGCGACGTTCGGGAACGGTTCCCATCGTGCCTGGGAGATCGCCACGCGTGGCGTGTTGCGTGTTTCAGCCGAGCCAGTCAGTGCAGTGCGAGGACGTCGCGCAAGGCGTTGTCGATCGCGGTCATCGTGGGTGGGCTGAGCATGCCGCGGCGATCCTCGAGGTCGGCCTTGTGGACCAGTTCGAGTTCGTCGGCCATCGCTCGCCCCGTGAGTGGAGCGTCGCGGTCGCTGAGTTCCACGATGGTCGGCAGCGGCCGCTTCGGTCGTGTCGTGATGCGAACGACGTGGACCCACTCGAAGCGTGACCGGTTGCGGCCGTCGTTGGACACGATGACCACCGGCTTGGGCTCATCGTCGTCGAGGTAGCGGAACGACCAGACGCTGCCGCGCAGCAGCTCGTTCGCGGCGCTCACGCGGACGCACGCCGACGCCGCCGGGCGCTGGTGGTCTGCTCAACGAACGTGCGGGTGTCGTCGAAGTCGCCCGCATCCACCGCGTCGTTGTAGGCGTCCTCGAGCAGCGCCTCGCGGACACGGCCCACCCCGAGCAGCACGAGCGCACGGAGCTCGGCCGAGTCGGACGCGAGCCGTTCGCCGGCGATCCGCTCCAACGCCGCATGCTCCGCGGAACCCTCATCGAGGAAGGGCGCGACCACCGAGGTGTCGGCGTGGTCGAAGTTGATGGTCTTTCGGTTCAGTGTGTCCATGCGACACATGGTGCAGCATGAAGTGCGGCACGGCAACCGTTTCCTCCGAGCCGCCGCATGTCGCCTGCTGGCGCCACCTGCCGGGAAGTGGTGGCAGATCCGTCGCGCCGGCGTGCCCGCGGGTGGGGCCTCGACGTACGCTGGAGGAGGGTCGCGTTCGCGATGCCGATCGGAACGGGGAGAGCTCCACACGCGGGTCGATCTGCACGGCGAGCGTGACGGCGTTCTCTCCGCGCGTCGTCGCCATGCCGCGGCGTGGCTTCTGCTCAGCCCGGTCGTGCGCTGCGGCTGCCGCGATGATGCTCGGCGGGTCGACGTTTCGAGCCGGGCATGAGCCGTCAGCGCGACGTTGTCGCCAGCGCTCCGCAGGGTGGCCGGTTCTGGCTGTGGAACCAGCGTGTGACGGTGGCCGTGCTCGCCGGTGTCTGGCCGTTCATGCTCGTCGCCGAGGCTCTGGGATTCGTGGAGTCCGGACCTTCGATCGGCTGGCTCGGCCAACTGCTTGGCGCCGCGGTGTTCGCGTGGGTGACGTACTGGATCGGGTTCGCGTTCACGCTCCGGCTGGAACTCACAGGCGACGGCCAGGTGCGCTGGTTCGGGGCCTTCCGGCAAGGGTCGATCGACGTCGCCGACATCCATCACATCTCCACCGACGCCGCACCGTTCCTCTGGACCGTTCACCACGCGAGCGGGCGACTCCTCGTGGCACTCGCCACCGACATGAAGCCCTTCCTGCGCACACTGGACGAGGGTCGAGCCGACGGAGACAGCCCACCGCAGGGCGAGTGCCGGACCAACGAACCGCGAAGCTGAGCCGCGAGCCGATCAGGCGACAACGTCCGTAGGAACCACTTGCTTGCGGTCGCGTCGACAGCCCGGCAGAACAATACTGTGATACATTTATCCGATGGATCAGGGACAGCGCTCGCCGACATGGGATCGCTGACCCGGACATCCGGCACGCGATCGACAACGCGGTCGCCGCCGGACCAGTCGAAACGAACGTCGACCAGATCGACGGCGTGCTCTACATCGGCCCCGACCGCACGGGTCGCATGCTGGAGGTCATCACCGTCGACGACATCGAGGATGGCGAAGTCGCCATCCATGCGATGAGGCTACGCAAGACCTATGAGCGCTACCTCCCGAGGGAGGACAGGCCATGAGCGAGTCCAAGAAGCGACGCACGAGCGTCAAGGTCACCGACGAGGTTGCGGAACGCCTCGCCGATGACGCCGAAGCGGGGTATCCGCCCCGCCAGATCCACGTGCGCCCGACAGGACGGGGCCGTCCGCGTCTGGCGCAGGGTGAGGGGCCATCGCCCACGGTCAACGCCCGGCTCGATGACGAGCTCGCCGACCTACTTGAGCAGCGTGCTGATCGCGAAGGTGTCCACAAGTCCGACATCGTTCGTGAGGCGTTGCGGGCCTACCTCGCCTGAGCGCCCAGCCTCCTGCCTCCGCTCGAACGGCCACGACGGTCCTTATGCCGAGTAGGGGATTATCCCGAGTAGGCGTTGGTGGGGGCGTGTT
>REEJ01000046.1 GCA_007695125.1 Trueperaceae bacterium | reverse complement strand
CACAAACGGCGCTCCATCACGCCAAGACGGCGGGGAGGAGCACGACACGGTTCTTCACGAGCTCCCTGTCGGACGTGGTGAGCGAGCGCCCGACCCTCGAGTTGGAGCTGCGCGAGGCACTGAGCGCCGATCAGTTCGTGCTCGCGTACCAGACGCGCGTTCGACTCGCCGACGACACGATCACCAGCCTCGAGGCGCTGGTCCGCTGGCAGCACCCGACGCGGGGTCTCGTCGGCCCGAACCAGTTCATCCCCGTCTCCTCTGCGACGGGGATGATCCACGAGGTGGGCGACCGCGTGCTGGCCTTGGCGACGGGTCAACTCGCCGCCTGGCGCGACGCCGCCATCGATCCCTTGCCGGTCGCAGTGAACCTATCGGCCATGGAGTTCTATCGCGTGGGCGTCGTCGACGACGTTCGCATGGCGCTGACCCGACATGGGCTACCGGGAGCGCTGCTGGAGGTCGAGGTCACGGAGACGGCCTTGATGGCGTCGTCGTTCGACGTGGAGGAGACGCTCGAGGCGATGCGCGCGCTCGGCGTGCGGCTCTCGGTCGACGACTTCGTGACCGCGTACTCGTCGCTCAGCCGCCTGGGAGCGCTGCCCGTCGACCACGTGAACATCGACCAGTCGTTCGTCCGTGCGCTCGACTGTGGCGGTACCGATGCGATCGGCGAGCGCGCTGCCAGGCTGGTGCGAGCGGTGCTCGGCATCACCCACAGCCTCGGCCTCGGCGTCATTGCGGAGGGCATCGAGACCCACTGTCGAGTTGGCGTTCCTACGTGCGCAGGGCCGCGGCTATGGTCAGGGTCATCACCTGATGCGACCTGTCGACCCGGAGCGCATCACCGACACGGTCCGGACGCGCCGGCTCCCGGCCTGAGCGCGCCTCAGGCGGCGGGACGCTGCTTGATCCAGCGCAACAACCGACCCTCTTCGTCCTCGTGCTCGTCGAGCGGCTCGAACCCGGTCTTCTCCAGCACGCGTACCGAAGGGGCGTTATGCACGTGGCACTCGGCGATGACGGCCGTCACGCCCGGGCGAGACAGGAGCCAGTCGACGAACGCACCGCCGGCCTCGGTGGCGAAGCCCCGATCGCGCCGTTCTCGGAGGGTGGCGTAGCGCACCTCGACTCGCCCGTCGTTGTCGGGGAGCGCGGTGCAACCGATCTGCCCGACCGCCTCGAGCCTGACACGGTCGATCACCATGGCGTTCCACGGCTCGCTCTTGTCCGACGCGCGCAGCGCGAGCAGATCAGGGAGCCCGGCGAGATCGTCGCCAGGCCATCCGGCCGGGACCCGCACCGGGACCGGTGCGCCTCCGACATCCAGGTCGATCTCGAACTCTTCCATCGCGGCGCGACGCTCGAGCGCAACGCTCGGGGTCGGAATCATGAGCGTTCGGTCGGTCTCGATGATGAACGCAGGCGGCGTGCTCACAGTCGCCTCCTCTCAGACGTGACCGGGTCGACGTCCCGCTACAGCCTACGCGACACGTGCCGCACCGTGGGTCGCTCTTCGGCCTCGTTGGTGTGACGCAGGTGCGCAGCGCTACGTCAGGCCCCGAGCAAGCAGGGATAGACGAGTCTGAATCGGATGGTGACCACGGGCAGCCTTGGATCGGCCGCGTCGACCCGGTGCGCCTGGCCCTCGAAGGTTGCGCGATGCGTCTCTCGCCATTGCCGCAACGACAAGTCTCCCTCACCGCAGTCGGCAGCGAAGTGCTCGTCGACGAGGTCGAACGGAACCACGCGCTGCTCGATCACCTCGACGACGGCACGCGGTCGATCGCGGCCGTCTCTCACGACGAGTAGGTCGCCCTCTACCGGTACGTCGCCCCCGTCGGACCGTACGACGGCCAGGGGCAGGGCACTGGCCCGCTGATCGCCGTCCAGGATGCGCCGGAGGCGCGACTCCGCGTGGGCGGGCCCGCCGCCCTCGTCCCATGTGTGCAACGTCTTGCCGGCCACGTCGATGGGCGTGTCGGCGAGCGCCGCTGCGACGAACGGTTCGATGGGGGGTCGCGTATCCACGACAGCGAGCCTCCTGGACCGAGACGCAGCACCAGAACCTGGATACGCAGCCTCGTTGCCACGATGCTAGCTCCCATGCCCTCACGCACCTTACGCAACCGTCACATTCGACCGGTGCCTGGAGCCTCCTTCACGTTGTCGACGAGATCGATTCGACCAAGGCGAGCAACGCCGGCTCGAGCGCCGTGCGCCCGGCGTGGCCGGTGACGATGTGGTCGGCCGCACCGCGCAGCGCCAACACCAGTCCGGTGAGCTGCAGGACGCTGTCGTCTTGGGGAAGCAGCGCTTCAACAAGGCGCATCTCGACGTTCGCCAGGCGTGCTCGCGCGCGATCCCGGGCCGCTTGGTCGCCTGCGACGGCGCGCACGACGACCCGGTAACCCTCGGGCATCGTTTCGATGGCGTCGAGGAAAGCCGAAACGACGGCGCGCCGATGGGCCACCATGTCGATGTCGGCGACGGTCTCGACCGCCTCGAGCAACCTCGCCGCCCGATCGTCG
>REEJ01000047.1 GCA_007695125.1 Trueperaceae bacterium | reverse complement strand
GTCCACACCTTCCTCGTGGGGACGACGAGCACGTGGGGGCGGGCCGCGGCGAAGCTCGCTGGCGTGCCGCACGTGCTGCTCTCGGACCTCTCGCTCGACCCCGAACCGTCGACCGTCCAGCGGCGCCTGGACCCGGTCTTGCATCGTATGACGACGCGCTTCCTGCCGAACGCCCGGGCGATCGCGCAGCGGCTCGCGCGCGAGGGCGCGCGGGCCGACCGCATCGTCGTGGTGCGCAACGGCGTCGACCTGCGCCGCTTCGATCCGGACCGCGTCGCACCGCTGCGCTCGGCCTGGGGCGTCGGTGTCGAGGCGACCGTCGTCGGCTTCCTCGGCATGTTCCGCCGGGAGAAGCGACCGGACCTGCTGCTCGACGCGCTCGTGGGCCTGCCCCCCGAGCGGCGCCCCGACCTGGTGGCGATGGCCGGCGACGGCGCGTTGATGCCCGCCATCCGCGCGCGGGTGGACGCCGACCCCTGGCTGCGCGAGCACTGCCTGTTGCTCGGCGTGATCGACGACGTGCCGGCCTTCCTGGCCGCCGTCGACGTGCTGGCCCTGCCCAGCGACACGGAAGGCCTGCCCAACGCCGTGCTGGAGGCGCACGCCATGCGCGTGCCGGTGGTCGCGACCGACGTCTCGGACGTCGGCGACCTCGTCGGCGAGGCGGGCCTGGTCGTGCCGCCGGGCGACGCGGGCGCCCTCGGCGAGGCCATCGCGTCGCTCGTCGCGCGTCCAGCAGCGGATCGTGCCCGGCTCGGCGCGCTCGGCCGCGCCCGCATCGAGGCCGAGTTCGCCATGCCGATCGCAGCGGCGCGCTTCTGGGCGGCGCACGACGACCTGCTGGAGCGCGCCGCATGAGCCTCGCGGCGGGCGCGGCGGCACCGCCCGACCTCGCGGTGTTCCTACCGTCGCTGGCGGGCGGCGGCGCGGAGCGCGTGATGCTCGACCTGATCGCGGCGGCGCTCGCACACGGTCGCTCCGTCGACCTGGTGCTGGCCGCGCGCCACGGCGCCATCCAGGACCAGGTGCCCGCCGGAGCGACCGTGATCGACTTGCGCCAGCCGCGGACCGTGACCGCCGTCGTGCCGCTCGCGCGCTACCTGCGCCGACGGCGGCCGAGGGCCCTGCTCGCGACCCTGGAGCATGCCAACGTCGTGGCACTGCTCGCCGGCCGACTCGCGGGCCGGACGCGCGTCAGCGTGCGCGAGGCCAACACGCTCTCGCGCGACCTCGCGTCGGGACCGGCGCGCAGCCGCGCCGTGCTGTGGCTGATGCGCCGGCTCTACCCCGGCGCGCACGCCGTGATCGCCGTCTCGCAGGGCGTCGCGGACGACCTCGTGGCGACCGTCCCGCTCGTGTCGGAGCGCGTCACGGTGATCCCCAACCCCGTGATCACCGAGCGTCTCACCACGGGAGGCATGGAGGCGCTGGACCACCCCTGGTTCGCCGCGGGCGCTCCGCCGGTGGTGCTCGGCGTCGGGCGCCTGACGCCGCAGAAGGGGTTCGACGTGCTCCTGCGGGCGTTCGCGCGGGCGCGCGAGCGGCGCGACTGCCGCTTGCTGGTGCTCGGCGACGGCGACGACCGAGCGGCCCTCGAAGGCCTCGCGCGCGACCTCGACCTGCACGACGCGGTCGAACTGCCGGGCTTCGTGGCGAACCCCTTCCCGTACATGCGGCGCGCCGGGGCCTTCGTCCTCTCGTCGCGGTGGGAGGGGCTACCGAACGCGTTGATCCAGGCGATGGCCCTCGGCGCACCGGCGGTCGCGACGGACTGCCCGAGCGGCCCGGCCGAGGTCGTGGTCGGGAGCGACCGCTCGTACCTGGTCCCCGTCGGAGGCGTCGAGGCGATGGGCGACGCGATCGTGCGGGCGCTGGACGCCGGCCGCGGCGACCAGTCGGAGGCGTGGCGCCAGCGCTACCGCGTCGACGCCATAGCGCAGCGCTACCTCGAGACCGTGGGGGCATCATGAACACCACCGCAACCATGCGCAGCGCGCACGCCGCGCCTCGGCGCCGCATCATGCTCGTCACCACCACGCTGATGCGGGGCGGCGCCGAGACGCAGGTGTTCCTGCTGGCGCGCTCGTTCGCGCGCCGTGGCCACGCCGTCCACGTGGTCAGCATGCGTCCGCCCGAGGCCTATCAGGACGACCTGCGCGAACTCGGCATCGCCTTCACGAACCTGAGGATGCGCAGCGGCATGCCCGACCCGCGCGGCATGCTCCGCCTGTCGCGCGCCGTGCGCGCGTGGCGGCCCGACGTGGTGCACAGCCACATGGTGCACGCCAACCTGCTCGCGCGCCTCACGCGGATCCTGGCGCCGATGCCGGTCCTGGTCACCACGGCGCACAACCTGACCGAAGGGGCGCGCTGGCGGGAGCTGGCCTACCGCTACACCGACCGCCTGGCGACGCTGTCGACCAACGTCTGCCAGGCCGCGGTCGACCGTTTCGTGGCGGTGGGCGCCGTCCCCGAAGGTCGCATGCGGTTCGTCCCGAACGGCCTCGAGCCGGCGGCGTTCGCCCCCGACCCCGTCCGTCGCGAGC
>REEJ01000268.1 GCA_007695125.1 Trueperaceae bacterium | reverse complement strand
GGTCGGTGCCAGGCGGGGGAGGAGCGTCGCGGCGCGGGCCTGGAGTGCGGCCTCGTCGGCCGGGAGCAGTCCGTGGATCAGCTCCTCGAGCAGCGCGTGCAGGAGGAGGCCGCGGGTGACGCCGCGGCCGGTGATGGTGGCGGGGTCGTCGACGGCGATGGCGTCATCGAAGGCGTCGTCGAGGCGGGATGTCGGGCCGGGTTCGGCGGTAGGGGGGAGGGTGGTGGGGTCGTCGAGCGAGGTGACCGACCTGGGCCTCGGCAATCTGGACGAGGCCGGCCTCCAGGTGGTCACGTACGTGAAAAGCGATCGGTACTGCGCGAAGGAGTTGGTCATGTTCCCCCGGCAGACGTGCCCGGAACACCGGCACCCTCCCGTGGGCGGAGATCCCGGCAAGCTGGAGACGTTCCGATGCCGGTTCGGCACCGTCTGGCTGTACGTCGAGGGCGAGCCGAGCACGCGCATGCATGCGCGCATCCCGAGCGGTTAGGAGCGCTTCTACACAGCTCGCCACGAGATCGTGTTGAGGCCTGGTGACCAGTACACGATCGCTCCCGGAGTCCTGCACTGGTTCCAGGCGGGAGACGAGGGTGCGATCGTCTCGAAGTTCTCGTCCACGAGCCGAGACGAGTTCGACGTGTTCACGGATCCGAGCATCACGCGACTTCCGTGAGTCGGGCCTCTACGACATCGCGGTCGTCATGCGCAACGACTCGGACCTCGTGCTGTCGATCGCGGTAGTCGAGGCCGAGTTCGGGAAGCCGCTCGGTGTGCTCAACCCGCACCAGAAGCGGCGGTTCCGCCTGCGGGAGTGCGCCAGCCTCTACACGCCGATCCGAGGGTGTCCGATGAGCCAGCCAGGTCCCGACCACACTGAGCGATCAGCAGCGCAGCTTCACGAAGGCACCGAGCTGGTGATGAGGACGACGACACTAGCGTTGCGCGGCCCGCCAACGAAGACTTCGCGGCGCAGACCGTGCTGGAGGCTGCCGTCGGAACGGTGTCAGGCAGCAGCGTTGGTGCCAGTGCCGTGGCCGGGGGTCGCGCGCTCGTCCTGCGCGCCTCACCCGTCGGCCAGCTGGCGCAGCCGCTCGAGGACGACGTCCGCGCGCCCTTGGCTGGCGTCGTCTGGTGGAAGGTGCGCGTGGATGACGAAGGCGATGTCGGCGTCGGCGAGGAGCTCGTGGAGGCTGGAGCGAACGAACTCACGGGGCTCGGACGGCATGTCGCGGACCTCGGCGACCAACGACGCGCGTCCGTTGACGAGGGACACGATGTCCGTCAGGTCCTGGCTCATCAAGGGGTCGCTCGCGCCGCGGTCACGGTGGGCTTCGAGTTTGACCGCCAGGAACATCGTGGGTGTCGCCATGCGGACCTCGAGTCCCGGGGCGATCTCCCGCACGACCGCGCTGTCGACCAAGAGGCGGTACCAGCGGTTCGTGAATCCCAGGACCTCACCCTCCGCTGGTGTGAGGTCGACCGGGATGCCGTCGATGCGCCATCGTCCGATCGGACCATCCGGGTCGGGTTCGTGACCTGCCTCGCGAAGGCGAGCTTCGATGCGGTAGAACTGGCTCCGTGTCGCGGCGTCGACGACGACGTCGACGTCCAAGGTGACCCTAGGGGCAAGGAGCGCCGGGTCCGTGATGTAGGACGCCACCGTCGCGCCGCCGACGAACACGGCATCGACGAGACCGATGCGGCGCAGTGCGCGGGCCACGCGAACGAGGTTCTCCGTGGCGTCAACCATCGCCGCTGGTCCCCGTTGGCCGTTCGAGACGTAGGCGCAGTTCGCGCATGCCCAACGCTCGTTCGCGGCCTCCGCCCTCGCGGATCGCGTCGACCAACGCCAGCACTTCGTGCACGCTCGCGTCGCGCCGCGCGGCCGCCGGCGCGGTCCGGTAGAGCGGTTCCAGCGCGTAGCCGCGTGCGCCGCCGTCGGCGCTCGGCCACACGGGCCCCTCCTTCGCGGACATGAGCGCGTCGAGTGGGGGGGCCAGGACGCCCGTGGGCACCCCGCGCGTGGGCGCTCCTCGAATGGCGTAGAACGCGTACCGCACCCCATGCTCCAAGAACTCGAGAAGGGCACGGCGGTCGACCGCGCGCCCGCGAACGAGCCCTGCCATGCTGGCGCGCTTGACGGCCGCATGTACCTCGGATGCGCTCAGTTGGAGCCTCACTGCCAGGGACGCGTACGTCCAGGCGCTCATGTCAGGCAGGGCCAGCACCACGGCGACCGCGAGATCTTGGGGTCGGAGCATGAGAGCAGTCTAGCATTCGTGATTCGCGAATCGCGAAAGGCGAATGCCTGAAGAGAGGGCCCTGGTCTTCACCCACCCGAGCGAGCGCTGGCGAACACGTGCTTACTCGTTTGTGGTGGCATGCATCAGGTGACCTCCACCTCGCCACCCGTCGCATACACCACCAGCCCCTTCCCGGCCCCGACCAGCCACTGGTACCTCCGCACCTGCTCCCGGTACTGCCCGCGCGTCTCCGCGCTCGCCCGCACGTCGCTCTTCCAGTCGATGACGGCCTCGACGCTGCCGTCGGG